>NZ_JBHLWB010000006.1:0-100848 GCF_042433055.1 Gallibacterium trehalosifermentans
ACCGAGAGTAGTCCATTGCTTGCAATTGGCACTAGTAGGAATCCCCGTCCTTTAGGGCGGGGAGGATGTCAAAGCTATCTATTCTTGAAACTAGGTTTGAGCGTGATTTATAGATTGAAAATACAATTTTTCCTGTTCTACTTGTTAGCTCGCAATTCAATTTCTTGATTGACTTGACCATAAATCATCATAGTAAAGACCACAGTTCCCCCTAAAATGTTACCAAAACAAGTTGGGAGGAGAAAGGTAACAAAGTAGTCATAAAGTGAAGCGTCTCCTTGGAACACTAAATAAGCAATTTCAGCAGAACCTACAATTACATGCGCAAAATCACCTAATGCAATCAAATAGATAAAAAAGAAGATCATAATAAATTTACCACTGTTCACTGATGGCATCATCCATACAACGGAGGCAATCAGAATCCCAGCAGGAATCCCTTTTAAAATATTTTCTGATATGCTCATGTGTTTTACGTGCATGGCGATTTCATGCATTGCACTGACAAACTCAGGGTTGAATACCTGATGATTTTGTAAAAATAATGCCGCCAAAGCGGTACCAATGAGATTAGAGAATAATACGATAGACCATAAGCGTGAAACAGCAGTTACTTTTCGCCATGTTAATGGATTAAATAAAGGAACAACGGTAGTAATGGTATTCTCAGTAAAAAGTTGCATTCTCCCTAAAATAACTAATAAAAAGCCGACTGTGTAGCCCATATTAGTTACTAATGGCGCCCAAGGTTCATTAGGAACATAAGCAGTAAAAATGGCTTTAAAGACAAATGAAAATGTTACAACTAGCCCCGCAGTAATGCCCGAAAAGATAAGTGCTTTTGTTGGGCGGGTAAGTTCTTCGATTCCATCTTGGCGAATAATTTCATACAGTAAACGAGGACTTAAACGTTCATACTCTTCAATCGCCATTTTATCTCGGTAGGAAAGTGTTGAAGTATCTAATTCTGATTTCATTGAGTTTCCTCCTTTTTTGAATAAGTTAAAGATTTAATATCTGGATTTCACATAAGCGGCGTATTCTAGCATAAATAATATAGGCGCTAACAAATTTCTTGGAAAGAAACTAGGCTTCACAACAGGAATACTCTATAATTGCCGATTTCTGATGTGATTTAAGATTAAAATTGATATGTTTGAAATAAACCCAATTAAAAATAGAATTAGCGATATTGGCGAAAGAACCCTAGCGCTTAGGGGGTATCTTTGACTTTGATAGCAAGGTAGAGCGTTTAGAAGAAGTCAATGCGGAATTAGAACAACCTGATATCTGGAATGATCCAGAGAAAGCACAAGCGTTAGGTAAAGAACGTTCTTCATTGGAAGCTGTTGTCAATACTATTAAAGATCTACAACAAGGTTTGGAAGATGTCGACGGCTTGCTAGAACTTGCGGTAGAAGCCGATGATCAAGAAACGTTTGATGAGGTGCTCGTTGAGTTAGATCAGTTAGAAGCAAAACTCGCAAAATTGGAATTTCGCAGAATGTTTAGTGGCGAACACGATAGCGCGGATTGTTATGTGGATTTACAAGCGGGATCAGGTGGAACGGAAGCGCAAGATTGGACAGAGATGTTATTGCGAATGTATTTGCGTTGGGCTGAAAGCAAAGGCTTTAAAACGGAATTAATGGAAGTTTCTGATGGTGATGTCGCAGGCATTAAATCCGCTACCATTCGTGTCAGTGGAGAATATGCTTTTGGTTGGTTGCGAACAGAAACAGGGATTCACCGCTTAGTGCGCAAAAGTCCTTTCGACTCAAATAATCGTCGTCATACGTCATTTAGTGCGGCGTTTGTTTATCCTGAAATAACCGATGATATTGATATTGAAATCAATCCAGCTGATTTGCGGATTGACGTGTATCGTGCATCAGGGGCAGGTGGGCAGCACGTTAATAGAACGGAAAGTGCGGTGCGAATTACCCATATGCCAAGTGGTATTGTAGTGCAATGTCAAAATGACCGTTCGCAACACAAAAATAAAGATCAAGCAATGAAACAATTAAAAGCTAAATTGTATGAGCTTGAATTACAAAAGAAAAATGCTGAAAAGCAAGCGCTGGAAGAGAGTAAATCAGACATTGGTTGGGGTAGCCAAATTCGCTCATATGTGCTTGATGATTCTCGCATTAAAGATCTGCGTACCGGTGTAGAAAACCGTAACACACAAGCTGTATTAGACGGTGATTTAGATCGCTTTATTGAAGCAAGTTTGAAAGCTGGATTGTAAAAAATAATTGAGAAATAAAAGGTATAACTATGTCAGAACATAATCAAGAACTTGATCTAAATGGTGAAATGTTAGTTCGCCGTGAAAAATTAGCAAGTTTACGCCAAAAAGGAAATGCGTTTCCAAATACGTTTCGTCGCGATAGTCTTGCGGGTGATTTGCATACTTCTTATGCAAATGAAGAGAGTGAAGCGTTAAAAGATAAGGAAATTCCTGTTGCGGTAGCGGGACGTATTATGACGCGCCGTAAAATGGGAAAAGCAAGCTTTATTACCATTCAAGATATGAGCGGTAAAATCCAACTCTATGTTGCCCGTGATTTATTGCCTGAAGGTGTGTATGAAGAAATGATGGCGATGTTAGATCTCGGGGATATTGTTGGGGCGAAAGGGACATTATTTAAAACCAAAACTAATGAATTAACGGTGCGTTGTACAGACATTGAGTTGCTGACTAAAGCATTACGCCCATTGCCTGATAAATTCCATGGTTTATCGGATCAAGAAATGCGTTATCGCCAACGTTATCTCGATTTGATTAGCAACGAAGAGTCTCGCCGTACTTTTGTGATTCGTTCTAAAGTGATTGCGGGTATCCGTGAATACTTTATTGGCAAAGGTTTTATGGAAGTGGAAACTCCAATGTTGCAAGTGATCCCAGGTGGCGCATCGGCACGCCCATTTGTAACGCACCATAATGCCCTTGATATTGATATGTATCTGCGTATTGCACCAGAACTTTACTTAAAACGTTTAGTCGTTGGTGGATTTGAACGTGTATTTGAGTTAAACCGTAATTTCCGTAATGAAGGGGTTTCTGTTCGCCATAACCCAGAATTTACAATGTTGGAATACTACCAAGCCTATGCGGATTATCATGATCTAATGGATAACACTGAAGAACTATTGCGTAAATTGGCGTTAGATATTTTAGGTACAACTATTGTTCCTTATGGTGAATATGAATTTGATTTCGGCAAACCGTTTGAGCGTATTACGATGCACGAAGCCATTCTAAAATATGGTGCGGATAAAGGGATTGTAAAAGAGGATTTATATGATCTTGAAAAAGCAAAACAACTTGCAACAAAACTTGGCATTGAAGTACAAAAATCTTGGGGCTTGGGGAGTTTAGTCAATGCTATTTTTGAAGAGGTTGCAGAGCATCACTTGATCCAACCAACTTTCCTAATGGCGCACCCAGCCGAAATTTCGCCATTAGCGCGTCGTAATGATCAAAATCCAGAGGTAACTGATCGTTTTGAACTCTTTATTGGTGGACGTGAAATTGGTAACGGCTTCTCAGAATTGAATGATGCTGAAGATCAAAATGAGCGTTTTGATGCACAAGTGGCAGCAAAAGAGGCGGGTGATGATGAGGCAATGTTCAAAGATGAAGATTTTGTGGTGGCATTAGAACATGGCTTACCGCCAACAGCAGGAGAGGGATTAGGGATTGACCGCTTAGCGATGTTGTTTGCTAATGCTGCTTCTATTCGTGATGTGATTCTCTTTCCAGCGATGAAACATAAGGCATAATTAAAAGAAAACGAAAAGCTGCATTTGTAAAAAGTGCAGCTTTTTTTATACCATTCGTTTAGGTAAGCCATAGTATATAATTTTATTTCCTCTATTCACTTCACACTTTTTCGTATTATTCCTCGCTCTTTTGTCATATTTACTTATTTTTACCTTGCGGAACAAGGAGGAAATATGCGACGACTATTATTGGGATTATTGAGCATGATTTGTATCTTACCTGCTCAAGCGAAAGAATCAGTGATGTTATTAAATGAATATCGTGATCAAGATCTGCAAGGTTGGGTAATGAGTGAGAAATTAGATGGCGTACGAGGTTATTGGAATGGTAAACAATTAATTACGCGACAAGAGAACCGTTTATTTCCTCCAGATTACTTTATTAAAGATTTTCCTCCATTTGCGATTGATGGCGAATTATTTAGTGAACGAGGGAAATTTGCAGAGATTTCTAGTATTACTAGAAGTTTAGAAGATAAAGGGTGGTATAAATTAAAACTATATGTCTTTGATGTCCCAGAAGCACAGGGGGATTTATGGCAGCGTTTATCTGTATTACAAGATTATTTAGTTAAACACCCATCTCCTTATATTGAAATTATTCCGCAATTACCGATTGAAAATAAACAAGCTGTTTTTCAGTTTTTGGATCAGGTAGAAAAATTAGGCGGTGAGGGTGTGGTAGTACGAAATCCAAAGGCTGAATACTTAACAGGACGTAGTAATCAAATTTTAAAACTTAAACGTCATCAAGATGAAGAATGTACAGTTATCGCACATCATAAAGGTAAGGGGCAATTCCATAATGTAATGGGATCGCTTACTTGTGAAAATTATCGAGGACAATTTAAAATCGGTTCGGGGTTTTCTCTTGATGAACGAGCTAACCCACCACCGATTGGGAGCGTGATTACTTATAAATATCGTGGTGAAACGGCAAAAGGGAAGCCGAAATTTGCAACCTATTGGCGACAACGAGTTACGACTCAACCAGTTGATAATGGATTACAAACAGTTGATCCGTATTAGGGTAAATTTCTTGAATGACTGTTTTCAACTCACTCAGCGTCATATTTTCTTGTTGTGCGTGAGTGTCTGTTAATTCCTGAAAAGAAATTGCCGTTATGGCAAGAATTTTGATTTTAGCAAACCATTGATGTTGTTCAAAAGTAAATACATCAACAGTGCTACCAATAGTGAAATCTTTTTCACTTGCATCACGAATGGTAATGGTTTTGCTACCATTTAAAATATTTGCTTGAAAACGTTGATAAAAAGTAATCTCATTAAGCATATTATTTTTTCCGTTTTGGTAGTTTTTCCACCCAAGACCAATTTTTATCTTCTTGGTAGTCAAAAATAGGTAAACTTAAACCAAAGCGAATGGCAAGCAAGCGAGCGAGGAAACCCGCTAAGAGAGTAATTAATGTAATTGCATCAGGTGGAAGGCTGGTTTCTTGTAACCCAATATAAACAGCGGTTGCTAAGAAAGCGATACTTGCATATAACTCTTTTTGAAACACTAATGGGATACGGTTACAGAGTAAATCTCGTAAGACACCACCAAATGCGCCAGTAATAATGGCTGCAACAGAGGCAATAATAAAACCATGCCCCATATTTAACGCAACTTGTGCGCCGATAATAGAGAAAACAATTAAGCCCAACGCATCTAAGATTAAGAAAACTGCTTTTAAATACCGCATTAATGGTGCAATGATAACGGTTAATACGGCAGCACCAGCGACAATCGCAATATATTCAGGGTGTTTCACCCACCCTAAAGGATAGTGCCCTAACAATACATCTCGTACAGAACCACCGCCAATAGCGGTTACAGAGGCAATAATAATGACGCCAAAAATATCCATTTTTTCTCGACCAGCTGCTAATGCACCAGTAATTGCTTCAGCAGTGATACCAATTAAATAAAGAATGGTTAGTAACATAAGTAGTGTATCTAGTTAGAGGTAAAGATTAGATTGTACTTGAAACGGGGATTATTAGTGAAATATTTTCTCTTAAATCGTTGCTAAATCACTTTTGTCTAAAAATAAAGCGTTTAAATATTCAGCAGTTAAAATGTTATTTGATAACGTTAATAAAAAAATTAATCACCATTAATAATTTCAGATAACAAATAAACTGCTTAAACGAAAAAATCTTTTCATGTTTTTATTCTGATAAATGATGAAAAAATAGTTTTTTATAAAGATTTTATATTTTCAATTTATTGTTTTTTAGATTGATCTACTAAATTTTTTATGATTTTATTTAAAAACACTAATTATTATTTAGAGAATTTACTATGAATACAATAACAACGACGAATAATAAGCAATATTCTACGGTGAAGAGCCGTTTTTCTGCATTAGGACCTGGTATTTTAATGGCTTCTGCAGCAGTGGGCGGCTCACATCTTATCGCGTCGACTCAGTCTGGTGCAATTTATGGTTGGCAACTAGCAATTATTATTATTTTAGCTAATTTATTCAAATATCCATTTTTCCGTTTTGGGGTGCAATATACCTTAGAAACGAATAAAACTTTATTGGAAGGATATAAAGAGAAAGGTGTATTTTATCTTTGGATTTTCTTTTTATTAAATATTTTTGCCACCATGATTAATACTGCAGCAGTTGCCTTGCTTTCTGCTGTGATTTTATCATTTGTGATTCCATTGCCTGTGCCAATGTTAAGTTTGACAGTACTCATTGTGAGCCTCGCTATTTTATTGTTAGGACAATATCGTTTATTAGATGGATTATCTAAAATTGTCATGATCTGTTTAACGGTGGCAACGGTATTAGCTGTTATTATTGCTGCTTTTCGTGGTGGTGTTGCACCAACTGATTATGTGAGTGAAAGCCCTTGGCAATTAGGTGCTTTAGCCTTTATTGTTGCCTTGATGGGGTGGATGCCTGCACCAATCGAAATATCTGCAATTAATTCAATGTGGGTGGTGGCAAAAAAACGTATGGCGAAAATATCTTATCGCGATGGGATTTTTGATTTTAATGTTGGATATATTGGTACAGCTATTTTAGCCTTAGTCTTTCTTGCATTAGGTGCATTAGTACAATATGGTTCAGGTGTCCCCGTTGAAATGGTAGGTGGTAAATATGTTGCGCAACTGATTGGTATGTATTCTTCTACTATCGGGGAATGGGCAAGGGGATTAATTGCTTTAATTGCTTTTCTTTGTATGTTTGGTACAACATTAACAGTCATTGATGGGTATTCACGTACTAATGTAGAAAGTTTACGATTATTGCTTAATCGAAAGGGGACTCGAGCAACCTATTTAAATATTGCCTTTGTTTTAGCAACATTATCGGGTGCAATGATTATTTTCTTCTTTAATAATGCGTTAGGACCAATGTTGAAATTTGCAATGATTGCATCATTTGTTGCTACGCCAGTTTTTGCGACATTAAATTTTCTTTTGACTTTAAAAGGTGGTAAACATCAAGTTAAAGGTGGATTATATTGGCTTGCTTTAATTGGTTTATTGTATTTAACCATGTTCACATTATTTTTTATTATTTATCAATTAGGGTTATTTAATTAACCTAATACTTGATATTTAGTTACTAAGGCAGTAATTTACTGCCTTTTTTATTGGATAATTTTAGGGATAGGTTATGCAGAAAATTCGGATTTTATTTATCTGTTTAGGGAATATATGCCGTTCACCAATGGCAGAATTTATTTTTAAAGATAAAGTAAAAAAAGCAAATTTAACAGAGCAAATTTTTGTGGATAGTGCTGGAACAGCAGGGTGGCATAGTGGTGCAGGAATGCATTGTGGTACTGCTGATATGCTAGATTTACATAAAATTGAGAATCATGGGTTTCGTAGCCGACAAGTTACCAAACAAGATTTGCAACAATTTGATTATCTCATTGGTATGGATAATAGCAATATCAATGAGTTAGAAAAGCTATTTGGATATCAACCAGAGAAAATTTTTAAAATTACAGATCTCTGTTCATGGTTACCAAAAGATCATATTCCTGACCCTTGGTATACAGGGAATTTTACTGAAACATATGAATTATTAGAGAGTTGTTGTGAAGCATTATTAGTGAAAATAAAGCAACAATTAAAGTAAAGTGTGATGTTGTTCACAGTAGCCCAGAAGGAAAAACGCTATATTAATTATGAACAATTATCCAGAGGAGAAAATTATGTTTCCAGAATACCGTGATTTAATTAGCGTATTAAAAACTCAAGATAAACATTTTGCTAAATTGTTTGATGAACATAATGAGCTTGATCATAAAATTCAAAATATGATAAATAAAATTGACTATGGTACTCACGAAGAAATTGAAACGTTAAAGAAAGTAAAATTACGTTTGAAAGATGAGATGTATGTTATTTTGAAACAATATGCTGAAAGTAGATAATCTGTAATAAATATAGTTGTTTTATGCAAAAGAAAAGGCACTATTGTTAGTGCCTTTTTATTTGTCATCATTCTGGTATTTACACCGCGCCGATCCAGTTTGGTAATGCTAGAGAGATTGCTGGAATATAGGTAACCGCAAGTAAGAAAGTTAACATCAATAATAACCAAGGCGTTGCCGCTTTAATAACTTGTGGTAAAGATAATCCAGTGATTGCAGAGGATACAAATAAGTTAAGACCAACTGGTGGGGTAATCATACCAATTTCCATATTCACCACCATAATAATACCAAGATGAATTGGATCAATACCTAATTGAGTAGCAATAGGGAATAAGATTGGCACTAAAATTAAGATAATTGCAGATGGTTCCATAAAAGCACCAGCAATAAGTAATACTATGTTTACCATAATTAAGAACTGCCAACCTTGTAAATCCATTTCGGTAACGAGCTGAGTAAGTTGTTGTGGTATTTGTTCTGTAGTTAAAACGTGTGCAAACAACATTGCGTTAGCAATAATAAACATCAACATAATGCTGAGTTTACCTGCTTCTAGTAAGACTTTTGGACACTCTTTTAATTTGATGTCTTTATAGATGAAGACTGAAACAAAGAATGAGTAAACTGCAGCAACTGCAGCAGCCTCAGTTGGTGTGAATGCGCCACTATAAATACCACCAAGGATAATCACCATTAAGATTAGTCCCCAGAAAGCCTTTCTTGCTGCTCTGAACCATTCACTTACACTTGCACGCGGTAATGCAGGAAGATTTTTTAAACGAGCAACAATATAAATTGCGACCATTAATACCACACCAAGAAGTAATCCAGGTACTACGCCAGCCATGAATAAACGACCAACAGAAGATTCAGTTGCCGCAGCGTAAACCACCATGACTACAGAGGGTGGAATTAAAATACCGAGTGTGCCTGCGTTACACACAATTCCCGTGCCAAATGTAATTGGATAACCAGAACGAACCATTCCTGCAATAGCGATTGAGCCAACAGCGGCAACTGTTGCTGGGCTTGAACCTGAAAGTGCAGCGAATAGCATACAAGATAAAACCGATGCAATCGCTAATCCTCCACGGATATGTCCAACAGTTGCATTTGCAAAGTCAATCAAACGGCGAGCTACACCACCTGTTGTCATAAATGCACCAGCGAGAAGGAAGAATGGAATCGCTAACAAAGTATAGTGTTCAGAAGTTTCAAATAACTTGATTGCAACGGAGCTAATAGAATCTTGGCTAAATAGAATAATGACTAAAGAACCAGATAATCCTAATGCGACAGAAATAGGTACACCAATAAGCATTAAGAAAAATAAACAAGCAAATAAGAAAATAATAGTCATAATTACTCCTCAGCTCCATCTGGCTCTTGTAACTTGATTGCATCTTTAGCTTCATCTGCTAAACCGAGATCATTTTGCTTGCCTTGTAATAAACGAATAAAGATTTCAATAAAGCGAGCAAAAATCATGAAGTAACCAATAGGAATGATCATACCAAGATGCCAAAGTTGGATACCAAAATGCTGCAAATCTTCTGCACCGATATTTGCAATAAGTAATGCTTGCACCCATTCAACACTTGCAAACATAATTGTGCCAGCATAAATTAAGCAAGCCAAACAAGCAAAAATACTGATGTATCGTTGAGTTGGCGTGGAGAATTTTTTAACGATAGCATCAATTCCAATATGACCCGCAGTACGAACCCCATAAGAGGCGCCAAAAAAGATTAACATTGCAAAAAAGAGTTTAGTTAATGCAACACTCCACGTCATTTCCTGTGCAACTGTCATACAAAAGGTTGCAACTGGAATTAAAACTGATTCAAGACTAGGATAAGTATCCGCCAAGTCATAGAAAGGGGTGTAAAGGTTATTAAACATGACATAAACGAATGTAACCAACGTCATTAACGCGAGAGAAAATGCAATCATAAACTCCTCAAGTTTTCCCCAGAGGTAATTAAATTGTTGCATAGATGCTCCTTACAAACTTGAGCAATCAGTGCGGTAATATATACCGCACTTGAGAGTCGAACGATTATTTATTATTAGATTCTTCAGCTGCTTTAATTAAATCAGCACCAATTTTATCTTCAAATTTTTTCCAAACAGGGCGCATTGCTTCACGCCATTCTTTTCTTTGTTCTGGTGTTAAGGTAATAATTTCCGTTGTTTTAGCATTAAGAATATGTTGTTTATCGGCAAGATTAAATTCGTGTGATTTTTTATTTACATCATCGCTAACAATGTCCATAATTTCCATTAAACCAGCGCGTATATCTTCTGGTAAATCCTCCCAAAATTTACTGTTCACGATAACCATATAAGAAAGTAAACCGTGGTTAGATTCGGTGATATATTTTTGTACTTCATTGATTTTTTGAGAGTAAATGTTTGAGTATGGGTTTTCTGCACCATTAACTACGCCAGTTTGTAGACCTTGGTACATTTCTCCAAATGCCATTTTACGGGGTACCGCATTTAGTTGTTTGAATTGTGCATCAAGAACTTCTGAGTTTTGTACACGGAATTTTAAACCACGAGCATCTTTAGGAAGTACAAGTTTTTTATTTGCAGAAAGTTGTTTAAGGTCATTATTCCAGTAGCCTAAACCAACAATACCTTTATCTTTCATACTATTGAGTAGACTTTTTCCTGCATCACTTTTTTCAAAACGTTGTACAGCTTCAATATCATCAAATAAGAATGGCAAATCAAATAATTGGATTTTTGGGGTATATTTATCAAATTTAGCAAGTGATGGAGCTAACATTTGTACATTATTTAATAAAAGCGCCTCCATTTCCTTACCATCGCCATAAAGAGAAGAATTTGGGTAAACCTCTACTTTGACTTTACCTGGGAATTTTTCTTCAGCTAATTTTTTGAATAATAATGCTCCTTGTCCCTTAGGTGTATCATCTGCTACAACATGAGAAAATTTGATAATAATTGGTTCTGCAGAGAATGCTTTTCCAGCGAAAAGAAAGCTGAATGCAGCAACAGTAGCGAGAACTTTAAACATTGTTTTTTTCATAAGTCTTATCCTCTTAATATATGAGTGTGTTTTTGACGGTATTAATAAGATTATTTAAATGCTAAATTTTAGTAAAGCAAATTTTTTTAAAAAGTTGATCTTATTCGCAAAAAATTAATAGAAATTTAATAAAAATAGGGAGAAATACAGATTTAATGTAACAAAATAACTATTTTTTTATGTGGAAATAAAGAAGAGATACGAGTAACACTATAAGGTCTTTAGAGGGTACAACGGTACCCTTTTATTAATTAATGGCAAGATTTTCTTTTTGATTGTGTACCACAGCGACAACAATTACCACATGCACCATTTTTACTTCGACTCTGTTTAAAGTGATAACCTAAATAGGCTATTGCTCCAATAAAGAAGACGATAACAATAAGATACTGAATCATAGTCCAATTCCTTGTGCAATATGATAGGTGGCATAGGCAAAGGTATAGGCTAGGATAGATAAATATAGCGTAATCAGTAGGGTTTGTCGCATTGATTTGGTTTCCCGTTTAATTACGGCTAATGTCGCCATGCACATTGGTGCATAAACATACCATACAAGAAAAGATAATGCTGTTGGAATGCTCCAATTATGGTGTATTAATGGGATAAGAAATTGCTGGGCAGCTTCTTCTGAGATCTCTCCAACCGCATAAACGGTACCAAGAGCGGCAACCACTACTTCACGAGCTGCAATGCCTGGAATCATGGCAATACACATTTCCCAAGTGAAGCCAATGGGTTGAAAAATTGGTTGAAGTAGATGTCCTAACATTCCAGCAAAACTGTAATCAATCGCTGGGTTAGTTGCTTGTTCAGGTGCAGATGGAAAGCTAACTAATACCCATAAAATAATGCTAAGTGCAAAAATAATGGTTCCCGCTCGTTTTAAAAATGCACTTATTCGTTCCCATAATGTGATGAAAATATGCTTAAAGTTAGGCATTCGATAAGTAGGTAATTCCATTAATAAAGGAAATTGTTTTACTTTGCCTTTTTGTTTTGCAAATAATTTTAGAATAAAAGCAATAAATCCTGCCGAAATGATTCCCATTGTATATAAGGCAAATAACGTTAATCCTTGAAGATTAAAAATTCCCCAGATTTCTTGATTTGGAATAACTGCAGCGATGATGAGGGCATAAACGGGCAGCCTAGCAGAACAAGTTAATAATGGCGTAATAGCAATAGTGGCTAGCCGTTCACGAGGATCAGAGATTGTTCTTGCCGACATAATAGCGGGTACAGCACAAGCAAAACCAGACAGTAAAGGAATAAAAGAACGTCCAGATAAGCCACTTCTTGCTAAGAAACTATCTAATAAGTATGCGCCACGAGGCAGATAACCTGAGTCTTCTAATAT
This sequence comes from Gallibacterium trehalosifermentans, assembly GCF_042433055.1. Classification (NCBI taxonomy): domain Bacteria; kingdom Pseudomonadati; phylum Pseudomonadota; class Gammaproteobacteria; order Pasteurellales; family Pasteurellaceae; genus Gallibacterium; species Gallibacterium trehalosifermentans. The sequence continues at coordinate 12,624 of NZ_JBHLWB010000006.1, forward strand.
GAGTAATAGCGCAAATAAAATAGTAATTTGCGGTAGAAATACTAATACACTACTCACCCCAGCCACGACTCCCTCAACAAGGAGATCTCTTACAATACCTTCTGGTAAAGTATTAACTAACCATTCAGATAACCAGCCAAATCCTTCTTCAATTAATCCCATAAAGGGTTCAGCCCAAGCATATACAGCCTGAAACATTAAAAGAATAATGATTGCTAAGGTAAACAATCCCCATATTGGGTGTAAAAAGATCTTATCTAATGTTTTGTGCCAGTGAGGTAATGCATTAATGTTTTCTACTGTTTCTGCAAGAAGTCGATCAACTTCTGCAAAGAGTTGATTGCTATTGAGATTATTGGTAATTTCCTCTAATTCTAACGTGGTTTTCTGTATAGGGGTGGCATCGGTAATAAGTTTTTCTATTGCTTGTTTAATGTTTTCTTGCCCTTTTTTATTGATAGCAATCGTACTAATCACAGGAATACCAAGGTGCTCACTCATTTTTTGCGTATCAATTTTTAAACCACGCGCAACAGCAACATCATAAAGATTGATCGATATTATCATTGGCAACCCTAAAGCTTTTAGCTCAAGTGCCATACGTAATGTCATACGTAAATTTGTTGCATCGGCTACCGCAATAATGGCATCAGGGATCTTACCTAAATGCCCCAATAATACATTACGAGAAACTTCTTCATCTGGGCTTGTGGTGTGTAAGCTATAAGTGCCAGGTAAATCAAGAATGGTAATATTTGGATACCCTAATAGCGTTCCCTCACGCCTGTCAACGGTTACACCTGGATAGTTAGCAATCCGTGCATTAGAACCCGTTAAGGCATTAAATAAAACAGTTTTCCCACAATTTGGTGGACCAATTAAAGCAAAATTAAGATGACTTGTCATAACCTATTACTTTACATAACAAAGAATTTTTTCCGCTTCCGCTCTGCGTAATGAAAATTGTGAATGATTATCAAGGCGCACAACATAGGGCCCTTTTCCGAGTAACCCTTTAGCAATAATCGTAATCGGACGATTTAACGAAAAACCTAAATCAGCTAATCGCCGACTTACTGAGGGATCTAATGCACCAAAGGCAGGGTTATCAATAATATCTTTGATATAAGCCTGTTGATGTTTGGCTAATTGATGAAGAGGATAAATAGACATAAAACGGCTTCCTATACTCTCATTACATTCCGTTACTTTATTCTAAATCTAAATAAGAAATATTCTTAACATTGTTTACTGGAAAGTGATTTTAACGAACAATCAGCGTATGTGGTTTGATGTATATCAAGTTAATTTTGAATGATGCAGAATGCTAATAAATATATTGTTTATTAACAAAAGTAATGAGTAAAAGGGTGGTAACCTAACTACTGGTGAGTTAGGTTATATTGAGTGGTTATTGTAAGTTTTCTTCTTGCTGGAACGCTAAAGAAATTGCGAGGCTTTGCACTAAATTCATGGTTGAGCATTGTGAGCGGAAACCATTGATATGCGCTTCTTTAATGACAAAAGCAATATCGCTAAAACTCACTAATGGGCTAAGTTGACTATCAGTAATGGCGATTTGTTTAACACCAGCCTGTGCCACAGAATCCAAAATATTCAGCGTTTCTTTTGCATAAGGTGCAAAACTAATTGCGACGACTACATCACCAGGCTTGATCAGATTCAGCTGTTCTTCAAACATTCCACCGAGACCATCAATGATATAAGAACGGCGATTGAGATGGTGGAGCGCATAATTCAAATAACAAGCAATACTATAAGAACGTTTTAAACCAATGATAAAAATATTATTGGCATTGTCTAATAATTTCACGGCATCATTGAGCTGTTTAATATCTATGTTGGTGGCTAGTTGAGTTAATGCAGTCGCGTTAGCGTGTGAAAATACGGCGAGAATATTTTCTGGGCTATTTTGTTCAGTATGATCGGTATCCATTTTATGGAATAATTCAGCACGTTCTTTGTAATCAGCGGTTGACTCCATCAAGCTTTCTTTGAATACTTGTTTCATTTCATTAAAACCACTGAAGTTAAAGACATTGGCGAAACGAATTAAGGTTGATGGAGGAACTTCAGCACGTTCGGCAATAATGGCAACCGTATCAAATACTACGCTGTTGGGGTTATCTAAGATATATTTTGCGACTTGTTTTAACCGTTTACTTAGGCTGTCATAACGTTCTCTAATTTGAGTTTCTAACTGTTCAACTTTGATCGATTTATTCATAATTCTATGTATGATGAGTGAAATGTAATCAATATTCTAGTGGTATTCCAATATTTTGAAAAGAAAATTTCATTTTTTTCTATTACGGTATAAATGATAAAAAATAAGGTTATTTAGATTTATCACCTAAAATCCCTTGAAATCTACTACTTTTCCCCAATAACTAGGGGCGTGTTTTTATAAAAAGGATAATTATTATGTCGAATCCATTACTTAATCCACAAGGATTACCTGAATTTTCAAAGATTAAATTAGAACATATTCAACCTGCTATTACTCAATTAATCCAACAATGTCGAGATACTGTTGAACAGGTTCTAAAACAAACTACCTTTACATGGGAAAATTTTTATCTTCCACTAGCAGAAGTTAATGATCAGTTAAGTAAAGCTTGGTCGCCTGTTTCGCACCTAAATGCTGTCAAAAACAGCCCAGAATTAAGAGAAGTTTATCAAGCTTGTTTACCGTTATTGTCAGAATACAGTACGTGGGTTGGGCAACATCAAGGGTTATATCAAGCCTATTTACAATTAAAAAATAGTGCGGAATTTGCGACATTAGCAAAAGATCAAAAGAAAGCGATTGAAAATAGCCTGCGTGATTTTGAATTATCTGGTATCTCTTTACCAGCAGAGCAGCAACAACGTTATGCGGAAATTGTCGCTCGTTTATCTGAATTGAATTCCCAATTTAGCAATAATGTTTTAGATGCCACCATGGGGTGGGAAAAGGTCATTACTGATGTAAATGAGTTAGTAGGATTACCAGAAAGTGCCTTGCAAGCAGCAAAAGCCTCAGCAGAAAGTAAAGGGCTTGAGGGGTATCGCTTTACGTTGGAATTTCCAAGTTACTTACCTGTGATGACATATTGTGAAAATCGTGCATTGCGTGAAGAAATGTACCGTGCATTTACGACACGAGCGTCAGATCAAGGTCCGAATGCGGGTAAATGGGATAACTCGGCAATTATGCAAGAGATTCTCACTTTACGTCATGAATTAGCGAAATTATTAGGGTTTTCCACCTATGCTGATTTATCACTTGCGACAAAAATGGCTGAAAGTCCTCGCCAAGTATTAGATTTCTTACAAAATTTAGCCCATCGTGCAAAAGCTCAAGGGGAAAAAGAAGTTGCTGAGTTACAACAGTTCTGTCAACAACATTTTGGTATTGATGAACTTGCTGCATGGGATATTGCTTTTTATAGTGAAAAGCAAAAACAAGCGCTATTTGCGATTAATGATGAAGAATTACGTCCCTATTTTCCAGAAAATCGAGTATTGGCGGGATTGTTTGAAGTGGTTGCACGCATTTTCAAGATTAAAGCTGTCGAACGTTTTGATGTGGATACTTATCATTCAGAAGTACGTTTTTTTGATTTAATTGATGAAAATAATGAAGTCAGAGGAAGTTTTTATTTAGATTTATATGCGCGTGAACATAAACGTGGTGGTGCATGGATGGACGATTGTATTGGGCGCAAGCGTAAACGAGACGGCTCGTTACAAAAGCCTGTAGCTTATTTAGTTTGTAATTTTAATCGTCCGATTGGCGATAAACCTGCATTATTTACCCATGATGAAGTAACAACCCTTTTCCATGAATTTGGGCACGGGATTCATCATATGCTGACGAAGATTGAAACAGGTGATGTATCAGGCATTAATGGCGTACCATGGGACGCTGTCGAATTACCAAGTCAATTTATGGAAAATTGGTGTTGGGAAGAAGAAGCCTTACAATTTATTTCAGGACATTATCAAACGGGCGAAGCCTTACCAAAAGCGAAATTAACACAATTAATTAAAGCGAAGAACTTCCAAGCAGCGATGTTTATTTTGCGTCAATTAGAGTTTTGTTTGTTTGATTTCCGTTTGCATTATGAATTTGATCCGAACAAAGGTGAGCAAGTCGCGACCATTTCTGCGGAAGTGAAACAAGATGTTGCCGTGATCAAAACACCAGCATGGGTCAGAACACCACATAGTTTTAGCCATATTTTTGCAGGGGGGTATGCTGCAGGGTATTATAGTTATTTGTGGGCAGAAGTCTTGTCAGCAGATGCTTTCTCGCGTTTTGAAGAAGAGGGAATTTTTAATGCTGAAACAGGGAAATCTTTCTTAGATAATATTCTGACGCAAGGCGGCTCAGAAGAACCAATGGCGCTATTTAAACGTTTTAGAGGAAGAGAACCGAAGTTAGATGCTCTGTTGCGTCATAAGGGAATTACTGCTCAAGCATAATTTATATTTATATAAAGAATAAAAATGGCAGTCTCATGTGAGCTGCCATTTTTGTTTGCATGAATATTATTGCCAAATATTTGGTTTTACTTTCGCTGCTAATTTAGGATATTTTGCAACTTTAAACTCAGGCTCTTTGGTCGTTTTTAGTTGTGCTTGATAGTCTTTTAATAATAACCAAACAAATGGAGAGAGTAACAAAATAGCGATTAAGTTAATCATTGCCATGATACCCATAAAAGTGTCTGCCATATCCCAAACAAGCGCCATTTTTTGTACTGCACCGAAATAGACCATCGCTAATACTGCCATACGGAAAATGGTAATTACTGCAGGGTTATTTTTAATAAATTGAATATTACCTTCCGCGTAAGCATAGTTACCAATAATAGTAGAGAAAGCAAACATAAAGAGAATAATCGCTAGGAAATCTTTACCCCATGCGCCAACTTGGTGTTCAATCGCGAGTTGAGTAAGTTGCGCACCAGTAACCCCTGAGTTTATAGATTCCCCAGAAAGCAAGACAATTACTGCGGTTGCCGTACAAATAATAATCGTATCGACAAAAACACCCAACATTTGAATTAAACCTTGACTAACAGGGTGTTTTACATCTGCAGTTGCGGCGGCGTTTGGTGCAGATCCCATACCAGCTTCGTTAGAATAAAGACCACGTTTAATCCCGTACATCATTGCTTGGGAGAATACAGCACCGAAGAACCCTCCAGCTGCAGCATCAAAATTGAAAGCAGAGGAAAGAATTAAATTAATGGTTGCCGGTACCATACTGATATTGGCGAATAAAATGTAAATTGCCATACCAATATATAATAATGCCATGAATGGAACTAACATTTCTGCAATACGAGAAATTCTGCGAATTCCACCAAAAATCATTGGTGCGGTGAGAATAACTAATACTACACCAACAGCTTGTGGAGAGAAGCCCCACGCACCATTACTTGCTTCTGCTATAGTATTAGATTGCACAGCATTGAAGACAAAACCATAAGTTACGATTAGGGAAATCGCAAATAACCAACCGAACCAACGTTGTTTTAGACCAGCCGTAATATAATAAGCGGGACCACCACGGAAATGGCCTGCTAAATCTTTAACTTTAAACAGTTGTGCGAGAGAAGATTCTGCAAATGCACTACTCATTCCGAGTAATGCAGTAACCCACATCCAAAATACTGCACCAGGACCGCCCATTGTAATTGCGATAGAGACCCCAGCAATGTTACCTACACCTACACGGCTGGCTAACCCAGTAACAAAGGCTTGAAATGGCGAAATGGCGTGTTTGCGGTTGACATTTCTACCACCTAGCATTTCACGAATACTTTGTGGCAAAAGGCGGATTTGAACAAAGAAAAGGGAAAGCGTGAAATAAAGCCCTGTACCTAATAGAGTGATGATAACAATATTCCATAGAGGTTCATTGATTTGATTAATTAAGTTATGAAATGCTTCCATTCAGAATCTCCATTTTTATAGAATTGAAAAATGTATGAAACCATAACATAACCTAATCCTAAAAAGAATAATATTTTTGCAATATTTACTCATTAAATTTAGTTTTGTTATTTGTATCACAAAAGGATATTTGCTAATCAGACCATAATGGTAAGTGAATTTTAACTAATAATCCGCCTAATTCACTATGATGCGCAAGAATAGTCCCTTGATGTTGCTTTATGGTATTAGCTACAATAGCTAGCCCTAATCCAAACCCGCCAGATTCTCTGGTTCGGGCGGTATCAACTCGATAAAAAGGCGCAAAAATTTTATGGTATTCACTTGGATCTATACCATTGCCATCGTCTTCAATACAGATGATTAATTCATCTTGATTGATAGAAATAGAAATTTTAATTATTTCATTGCCATATTTTTTCGCATTTTGAATAATATTTTCTAATGCACCAGAAAGAGAGGAAGAATTTCCATTAATGAAATAGCTATAAGGATTTTTTATATTATTTTCAATAATTAACTGTTTTTGCGTGTCTTCCTCTTTATTCAATAATTCTATTTCAAATTTTGTATCTTCTATAACATCTTCCCAAATATCAGGAATAGGAAATATTTCACGTTCTAATTGATTATTAATTTGTTGACGAGAAATATTTAAAATATCTGAAATCATTTGCTCTAAGCGTTCGGCTTCAAGTTCAATTCTGGCTAATTCAGGTGTTTCTCCATGGCGACGGCGAATAATTGCTGCAGAGAGCTTTAACCGTGCCAATGGGGTTCTTAATTCATGAGATATATCAGAAAGCATTCTGTTTTGAGCATTTAATAAGTCTTCTAAGGCAGTAACCATCTGGTTAAAGCTTTTTCCTACAGCTTGAATCTCGACAGGACCTTTCTTTTCTAATGCTTTATTAATAATAAAATTCCCCATAGCAACATTATTTACCGCTTTACGTAACCTTGCTATTGGCGCAGTAATTTTATAGGAAAGAATTAATAATAAAGGTGCGGTAATAATGCTAATGATTAATAGCATTATGAGAGGCTTGTCAAAGAATACTTTAATAACAGGGTGTGTTGGCGGAACTTTTTTTATAAAATAACTATAATAAGTCGTTGATTTTTCACCCTCATAAGAAAGTTTAATTAAAAAAGGACCAATAATTTCAGATGTATCAAACTGCTTTTTTTGAGGGAATAAAGGGTTATCTGAATGAATAATAAATTCTTTTAAATTAGTGTAATCTTGATAATTTACACTCATGATTTTCCCTGCTTGATTGACCAAAGCAAATCTTAAATGTTTCTCTTTCGCTAAAGCTTCTATTTGCGATTGAAGGTGAAATGAATTGCTATCGTCCATTTTTTCTATCATAGAAAATATAATATTATTATAGATATTGACCTCTTGTTCTTGAAGCGTTGAATAATTTCTTGAGTCAAAAGAGGGTAATATAATTGCAATAATAAAGGAAATACAAAATATTAAAATAAAAAAGAGGTATATCTGACCTGTTAATGTAGAAAATGGTTTAAATAGTTTTCTTTTCATAAATAAATTGAATTAGTGATAAAAAAGCCCTCATTTTCAATATAAAACGAGGGCTTATTTGAATCATAAAAAGATTCTATTATTTGTCTGTAATTAAAAGATAACCTCTGCCTCGTAATGTTTTAAACCATGGTAGATTATCTGATCTTGGTGGTAATTTTTTACGTAAGTTTGACATATGCATATCAATAGCTCGGTCAAACGGCGTCAAGCGTTTATCTAAAATTTCAATAGATAGTAATTCTCTGGAGAGAATAAGTCCAGGATTACGAATCAGCATATGTAATAAAGCGAACTCTGTACCCGTCAATTCAAGGTCTTTTCCTTTATACATGACTTGTTGACGTCCTGGATATAGAATAATATCACTAAATTGTAGTGTTTTTGAATCATCAGCTGTATTGAGTTCAATATGATTACTACTTACTGGGCTATTAGTAATAGATGTTTTTATTCTACGTAAGATCGCTTTTATTCTAGCAATTAATTCTCGATCATTAAATGGTTTAGGTAGGTAATCGTCAGCTCCTAATTCTAAACCTAAAACTCTATCTACATCATCACCTCTAGCTGTTAACATTAAGACAGGTGTAGTATATTTTTGGCGAATTTGTTTTAATGTTTCAATTCCACTTAACTTAGGCATCATTATATCTAGTAAAATGAGATCAAAGCTTGGATCTAGTTTTCGTAATGCTTCTTCTCCATTATGAACGACTTCAACATCAAAACTTTCCATTGTTAAGACTTCAGTTAGTAAAGTGGTAAATTCAACATCATCGTCAACAAGAAGTATTTTTGGCATTTTTGCTGTCCCCATTTTTATAAGTAGCGCATATTGTATAGGAATCTAAGAACTAAGAATAGGCTACACAAAAGTAAATTTTGGAAAATCGCAGTGGTAAGATCAATTTTTATGTAGAAAAAAAGTCAAATTTGAAAAAATATAATTTTTTTAGTAAAAAGAATCCCATATTTATATGGGATTCATAATCTCTCTAAGTGATGCTTAATTAAAGCTGTTCAGCATTTTTCTTTAAGTATGCCGCAACACCATCTGGGTTAGCGCTCATACCTTCTTTACCTTTTGACCATTGCGCAGGGCAAACTTCACCGTGTTCTTCGTGGAACGCAAGTGCATCAACCATACGAAGCATTTCATCGATGTTACGACCTAATGGAAGATCATTAACAACTTGATGGCGAACAACACCATTTTTGTCAATTAAGAAAGAAGCACGTAATGCCACGCCTGCTGCTGGGTGTTCAATACCATAAGCTTGAGCGATTTCGTGTTTAACGTCAGCAACCATAGCAAACTGAACTTCACCGATACCGCCTTGATCTACAGGGGTTTTACGCCATGCGTTGTGGGTAAATTGAGAATCGATAGAAACACCAATAACTTCAACGCCACGTTTTTTAAACTCTTGATAGCGGTGATCAAATGCAATGATTTCTGATGGGCAAACAAAAGTGAAGTCTAAAGGCCAGAAGAAAATAACTGCAGATTTACCTTCGATATGTTTTTTAAGATTAAAATTATCAACGATTTCACCGTTACCTAATACTGCTGATGCAGTAAAATCTGGTGCTTGACGTGTTACTAATACCATAACTATCTCCTTGTGAGTATCTAATTAACGATTAAGATAAAACAACGAAGTTTTCATATTAATCCGTTGTTTTGACGAAGTAAAAGATATCGCTTTCTATCGAAAATATACAGTTGTTTTTATCTATCAAATCAATTAATGTTGAACGATATATTTACCAAGCGAGGTTTAATAATGGTAACGCAAATACAACAAAAAAACACCAAACTTATTCATTCAGGTCGTCATCATCGAGTTACTCAAGGGAGTGTTAACCCTGTTATTCAACGCGCATCATCGTTGGTTTTTAATAGCGTATCAGAGAAGAAAGTGGCGACCAAACAACGAGCAAAACAAGCACTTTTTTACGGACGTCGTGGCACGTTAACACATTTTGCATTGCAAGATGTGATGTGTGAGTTAGAAGGTGGTGTAGGTTGTTATCTCTATCCTTGTGGTGCAGCAGCGATTAGTAATAGTTTATTAGCATTTGTCCAGCAAGGTGATCATATTCTGGTAACGGGTGCAGCATATGAACCAACACAAGAATTTTGCCAGATTATTTTAAAAAAAATGGGGATAGAAACGACCTTTTTTGATCCGATGTTATCGGCAGAAGAGGTGGCAGCATTAGTGCAAGAAAATACAAAAGTTGTCTTTCTTGAAGTACCGAGTTCATTAACGATGGAAGTTGGTGATATACCAGGAATTGTGCAAGCGGTACGAGCAAAAAATCCAGAGTTAGTGATTATGTTGGATAATACTTGGTCAGGCGGATTGCTATTTCCAGCATTACAATATGGGATTGATATATCTATTCAAGCTGGAACAAAATATTTAGTCGGGCATTCTGATGCAATGATTGGGACAGCGGTAGCTAATGAACGTACATGGGATCAACTGCGAGAACAATCTTATTTAATGGGGCAAATGGTTGATGCAGATACGGCGTATATGACGGCAAGAGGGATTCGCACATTAGCTTTGCGTTTAAAACAGCATGAAGAAAGTAGCTTAAAAATTGCCAAATGGTTAGCAGAACAGCCAGAAGTGAAAATTGTTTATCACCCTGCATTACCAAGTTGTCCTGGGCATCAATTTTTTCAGCGTGATTTTAAAGGGGCAAGTGGATTATTTTCCTTTGAATTACAACAACGTTTAAACGATGAACAAGTAGCAAACTTTTTGGATCATTTCCAACTGTTCTCGATGGCGTATTCATGGGGTGGTTATGAATCATTGATTTTAGTGAATCAGCCAGAAGAAATAGCACGAATTCGTCCAAATATTCAGCGCAAATTAACAGGAAGTTTAGTGCGTATTCATGTCGGTTTAGAAGATCCTAATGATTTAATTCATGATTTAGCAGCAGGATTAGCAAGGATTGTGTAAAACATTATGACTAGGTTAAATAAGAGAACGAAAATAAATTTTTCGTAATTTTAATGGTAACCCATGTACAAAAATGAAAGCACAACTTGTTTTGGCGAGAATACTGATTTAAATATGAATAGCCAACGCCAGTCATGGCATTGGCTATTTATGTTTTTGCTATCTTTATTCCTCTTTATTTACTGAAATAAACTTTCTTTAAAGCAAGTTCTAACCCTCTAAACTCAGCTAAACCGCGTAATCTGCCGATTGCAGAATATCCAGGATTTGTTTTTTTCTTTAAATCATCTAACATTTGATGTCCATGATCTGGACGCATAGGAATAAGACGCTTATTTCCTTGAGCTAAACGACGATTTTCCTCAGTTAACAAAGCTTTAACTACATTAAACATATCCACATCGCCTTCTAAATGTGCAGCTTCATGGAAACTTAATGGGTTTTCTTCACGGCAAGTTGAACGTAGATGAGCAAAATAGATCCGATCAGCAAATTTTTCTGTCATTGCAACTAAATCATTATCTGAACGAACACCATACGATCCTGTACACATTGTAAAGCCATTTGCTTGGAGAGGTTCTGTTTCAACAAACCATTGCATATCTTCAATAGTTGATACAATTCGAGGTAATCCCAGAATTGGACGAGGAGGATCATCTGGGTGAATAGCTAATTTGATACCGACTTCTTGAGCAACAGGAACAACTTGGTGCAAGAAATAGGCTAAGTGTGTACGGAATTTTTCTGCAGAAATATCTTTATAACGATCTAATTGTGCTTGAAATTCTTCGAGTGTATAACCTTCCTCTGCTCCAGGTAATCCAGCAATAATATTATTCGTTAATTGTTGAATCTCTTCTGTTGACATTTTGTCATAATACGCTTTTGCTTGCTTGCACTCTTTTTCACTATAAGTTTGTTCCGCATTTGGACGTTTTAAAATATGGAGTTCAAATGCAGCAAATGCAATTTGATCAAAACGTAATGCTTTTGAACCATCTGGTAATTGGTATGCTAAATCTGTTCTTGTCCAGTCTAAGACGGGCATAAAGTTATAACAAACCGTATCAATACCGCAATGAGCTAAATTGCGCAAAGTTTGTTTATAATTCTCGATCCATTGTTGATAGTTTCCTGTTTGCGTTTTGATCTCCTCATGTACTGGCACGCTTTCTACAACAGACCACGTTAATCCAGCTTGTTCAATTTGATTTTTACGCTTTTCAACCTCTTCAATACTCCAAACTTGTCCATTTGGAATATGATGTAATGCTGTTACAACTCCTGTTGCACCTGCTTGTCGAATATCAGATAACGATACAGGATCATTCGGCCCATACCAACGCCATGTTTGTTCCATTTTTTTGCTCCTTAAACTACTAAATGTTTCAATTTATTCTTTTTCAATTCCTACAACGACTGGACTAATATTGAATAAATAACCATCGAAATTTGGATCATCTACATCAGACAACTCAAATAATTTCTGTTTTACATTTTCCAAATGTTGCCACATTGCCTGACGAGCTAATACAGGATCTTTCTTTTGCATTGCTCCCACAATATTCTCGTGATCTTTAATCCAAAGATAACGATAATTTTGGTTTGGTATGTGTAAGTGTAATCCTTGCCACATTTTGCTATTCATTCTCAAATCCCATAAAGATTTTTGCATCTGAATAATCACCTCATTCTGAGTAATTTCAGCGATAGTGCGATGGAAATCTTCATCAGCGACATAATCTTCATCTCCGTGTTCTAAAGTTTGTCGCTCTCTTAGCAAAATATCTTTTAATTTAGTTATATCAGCCCTTGTTGCTTGAATCGCAGCAAATTCAGCAATACTACTTTCTAATAATTGTCTTGCTTGTAATAACTCAAAAGGTCCAACATCTATTTGATGAAGAGATTCATCATTTTCAGCCACTCTAGGTATCTCTATTAAATAAACGCCAGATCCTTTACGTACTTCAACAAACCCCTCAATCTCCAACATAATTAGGGCTTCTCGAATCACGGTTCGGCTTACATTAAAATACTCAGCCAAATCCCTTTCTGTTGGTAATTTATTACCAATTTTATATTTCCCTGCAAATATCTGTTTTTTTATTTCATTACCGATCTTTTTATAAGATCGAAGATCTTCATTCATCATTATGAATTCCTAATTAAATTAACTAAATATCTTCTAGAGAAACGGAGTTATCATTTGTTAATGCTTGTCCATTAACAAAAAATAATCTTGTTTCATTTTCTGGTAATTTGAAATTAATTTTCTCATATTTAGGATTAAAAGAACCTGACTTAGTTAATTTAAGATCAATACAGCGTTCTGAACAACTCATCTCAATATCCAATAATAAGTACTGTTCTTTCAAATAACCGAAACTCTCTCCATCATCGTCAAAGATTTGTATTGAACACTTACCTTTAGTAATAAATGGCATTACAAGAAGTTCCCGATAAGTATCATCTTGTGTATTGCTACCGCTATATGGGTTAAGAGGAATAATGCTGCCTGCTCTGATAAATAATGGTATTCTCTCTAATGGCGCTTCAACTGTTATCGTCTGACCACCGCTATACCATTGGTGATGATAAAATTCATACCAACCATTATGATTACTTGGTAAATAAACATCTCTTTTTCGCTGTTCTGGCTCTACTATAGAGGCAACCAAAATATCTTTACCTAATAAATAATCATCTGTTTCAGCAAATGTGTTTACATCATCTTCATGATCCAAAAATGTTGGACGTAGCATTGGTTCATAATCTTTATGAGCTTTCCATAGAAGGTTATAAAAATATGGCATTAAACGATAACGTAATTGAATAGTTGAACGAATAATATCCGTTATTTGAGGGTACATCCAAGGTTCATTTACAGTATGATCATCATTCCATGAATGAATAGTGAATCTAGGGTGCATCACCCCATTTTGTACCCAACGTACAAACAATTCAGGATCTGGTTTATCCCCAGAAAACCCACCTACATCATGTCCTACATTATACAAACCAGATAAACTCATTCCTAAACCCATCTTGATATTATATTTTAATGTATTCCAATTTGTTCTATTATCGCCACTCCAGGTTTGCACGTATCGATTCATTCCTGGTGAGCCAGAACGAGAAATTAAATAAGGTCTGAGATCTGGCTGATAATCTAGTTGGGCTTCATATGATGCTTTCATCATCAGTAGAGGCATAAGTGGGCGAAGTAGTTTTACTGGCTTTGGTTTACCAAAATAGTAACAGCGAGCTTGCTCGTCCCAAATTTCAAACTCATTATTATCGTTCCAAGTTGAATCAATACCATATTTTAGTAATTGTTCGGTAACATTATCTTTCCACCATTGAATGGTTTTCGGGTTTGTAAAATCTAAGTGTGATCCTTCATCATCCCAGAACATTGAGCGCTCTGGAGAATCTGAAATAGAATCTTTAATGAATAATCCTTGTTTTGCCACTTCCTGATATTTTGGATGATCTTGTAACAAACAAGGCTTAATATTGGCAGCTAATTTCATTCCAGATTGATGGAAATATGCTGTCATCGCTTTTGGATTTGGTACTTTATCTCTATTCCAATTAAATACATAGCGTTTATCATTAATCGATGTATAACCAGAGGATAATTGGAAAGAATCACAAGGAATATTATGTTCCGTACATAAATCAACAAATTTTTTCAGCTGTTCTTGTGCATCTGGTGCATCAGTATAGTGCATTGTTGAGCCACTATATCCTAGGCTCCATTTAGGACCAAAAATTGTTCCTCCGGTTAATTTATTGTATTTTTTAGTAACGTCTACAATTTTAGGTCCTACAATAAAGTAATAATCGAGATCTCCATCTTCCGCACGATATGAACGATAAGCAGCATGATAGTTATCTAATTCATTGCCTAAATCAAACCAACATGTTGCTAAATTGTCATAATATAAGCCATAACTTAATTCTTTCGTATGCGTAATATAAAAAGGAATATGTTTGTACAATGGATCTGTTTTTTCTGCGTTATATCCCATCGCATCTAAATTTCTCATTTCAAACCGTCGTCCATAGCGATTAAGATTACCAGCTTTTTCTCCTAACCCATAATACGCATCTTCAGCCGATCTTTGCATAAAATGTGAAACTTTTCCTTGGGAAACTCCCATTAAATAAGCACCTGTTTTTCTATCTTGAGCAATAGTTTTCCACCCTTCAGCTGTACGATATTGCCATTCTAAGTATAATGGTTGATGAACAATTACTTTTAATGTTTTAGTAGCAATGACTAATTGTTCTTTTTCTTGTTGGATTTCATAAATTGGTTGACTAAATCCCTCCATAGACCAACGATCTCGACCTTCCCATATAATATCACTTTGATTTGGTGTAATAGCCCATGTATCTGGTAAACGGAATAGATAGTTTTGTGAAAAAGCTACACGAAAAATATCTTCTTCTAAAATAAAAATATGTAAATACCAATTATGTTCACACTCAATATCAATACGGTTTTTTTCGTTACTTTTAAATGACCAGTTCTTCAATGTTTTCATTTTTATCCCCATTAATTTTTAATTAATATCCAAGTAATACTCGTGGTAAAAATAGGCTTAAATCAGGTACATAAGCGACAAGTAATAATGCAATGATTAATACAAAATAGAATGGTAAAAGTGGCTTAATAATTTGATTAATTTTTACTCCACTAACAGAACAACCAATAAATAATGCACTACCAACAGGAGGGGTACAAATTCCGATCGAAAGATTAAATGCCATTAAGATACCAAAATGCACAGGATCCATACCTAATTCAGTTACAATCGGTAAGAAAATTGGGGTGAAAATTAATAACGCAGGCGTCATATCCATAAAGACACCGACGACTAACAAGATAATATTAATAATTAATAGAATAATAATCGGATTATCTGAAACAGAAAGTAATGCATCACTAATCGTATAAGGAATATCTGCATTTGCCATTGCCCAAGACATTCCCATTGAAGTACCTATTAACAGTAGAACAATAGCAGTTGTTACGACAGAATCGAGAATAATTTTTGGTAACTCTTTAATTGTAAATTCGCGATAAATCAACATGGCAAGCACTAATGTATAAACTACTGCAAATGCGGAGGCTTCTGTTGCCGTGAAGATACCGCCAATGATGCCACCCATAATTACAATAATTAAACCTAAGCTTGGCAATGCATCTAACGTTTTTTTACAGGCTTCACGACGTGTTGGTTTTGGTGATACTGGGTAATTCCGTTTTTTCGCAATAAATGCGACAACTAGCATAATAGATAACCCCATTAAAACTCCTGGAATATAGCCAGCTAAGAATAGAGCTCCTATTGAAGTACCTCCAGAAATTAACGAATAAACGATAAACGTATTACTCGGTGGAATTAATAATCCTGTTGGGCAAGAGGCAATATTTACAGAGGCAGAAAAAGCAGGATCATAACCTTCTTTTTTTTGCAACGGAGACATAATCCCACCCATTGCAGCTCCTGATGCAACAGCAGAGCCAGAAATCGAACCAAACATCATATTTGCTAATACATTAACATGAGCTAATGATCCAGGTAATCGCCCACCAATAACTTTAGCAAATTCAATCAATCGCAAAGCAATTCCACCTCTATTCATTATATTTCCAGCTAAAATAAAAAATGGAATTGCTAATAATGAGAAACTATCTAATCCTGATGCCATCTTTTGAGAAATTACTGCAATAGCGGAATCTAAAGGTAGGGATAGCATGATTGTTAATAAAGATGCTATACCAATTGAAAACGAAATTGGCACACCAATAAAAAGTAGTACAAAGAAACTACCACTTAAAACAAGAACTGTTGACCATTCCATAATTATAATCCCCCAAATTAATGAGAAAGTTGCTTGATGTTGTCAATAACATCTCGAATCAAATAGATGAGCATAAATATCCCACTAATTGGGATTGCCAAATATACTAGTCCCATTTCAATACCAATTACAGGAGAGATTTGTCCGTGAGCGATAGTATCTTGAACTAATCGTATACCGCCATAACACATAATTGATAAAGAAAACAAAATACCTACCATATTAATAAATAAATTTAATTGACATTGTTTAGCTGGAGATGACTCCAGTTTCGTAGTTAGTAAATCAATGGCTAAATGTTTTTTTTGTCCTAATGCATAAGCAGCACCAATTAGACCTACCCAAATAAATAAAAACCTTGCCATTTCATCAGTATAAGTACTTGGCGTATTTAGAAGGTATCGAGATAACACCTGCCAAATAACACAGCACACCAAAACAGAACAGAGAATGACACACATTATTGAAAGAATCTTATTAATGACATTAATAAACTTTTCCATTTTTCTAAATTCTCCTTTTTTATTGGGTTTGGTATTCCAATTTTGATTAAAAAATAGAATTGATCAACAATTTTATTCTATTTATGTGATCTGGTTCACCAAATTTAAAAAATTGGATTGAACTATGAAAAATGATGGTTATATTTAAGCCAACAATATGCTTTATATTGTTTTAAAAGACAAACTGGTTTACCTCTTATGAAACTGGTTATCTTTGTTTTTACTAACCGACCTAACAGGCAGGAGTATATTTTTTATGAAAAAGACTATTTTATCTGTAGCTTTAACCGCCGTGTTATCTATGGGCGTAGCACTATCTGCACAAGCAAAGATTGTATTAAAACTTAGCCATAATAATGACAAAACTCATCCAGTTCATATTTCAATGCAGCATATGGCTGATGAGGTAAAACAACTTACTAATGGAGAGGTAATTATTCGGATTTATCCTAATAGTCAATTAGGTACACAGCGTGAGTCTATGGAATTATTGCAATCAGGTTCGTTAGATATGGCGAAGTCGAATGCAAGTGAAATGGAGTCATTTGAGCCTACCTATGGTGCATTTAATGTTCCATATCTGTTCAAAAACAAAGAGCATTACTATAAAGTGTTAACTGATCCTGAAGTTGGACAAAAAATTTTGCAAGCATCAAAAGACAAAGGATTTATTGGGTTAACCTATTATGATGGTGGAGCAAGAAGTTTCTATGCAAACAAACCTATTAAATCTCCAGCAGACTTAAAAGGTATGAAAATTCGGGTACAACCAAGTCCATCAGCTGTTGAAATGATGAAGTTGATGGGAGCATCACCAACACCGTTAGCTTATGGAGAACTCTATACAGCGTTGCAACAAAAAGTTGTTGATGGTGCAGAGAACAACGAAACAGCATTAACTCTTGCTCGTCATGGTGAAGTCGCTAAATACTTCAGTGAAGATCAACACACTATGATTCCAGACGTCTTACTTATTAGTACAAAATCTTGGAATAAGCTCTCTCCAGAACAACAGGCTGCACTTAAGAAAGCGGCGGATCACTCTATGTTATTCCATAAAGATTTATGGGATAAGATGATCGCAGAAGAAATTGAGAAAGCAAAATCACAACTTAATGTTGAATTTGTTCAAGTTGATAAACAACCATTTATTGATGCTGTTAAAAGTATGCATGATACAGTTAAGCAAAATCCTGTATTAAAAGATTATATTGAGCGTATCAATGAACTGAGCAAATAAAAAATCACCTCCAATAATATTGCGACATCTCATGATGTCGCTTCTTTCTAAAAGGAATTTAATGATGAATATTGCAAAAAATCACAATCTAAAAGATAAACTTATTGTTATTTCTGGTGCTGGTGGGGTGTTATGTGCATTTTTAGCAAAAGAACTTGCCAAAACACAAGCTAACATTGCGTTATTAGATATTAATTATGATGCAGCAAATCAAATTGCAGAAGAAATTAATCAGTCTGGTGGTAAGGCAAAGGCCTATAAAACAAATGTATTAGATCTTGATAGTATTCAAAACACACGAGATCAAATAGTATCTGATTTTGGAACTTGTGATATTTTAATTAATGGAGCAGGTGGCAATAATTCAAAAGCGACTACAGACAATGAATTCCATCAATTTGATTTACCAGAAAATACCAAAACATTTTTTGAATTAGATAAGTCTGGTATTGAATTTGTCTTTAATTTGAATTATTTAGGAACATTATTACCAACCCAAGTTTTTGCTAAAGATATGCTTGGCAAACTTGGTGCAAATATTGTGAATATTTCTAGTATGAATGCATTTACACCATTAACTAAAATTCCTGCTTATTCAGGAGCAAAAGCTGCTATTAGTAATTTTACTCAATGGCTTGCCGTCTATTTTTCAAAAGTAGGCTTGCGTTGCAATGCTATTGCTCCTGGATTCTTAGTAAGTAATCAGAATCGTGCATTATTATTCGATGAAAATGGGCAACCTACTGCAAGAGCTAATAAGATTCTAACTAATACACCTATGGGAAGATTTGGTGAGCCAGAAGAACTACTTGGTGCATTACTTTTTTTAATTGATAGTGAATATTCTAGTTTTGTTAACGGTGTCATCATTCCAGTTGATGGTGGTTTCTCTGCTTATAGTGGGGTGTAATTATGAAACCATTTATGGGCGAAGATTTTTTGTTATCTTCTGAAACATCAAAAATACTTTATCATCAATATGCTGCCCCACAACCAATTTTTGATTATCACTGTCATTTAAGCCCAAAAGATATTGCAGAAAATAGACAATTTAAAGATCTTACTGAAATTTGGCTAGAGGGAGATCATTATAAATGGCGTGCTATGCGTACTGCGGGTATTGATGAAATATTCATTACAGGTAATGCAGATAATTACCAAAAATATTTAGCTTGGGCAAAAACAGTACCATTATGTATTGGTAACCCAATTTATCATTGGACACATTTAGAATTACGTCGTCCATTTGGAATTACTAATATCTTATTTTCGCCTCATTCCGCAGAAAAAATTTGGCATCAATGTAATGAATTATTACAACAGCCAGAATTTTCTGCTCGTGGAATTATGCAGCAAATGAATGTGGCATTATCGGGTACAACAGATGATCCGATTGATTCTTTGGAATATCACAGAAAAATTGCCAATGATTCAACTTTCTCTATCGAAGTTGTACCGAGTTGGCGACCTGATAAAGTTTTTAAAATTGAATTAGATGGTTTCCCAGACTATATTGCTAAATTAGCAGCAGCTAGCGATGTAGATATTCGTTCTTTTGCTGATTTGCAATTTGCTTTGGTAAAACGATTAGATCATTTTGATCATCATGGTTGTAAATCTGCTGATCATGGAATAGAAATGGTACGTTTCGCACCAATTCCTGATACTCAAACCCTAGATCGTATTTTACAAACTCGCCTACAAGGCAAAATTCTCAATGAATTGCAAATAGCACAATTCAGTACAGCTGTTTTAGTATGGCTTGCTGAGCAATATTGCCAACGTCAGTGGGTGATGCAACTGCATATTGGTGCTTTACGAAATAATAATACACGAATGTTTAGGCTCTTAGGCGCTGACAGTGGTTTTGACTCTATTGGAGATCGTTCTTATGCAGAACCACTTTCTCGCTTATTAGATACAATGGACCAAACTAACAATTTACCTAAAACGATCTTATATTGTCTTAATCCAAGAGATAACGAAATGATTGCAAGTATGATTGGTAATTTTCAAACTGGTGGAATTGCTGGAAAAATCCAATTTGGATCGGGCTGGTGGTTTAATGATCAAAAAGATGGCATGGAACGTCAATTACAACAACTTTCTCAACTTGGTTTACTCAGTCAATTCATTGGAATGCTTACCGACTCAAGAAGTTTCTTATCATTCACTCGACATGAATACTTCCGCCGTATTTTATGTGAATTAATAGGTAAATGGGTTGAAAATGGTGAATTACCAAATGATTTAGATTTGTTAGGTAAAATGGTAGAAAATATTTGTTTTTACAATGCAAAAGCCTATTTTAAATAAGACTATTTTATGCAACAAAAAAACCGCCAAAGTTGGCGGTTTTTTATATCTATGAATATTTCTTAATTATTTAGAAATATGTGCAACTAAATCTAATACTTTGTTTGAGTAACCAGTTTCGTTGTCATACCAAGAAACAACTTTAACGAAAGTATCTGTTAGTTGGATACCTGCTTTTGCATCAAAGATAGAAGTTAATGCACAGCCATTAAAGTCTGTTGATACCACATCATCTTCTGTGTAACCTAAAACGCCTTTGAATTCGTTTTCAGAAGCACGTTTCATTTCTGCACAGATTTCTGCGTAAGTTGCTGGTTTTTCTAAGTTTACTGTTAAATCTACAACAGATACGTTAGCAGTAGGAACACGGAAAGCCATACCTGTTAATTTACCATTTAATGCAGGGATAACTTTACCTACAGCTTTAGCAGCACCAGTTGATGATGGGATAATATTTTGCGCCGCACCACGACCACCACGCCAATCTTTTACAGATGGACCATCTACTGTTTTTTGGGTTGCAGTTGTTGCGTGAACAGTTGTCATTAAACCGTCTTTGATACCCCATTTGTTGTGTAATACTTTAGCGATTGGCGCTAAACAGTTAGTTGTACAAGATGCGTTAGAAACGATATCTTGACCTGCATAGCTATCGAAGTTAACACCATTTACGAACATTGGCGTGTTGTCTTTTGATGGACCAGTCATAACTACTTTTTTCGCACCAGCAGTGATGTGTTTACGTGCAGTTTCGTCAGTTAAGAATAAACCTGTTGCTTCAACAACCACATCAACACCGATTTCATTCCATTTTAAGTTTGCTGGATCACGTTCTGCAGTAACGCGGATTGTTTTACCATTTACGATTAAATTTCCATCTTTCACTTCAACGGTACCATCGAAACGACCGTGAGTTGAATCGTATTTCAACATATACGCCATGTAATCAACATCAATTAAGTCGTTGATACCCACAACTTCGATGTCATCACGAGTTTGTGCTGCACGGAAAACGATACGACCAATACGGCCGAAGCCATTAATACCAATTTTAATTGCCATAGTATTTACCTATATTTAATGTTAAACAAATCTATTTAAATCACGGTTAATTTTTTAGATTTAAAAATTAATTGCGCTAAAACCGCGGCGGATTATAACATAAACTTCCATTCTACGAAAATCTGCCATAGCGCAGTTGAAAGATAACAGATAACTTTTTTGTGATCTACATCAAATTTTATTCATTAAAGTTATCTGGTAAATGTTGTTGCATACTTGACCAAATAAGCCCACTTTCTATCCCATATTGCCGAAGACATGGTCTAACCTGATCAAAGTTTTCTGTTTGGCAAATGGTATATAGTTGGTGATAAAATTTTAATGCTAATTCTCGACTGAGTGGATTAGAGAAATAGTAACGTCCGACTCTCTCATAAAGGCTCTTTAAGCTATTTAAAATTAAGCCATAAACAGGATTTTTAGAGGCAAATGCCAGCTGGCGGAATAAATCATAATCGAAAGCAGTATAATCTTCTGCGGTATCCTTTAAATTTGTCATAGGTTCAAACACCGCTAATGACTCTTCTTTAGCAATACGAAATGCTTTACGAATATAAATAGCTGAAATATTTGTTCTTGCTGATAAGATATTTGCGATTAAAGTAGGAACACGTGTGCCATCTAATTTGATTAACGCTTCTAGAATATTTAGTCCTGAAGTTTCCCAAATATTATTGACTCGAGTTGGTTTACCATGCTGGATACTTAGCCAACCATCTCGTGCTAAACGTTGTAAAACTTCACGTAATGTTGTCCTTGTTACACCAATTTTATCTGCTAATTCACGTTCTGCTGGAAGATCTGAGCCTGGTGGAAAATGATTATTCCAAATACTTCTAATAATATATTCTTCTGCTAATCCTGCTGGGCTATGTGCTTTGATGACATCATTATTTATTGTCATTTGTTTTATTCCTATACTTAATAAATTAAATACAAACTCTTTTTATTAGTGTTACTTAAAAGAATTGTCTGTATTTTTTATTAAAATCAATATAATACATCTAAATTTGTTAAACGGTTTATTATAATAAAATCGCAGAAATCTTTGATCCGCCACAAATAAACCTAATTTTCAAATAAAATAAGTTTGCAAGATTGTATTACAATCAAGCAAGTTGTAAATTAAAAACTCAACATTTTGAATAAATAATAATCCGAGTGTCTATGGAGATGGCAATATGACTTATTTGCAAGCAGGTATGCAAAATTTTCTGGGACAAAGCCCAAACTGGTATAAACTACTGATTATTGGCTTTCTTATTATTAATCCCCTATTTTTTTATATTGATCCCTTTCTAGCAGGTTGGCTTCTTGTTGCTGAATTCATTTTTACTTTAGCCATGGCTTTAAAGTGTTATCCTCTCCAACCTGGTGGTTTACTTGCCCTAGAGTCTGTTATTATTGGAATGACATCACCAGAACACATTAAACATGAAATTATGGCAAATTTTGAAGTCATTATGTTGTTGATGTTTATGGTGGCTGGTATCTATTTTATGAAGCAATTACTGCTTTTTTTATTTACTAAATTACTTCTTGCTATTCGTTCTAAAATTGCATTGTCTCTTGCATTTTGCCTAAGTGCTGCATTTCTTTCTGCTTTCTTAGATGCACTTACTGTGGTTGCTGTAGTAATTAGCGTTTGTATGGGATTCTATGGGGTTTACCATAAAATTGCATCAGGTAATAAGCTTGATGATTCTACGGATATTACCAATGATGATAAAATTACCAGTGCCAAAAAGACATTAGAGGAGTTCCGTGCGTTTTTACGTAGTCTAATGATGCACGCAGGCGTGGGGACGGCATTAGGTGGCGTAATGACAATGGTAGGGGAGCCACAAAATTTGATTATTGCAGAACAAGCAGGCTGGCATTTTAGTGAGTTTTTCTTCCGCATGGCGCCAGTAACGCTCCCTGTGTTAGTGTGTGGTCTATTCACCTGTTTTATAGTAGAAAAATTTAAGATTTTTGGCTATGGTGCACATTTACCTCGTCGCGTTTGGTTGGTATTAGCAATTCTGGATCGTAGTCAAAGTGAGAAAATGACTCGGAATGACAAACTCAAAT
This sequence comes from Gallibacterium trehalosifermentans, assembly GCF_042433055.1. Lineage (NCBI taxonomy): Bacteria > Pseudomonadati > Pseudomonadota > Gammaproteobacteria > Pasteurellales > Pasteurellaceae > Gallibacterium > Gallibacterium trehalosifermentans. The sequence goes on from NZ_JBHLWB010000006.1 coordinate 36,207, forward strand.
TAGCTGCTCAAGCAATTATTGCTATCTGGTTAATTATTGGTTTAGCTTTTCATCTTGCTGCCGTTGGTTTAATTGGGTTAACTATTATTATTTTAGCGACGTCATTCTGTGGCGTTACTGATGAGCACACGATTGGTCGTGCGTTCCAAGAATCTTTGCCATTTACAGCTTTATTAGTTGTCTTTTTTACTGTTGTTGCGGTGATTATCGATCAGCATCTCTTTTCAGGTATTATTCAATTTGTTCTTAGCGCAAGTGAAAGTTCTCAACTCATTCTGTTCTATGCTTTTAATGGTTTGTTATCTTCTATTTCAGATAATGTTTTCGTTGGTACGGTTTACATTAATGAAGCAAAAGCGGCTTTAGAGGCGGGTAAAATTTCACTTTCTCAATTTGAAGCGATTGCCGTAGCCATCAATACAGGAACCAATTTACCCTCAGTTGCGACACCAAACGGACAAGCAGCGTTCTTATTTTTATTAACATCATCATTTGCCCCATTAATTCGTTTATCTTATGGTAGAATGGTATTTATGGCGTTACCTTATACCATTGTGTTAGCCATTGTAGGATTAATTGGCGTTGAGTTTTTATTACCTGAATTTACGGAAGTGTTCACACAATGGGGACTTATTTCTACACCACATTCACCAGTACATTGATAAGGATAACTAATGCTTACTGTTTTTAAATCTTGGTCTTTAACTCGTTCAGCTTGGTTCATTTTAGCGCTTTCTGGTTTAGCTTTAGAATGTGCTGCACTTTATTTCCAGCATGGGCTAGGTTTACAGCCCTGTGTGATGTGTATTTATGAACGTGTTGCCTTGCTTACTGTGATTTTTGGAAGTTTGATTGGCGCAATTTATCCTGCTTCTTTATTCTTACGAATTGTTGCAATTCTTGTTGGTGGGTGGGGTGCTATCAAAGGATTATTATTATCTATTGAACATGCTGATCTCCAACTCAATCCTGCGCCATGGAAACAATGTGAGTTTCGTCCAGATTTTCCACAAACCTTACCTCTTGATCAATGGTTTCCATCTGTCTTTCAAGCGAGCGGATCTTGTAGTGAAATTACTTGGAGTTTTTTAGGTTATACCATGCCACAATGGTTAATTGTCATATTTGCTATTTATGTTGGACTCTGGCTGCTTATTGCATTAAGTCAATTTAAACGTAGTCATTCTCAGCGTCAAAGGCGTTTATTTAAATACTAATCTTCTAAGAGAAAGGATAAGTTTTATACATAATTTATCCTTTTTTATTATATTTGTTCAGGGATAAAAAATGGTTAATATTCGTCGTTCATTACAGAAATATATTGATTGGGTTATCCGTTTAGGACGCTTACGTTTTTCGCTGCTAGGGATTGCGGTATTAGCTATCTTTGCCCTTTGTGTACAAATTTTATTAAGCATTTTTGTTACTGGGCAAGTTGATTGGACAGATATTGCCAGATCAATTAGTTTCGGTTTAATTTCAGCCCCGTTCGTTATCTATTTTTTTAATGTAATAGTAGAAAAACTTGAACTTTCTCGCCAACATTTACATGAATCTAACATTGAACTTTCTCAAACTTTAGCCCTTCTCGAAAAAGAAATTTCAGAAAAGAATAAAGTTCAAATTGCGTTACAACAAAAAGCTGATTTTCTTCGTTCTTTTATTGATTCTTCTCCAGACTTAGTGTTTTCACGTTCCGAAGATGGCAAATTCCTAGAATGCAATCGTGCAATGGAATTACTCACAGGAAAAACAGAACAACAATTAAAAGCACTTTCACTCGATCAAATTTTCCCTGAAGAATTAGCAAAATATATTCAAGGAACAGATAAAGCCGTTTTAGAAAATAATATTGGTATGACTTATGAACAATGGTTTAAGTATCCAAATGGGAAAGTAGCGTGTTTTGAAATTCGTAAAGTACCTTATTATGATCAAATTAAACAATTACATTGCTTACTTGGTTTTGGGCGAGATATTACAGAACATAAGCGTTATCAAGAAACGATAGAAAGAGCTAATCGAGATAAATCTAATTTAATGGCAACCATTAGCCATGAGTTACGTACTCCGCTGAATGGTATTATTGGATTAAGTCGTATCTTATTAGATAGTCAATTAAGTGAAAAACAGCGTAATTATCTGCATACGATTAATGTGAGTGCGATTTCATTAGGGCATATTTTTAGCGACATTATTGATTTAGAGAAACTCGATTCACGTCGTATTCAACTCTATAAAAAAGAGACTGACGTATTTCGTCTATTAAGTGATATTGAAAATTTTGCAACTTTTATGGCAAACCAAAAGGGACTATCTTTTAAACTTGCTTACGATAATGATCTTCCAAATTTCTTAATGCTGGATTATGCGCGTATTTCACAAATTCTATGGAATTTAATTAATAATGCTGTCAAATTTACTACCACAGGCGGATTAACGTTAAAATTTTCCCGTTTAGATCAACAGACCTATAGTTTTGCCTTAACGGATACAGGCGTGGGGATTCCTTTAGCAGAACAGAAAAAAATCTTTGCTATGTATTATCAAGTCCGCTCAGGTAACCAAAAGGCGCTTGGAAGTGGTATTGGCTTATCTATTTCCAAAAAAATCGCCAAATTAATGAATGGTAATTTAATGGTAAATAGTGAAGTAGGAAAAGGCTCAACATTTACCTTTACTTTCAAAGCAGAAGAGGTTGCTAAATTACCGCCTATTGTAACTATCCCAGAATTACAACATCTCTCAATCCTTTTAGTTGAAGATATTGAAATTAACGTGATTGTGGCGCGTTCTGTGTTAGAAAAGTTAGGTTATCGCGTTGATGTTGCAATGAATGGAAAAGACGCTATCAAAAGGGTTGAAGAGAAACAATATGATCTTGTCTTGTTAGATATTCACCTGCCTGATATGACGGGGTTTGAAATAGCGGAATATTTACGTCAACAATATGAAGAAGAAAAATATGATTATCTTCCGCCGTTAGTAGCATTAACAGCAAATGTCGTGGCAAATAAACAAGATTATTTTAAACGAGGTATGGACGATGTATTACAAAAACCATTGTCGTTAGATGCGCTCAACCAATGTTTACTAAATCTTTTTGATCTTCAACCTCAGCTAATTGAAAAGTTTGAGATAGAGCAAGCTATAGTGGAAGCAGATAAACCAGCAGATCAACCTTGGCAACAGTTAGATCTTGTTATGTTAAATGAACTCTCCAATATGCTTGGTAAAAAAGCGATTCAAAGTAATTTAAAATTATTTGTTTTAATGATGCCAAATTACTTACAAGATTTAAATGATACCTATCACCGTTATCTAGATGATCCACAACAGAAACAACTTCTCTGTGAAATAGCGCATAAAATTAAAGGTGCTGCGTCGTCCGTTGGGTTAAAAGCGCTACAAGAGATTAGTAAAGCGGTACAAAATGGAGAAGAAGAGGATTGGGATAGTGAATTAGCAGAGCGTATTGAACAACTGCAACATTGGCAGCAACATACAGATTGTTTACAACAATGGTTGGATCAAAAGTATTAATATGCAGAATCTTATTTTTTTACATGGTTTTCTCGGCTCTCGCCATGACTGGCAAGTTGTTATTCATCATTTACCTAATACCTGTTGTTTTTGCTTAGATTTACCAGGGCATGGTGAAAATCATCAGCTTGCAATCACCAATTTTACCGATGCTGCCGAATGGTTATCTCAACAAATCGAATCAGCTGTGGGGGAGCAACCGTATCATCTGATTGGCTATTCTCTTGGCGGGCGTTTAGCGGCATATTTTGCCACACAAACGGATTTTCCAATCCATAATCTACACAAAGTTTGCCTAGAGGGGGCAAATTTAGGCTTAACTTCACAACTTGAACGTGAACAACGATGGCAGAATGATTTACATTGGGCAATACGTTTTTCACAAGAACCGATAGAACACGTATTAGCAGACTGGTATCAACAGGTCGTGTTTGCTGATCTGACTCATGAACAACGGCAAGCATTAATCCAGTTACGCCGACATAATTCCCCTATTGGATTAAGCCAAATGTTACAAGCAACCTCATTAGCCAAACAACCTAATTTGTGGGCAATCATTCAAGCTCAGCCAGAACGTTTTTATTATTTTTGTGGGGAAAATGATCTAAAATTTCGTCAACTTGCAGAAAAGCATCAATTAAACCTAACATTAATCTGTAAAGTTGGGCATAATGCGCATATTCATCAGCCAGCAGAATTTGCTCAGCAGTTGGCAGCACTATTTTGTTAAGAAAAAAGGAAAAGTTATGTTATATCCAAGTGAAGATTTTTTATACGCACCAGTAAAATGGCAAGATTGCAGTGAGGGATATACTGATATTCTCTATCATAAATCTACCGATGGTATTGCTAAAATCACAATCAATCGCCCTCAAGTACGCAATGCTTTTCGTCCACAAACGGTAAAAGAGATGATCCAAGCTTTTGCTGATGCACGTTTTGATGAAAAAATTGGTGTTATTGTATTAACTGGACAAGGTGAAAAAGCATTCTGTTCTGGTGGTGATCAGAAAGTGCGTGGTGATTATGGTGGTTATAAAGACGATCAAGGCACACACCACTTAAACGTGCTTGATTTTCAACGTGATATTCGGACTTGTCCAAAACCTGTTGTGGCAATGGTTGCAGGTTATGCGATTGGTGGTGGTCATGTATTGCATATGATGTGCGATTTAACGATTGCTGCAGAGAATGCAATTTTTGGTCAAACTGGTCCAAGAGTAGGATCATTTGATGGGGGGTGGGGGGCTTCTTATATGGCTCGTATTGTAGGGCAAAAGAAAGCGCGCGAAATTTGGTTCCTTTGCCGTCAATATAACGCACAAGAAGCTTTAGATATGGGCTTAGTAAACACTGTTGTTCCTTATGAAGATTTAGAAAAAGAAACTGTACGTTGGTGTCGTGAGATGCTACAAAATAGCCCAATCGCTTTACGTTGCCTAAAAGCGGCATTAAATGCGGATTGTGATGGTCAGTCTGGCTTACAAGAGTTGGCTGGAAATGCAACAATGTTGTTCTATATGACAGAAGAGGGGCAAGAGGGGCGTAATGCCTTTAATGAAAAACGCCAACCAGACTTTAGTAAATTTAAACGCAATCCTTAATAATACAAAAAATGGTCAGTAATTACTGACCATTTTTTAGATAAATTATTGCAACAACGAAATATCCGCCACTTGCAAGAACAGCTGTTGTAAAGTGTGCAAGATAGCTAAGCGGTTTTGACGAAGTGCAGGATCGTCTGCGTTTACCATTACATTTTCAAAGAAATTATCCACAGGCTGACGCAGGCTGGCGAGCTTGTCTAGCACTTGGGTGTAATCGCCTTGTGCGATTAATGGTTTCACTTCATTTTCTAAGGCGATCACCGTTTCCGCTAACGCTTTTTCCGCTGGCTCAACACAACGGGCTAGATCAATCGTGCCAATGGTGCTGTCAGCTTTGGCTAAGATATTTGCTACACGCTTGTTAGCAGCAGCTAGGGCTTCTGCCACATCTAGGGTGCGGAAGTGTGAAACCGCACGCACACGGGCATCAAAATCGGCAGGCTTAGTTGGGCGGCGAGCCAATACCGCTTGGATCACATCTACGCCAAAGCCTTCATCTTGATACCACGCACGGAAACGCCCGAGCATAAAGTCTAGCACGTCATTCACCACATTTTGATTGCTGAGTTTGTCGCCATAAAGTGCGGTCGCTTTTTCAACTAATTGCTGTAAATCGAGCGGTAATTTTTTCTCGACAATAATCCGCAACACGCCCAATGCTGCACGGCGGAGAGCGAACGGGTCTTTATCGCCTTTCGGATGTTGCCCAATGCCGAAAATCCCAGCCAGCGTATCTAGCTTATCCGCCAACGCCACACAGCACGCCACCAAGCTATTTGGTAAGGCATCGCCAGCAAAACGTGGCATATATTGCTCATTTAGTGCGACCGCCACCTCTTCATCTTCGCCATCGTGGCGAGCGTAGTGCATTCCCATTACACCTTGCGTGTCGGTAAATTCAAACACCATATTGGTCATTAAATCACATTTTGACAGCAAGCCAGCACGTTTTGCTTTGGTTTCATCTGCCCCAATCAGCCCTGCGATAATACCGCTTAATTGCTCAATGCGAGCGGTTTTATCACGCAATGTACCGAGCTGTTGTTGGAAAAGGACGGTTTCTAAACGTGGCAGGTTGTCTTCCAAACGCTGTTTTAAATCGGTTTTGAAGAAAAATTCCGCATCGGTTAAACGTGGACGCACCACTTTTTCGTTACCCTCGATGATCGCACTTGGATCGTCAGGGTTGATGTTAGAGACAAAGATAAAGTGCGGTAATAATTTGCCATTTTTATCATAAATCGGGAAATATTTTTGGTCGCCTTTCATTGTGTAAACTAAGGCTTCCGCTGGCACGGCAAGGAAACGCTCTTCAAATTTGGCGGTCAGCACATTTGGGTATTCCACAAGGGCGGTAACTTCATCTAATAAGTCATCTTCAATGTCTGCCACCCCACCGCAAGCGGTCGCTTTTTCTTGCGATTTTGCAAAAATTTCCGCACGGCGTTCGTTGAAATCGGCAATGACCATTCCTTTTTCTTTCAGCAATGCTGGGTATTGATCGGCGTGTGTGATTTGGAACTCACGTTCACCTAAAAAGCGATGCCCACGAATGGTGTTACCGCTTGCCACGCCAAGAATTTCACCAGCGATCAGCTCATCGCCCAATAACAACGTAACTGTATGCACAGGGCGGACAAACTGCTCGCTTTTATCGCCCCAACGCATTGTTTTTGGAATGGGCAATTTGGCTAACGCATTGCTGATAATCCCCACCAGCAAGTTTTTGGTCGGTTGCCCTTCCACCACTGCACGATGAACCAACCACTCGCCTTTGTCTGTGGTTAAGCGTTGGGCTTGATCCACGGTGATGCCACAGCCTCTCGCCCAGCCTTCTGCTGCTTTGGTCGGTTTGCCATCTGCATCAAACGCCGCAGAAACTGCAGGCCCTCGTTTTTCAATCTCTTTACTCGGCTGGGCGGTGGCTAACGCCAACACTTTCACCGCCAAACGACGAGGGGCAGCAAACCACTGCACCTGCTCAAAGGCAAGCCCAGCTTGGTTAAGCTCTTGCTCTACATTTTCTTTAAACGCCACCGCTAATTTTTTCAGAGCCTTCGGTGGTAGCTCTTCAGTGCCGATCTCGGCGAGGAAGTTTTGTGTTGTCATTTTTTTCTCTTTAATTTTCAATAATTAGTTTAATTGAGTTATTTTCATTATTAAAATGCCATTTTGCATTTTTAGGTGTAATAATATTATCTATTGAAAGTAAATTATATTTTCTAAGTATTTCAGTAACACCACCCAAATAGCGTCTACTCTTATCTATGGTTAAGCTATATTCCTTATCATTAACTAGTACGCTTATTCTTTTTAATGACTCAGGAAGCAATCTAATAATTGATGATGGCATAGAAATAATTCTCGCCCTAACATCATTTGAAGTAATAACTTTTTCTATATAATCTTCGTTAATGCCCATATTAGATTTTACGTTAGACACTCCTTTTTTGTGAGTGAATATATCCATCTGCTCTCGGCTAAAAATAGGTCTAAAAACAAATCCCACTCCATTATCAATACAACTTTGTATCAATGATGAGCCATCAATAATAACAACGGGTTTTGATTGGTCATTTACTGCTTCTTTTTTCGCATCTTCAGTAAAATTAGAAGTTGAAATCATTATCCCTTTATGACCAAAAGGAATAGTCCCTTTCAACTCACGAATCATTTTTACGTTAATTTTATTCTTTAGGGAATATCGTTTTGCTTGGATAAAATAATGAGCAGTATCAATTTCACTAAAATCACCTATTCCCTTGCGTACAGCCACGAGATCAATACCTCCATCCCTAGATTTTTTCGTAACCTGAACTTCATCTAATCCAATTTTAATCAGATATTCTTTTAAAAATTCTTCAAACTCATATCCAGTAGTAAAATAATCATAAAATTGTTGCTGTAATGCGAGCAATTCTTTTTCATCTAATAATGCTGAAATCTTCAACTGAACTCCTATAAATTAGGTACTTTTAGTTATTTAGAAAACCTCTGTTTCGCCTTTTCCACCGCCAAATGCAACCGTTGTTCTAATGCTTCTTTACTCGGCAGTACGGTGCTATATTCTGCAATATGAATATCGGATTGTTTTAAATCCAATAATTCCACTTGTTCTTGCTTTTTCGAGCTACATAAAATAATGCCAAGTGGTGGGTTTTCGCCCTCTTCTTGTTCATATTTCGTCAGCCACGCAAGATAGAGTTCCATTTGGCTTTTATGTGAATGTTTAAAACTTTCTGTTTTCAGTTCAATCGCAATCAGGCGTTTTAGCTTGCGGTTATAAAAAAGCAAGTCGATATAAAAATCGTCATTGTCAATTTGAATGCGTTTTTGCCGTGCGATAAAGGTAAAGCCAGCCCCTAATTCTAGCAGAAATTGCTCAATATCACGCAAAATAGCGTCTTCGAGATCTTTTTCTAAGTAGCGATCATTAAGTTCTAAAAAATCTAAAATATAAGGATCTTTCAACACCATTGACTGATTATATTCGCCTTTTTCTCGTAGCAATGCCAGCTCTTGCACAATGGTTTCATCAGGCTTTTTAGAAATCGCCGTACGTTCAAAAAGCAGTGAGCCAATGCGATCTTCTAATGTTCTTGTACTCCAACGCTCTTGGGCAGCCATTGTTGCGTAAAAGTCTCGTTTTATCGGATCATCAATATAAATAATGCTTTTAAAGTGTGTCCAACTTAATTTTCCACGCAGTGCGTGGACAATTTCAATGTCGTGAAAAGTTTCAGCAAATCTCACACAATAGTTAAGGTGTGAACGCCCCCAACCTTTCCCAAACTGCTCGGTTAAACTTTTAGACAGATTTTTAATCACTTCTTTGCCATATTCTGCCCGTTCATTTTGCAGAATATGCTGATTAATCCGTGAGCCAATATGCCAATAGAGCAGTGTCAGCTCAGCATTCACCGTTGCAGACACTCGCTGTTTGCTCTGTTGAATTAATTGGCTAATTTCGCCGATTAATTGTTGGTTCGCTGGCATATTTGGGTTTGTCATTTTATGCACTCACTTTTTCTTGATTATCCGTTGCCACAATGTCTGTGCGTTCGGTTTAGGTGTTGTCGGTATACTGCATTACTTAAACAGATACGCCAACTCATCAACATCTAAGTAGATCTCATCTTTCCACACTAACGCAGGAATGCCGATAGTGCCGTTTTCTTTTGCGTGATCGAACGCAGAATGACGATCACGCAGGCGGAGGAATTGTTTAAAATTTGCAAGATTTTCCAAAATTTCGACCGCTTGATACTCAATGTTCAGTGCCGCCAACGCTGCCACAAAGGGGGCGGTGTCGGGGCAATCTTTGGCGTAATAGAGTATTGGCTGACGCATTTTATTTTTTACAACCTGGGAAACCTAACGCTTCACGGCTGGCGTAGTAGGCTTCTGCCACGCCTTTGGTTAGGGTGCGAATACGCAGAATATAGCGTTGGCGTTCGGTAACTGAAATCGCTTTGCGAGCATCGAGCAAGTTAAAGCTGTGTGCGGCTTTTAAAATGCGTTCGTAGGCTGGCAGTGGTAGCGGTTTTTCTAGGGCTAACAGCGATTGTGCTTCTTTTTCGTACTGTTCGAAACAGTAGAATAAAAACTCGGTGTTGGCGTATTCAAAGTTGTAGGTCGATTGTTCCACTTCGTTTTGATGGAATACATCGCCGTAGGTGGTTTTGCCTAATGGGCCGTCTGACCAAACGAGATCGTACACACTGTCCACGCCTTGAATATACATTGCCAAACGCTCTAAGCCGTAGGTGATTTCGCCTGTTACGGGTTTACACTCTAAGCCGCCCACTTGTTGGAAGTAGGTAAATTGAGTCACTTCCATTCCGTTAAGCCACACTTCCCAGCCTAAGCCCCACGCCCCGAGCGTTGGGTTTTCCCAGTTATCTTCCACGAAGCGAATGTCGTTTTGCGTTGGGTCGAAACCGAGCATTTTTAAGCTATCAAGATAAAGTTCTTGAATGTTGTCTGGAGAGGGTTTAATCACCACTTGGAATTGGTAGTAGTGCTGTAAACGGTTTGGGTTTTCGCCATAGCGACCGTCCGTTGGGCGGCGTGATGGCTGTACATAAGCAAACGCCATCGGCTCAGGCCCTAAGGCACGCAGGGCGGTCATTGGGTGCGATGTGCCTGCGCCGACTTCCATATCAAACGGTTGAACAATGGTGCAACCTTGCTCTGCCCAGTAATCTTGTAGGGCTAAAATCATACCTTGAAAGGTTTTCACATTAAATTTTGTTGTCATCATAAAATCTTCTATTAGTTTACGGAAATGCGCATATTCTACTTGATTTTTATTGGCTTGAGTAGGATTAAGCTTAGGATATATTCGTATTTCTTCTATCTTGCATAAATCTACTGTTTTGCAAAATTTATCTGAAAAATAGATTAAAAATTTAGCGTTTTATGTTTAAAAAAGATCCAATATAAATAAGAAAAATCAAACTTTGGAGTAAAATTAGTGTTATAATAAAAATAATGAAGTTTTATTTTAAAAATAAATTTTACTCAAACAAGGAGCCAACTATGCGTCTTATTCCGTTACAAAATGATCAACAGGTTGCTAAATGGGCTGCTCGCCATATTGTTGATAGTATTAATCGTTTTGCCCCAACAGCTGATCGTCCATTTGTATTAGGCTTACCAACTGGTGGTACGCCACTTGCTACTTATCAAGAGTTAATCAGGCTATACCAACAAGGAGAAGTCAGTTTTAAATATGTTGTAACGTTTAATATGGACGAATATGTTGGCTTGCCAAAAGAACACCCTGAAAGTTACCACTCTTTTATGTTTAATAATTTCTTTAATCACGTTGATATTCCTCATGAAAATATTAATATCCTTAACGGTAATACAGATGATCACGATGCAGAATGCCAGCGTTATGAAGAAAAAATCAGATCATACGGTAAAATTCATCTCTTTATGGGGGGAGTTGGCGAAGATGGGCATATTGCATTTAATGAACCAGGTTCATCACTTTCTTCTCGTACTCGTATCAAAACTTTAAATGAAGATACATTGATTGCTAATTCTCGTTTCTTTAATAACGATATTAATCAAGTACCAAAATATGCGCTAACCATTGGTGTGGGTACACTATTAGATGCTGAAGAGGTGATGTTATTAATCACTGGGTATCGTAAAGCATTAGCATTACAAGCGGGAGTTGAGGGAGCAGTAAATCACCTCTGGACCATCAGTGCATTACAAATGCATAGTCGGGCAATTTTTGTTTGTGATGAGGCGGCAACCCAAGAACTAAAAGTAAAAACTGTTAAATACTTCAAAGAGTTAGAAACACACGCAATTCATAGTGTAAGAGAGTTAAAATGAAACAATATGCGTTAACAAATAGTGTGATCTATACAGGTACACAAATTCTGTATGATCATGCAGTTATTGTTGAAAATGATAAAATCCAAAATATCGTAAAAAATCAAGATCTTCCTGCGGAGCTTGCTAAAGTCGATTTGAAAGGCGCTAATCTTTCTGCTGGGTTTATTGATCTACAACTTAATGGTTGTGGTGGAGTGATGTTTAATGACAACTGTTCAGTCAAAACATTAGAAATTATGCAAGCTACCAATCTTAAATCTGGAACAACAAGTTTTTTGCCAACCTTTATTACTGCACCAGATGAAGAAATTAAACAAGCTATTGCTATTATGCGTGAGTATCTTGCTACTCATCAAAATCAAGCCTTAGGTTTACATTTGGAAGGTCCTTATCTCAGTAAAGAGAAAAAAGGAGTACATCGTGAAGAGTTTATCCGTGAAATTTCAAACGAAATGTTAGCTTTTTTATGTGATAACGCTGATGTGATCTCGAAAATTACACTTGCTGCAGAAAATCCAACGGCTAATTTTATTCCACAATTTACCGCCAAAGGGATTGTTGTTTCAATCGGGCATTCTAATGCCAGCAGTGAGCAAGCAAATGAGCGATTCCAACAAGGTGCAACTTTTGCAACTCACTTACATAACGCAATGTCGCCTGTATCATCGGGGCGTAATATGGGCGTTGTGGGCGCTGTTCTGGATAATCCTCATGTTTATACGGGTATTATTGTTGATGGATTACATGTTACGTTTGGCAATGTTCGTATTGCTAAGCAGTGTAAACAAGACAAGTTATGTTTAGTAACTGATGCAACTGCCGCAGCTGGGTCGGATATAGAATCATTCCAATTCGTTGGTAAGACTGTGTATGTGCGCGATCATAAATGCTATGATGCCAATGGTACGATCGGTGGTTCTGCAGTAACAATGATTGAATCTATCAAAAATTGTGTCAATGAAGTAGGAATTCCTTTAGATGAAGCCTTACGTATGGCAACATTGTATCCAGCTCGTGCAATTCATATTGATGATCAACTTGGTAGTATCGAAGTTGGTAAAATTGCCAATCTCACGGCTTTCAACCATAAATTTGAAGTATTAGGTACTGCGGTTAACGGTCATTGGCAATATAATTAAATGCTCTATTTATAATGTATACATATTGTGATGAATATTTTTCATCACAATTTTTTGTTACACGTTGTTTTTTGTAATACTTTATTTTTGTAAAAAATAAACAAATTGACTATTCTCTATGCGAACAATTTAAAAAATCTTTTTTTCTAAAAAAAGTTGTTGACGAGGATAGGATATATCAGCATAATTAGCGCCGCAAAAGCGAATGGCTACGTAGCTCAGTTGGTTAGAGCACAACACTCATAATGTTGGGGTCACAGGTTCGAATCCCGTCGTAGCCACCAGTTAGCGGGAATGGCGAAATTGGTAGACGCACCAGATTTAGGTTCTGGCGCCGTGAGGTGTGTGGGTTCAAGTCCCTCTTCCCGCACCATTTTATAGTTGGGGTATCGCCAAGCGGTAAGGCACCGGGTTTTGATCTCGGCATTCCTAGGTTCGAATCCTAGTACCCCAGCCATATCTTATTAATCTAACTAAAAATATTCCTATTGGGGTATCGCCAAGCGGTAAGGCACCGGGTTTTGATCTCGGCATTCCTAGGTTCGAATCCTAGTACCCCAGCCATTATTCTTCTCTTTACTTTTCTTGATTAATCAAAAAATATTATTACATCAATTCAGGGTCTGGATATTGATAGACAAAGCCTAAATCTTGGCAGATTTTATCAGCTAAAATAATACGTTCCATTGGTTCACTATCTTCTGCAAATTGTGGTAATGGTAGCCCTAACTTTTCTGCTACTTTTGGATAATATTCAGCTTTCAATAGATGGATTGGCGTTACTAAATTATAGCAGCGGTGATAAGATGGCGTTTCCAGTAAGAGTTGAATTGCCCGAATACAATCCGTCAGATGTACAAGATTAATCGTTTGGTTACCACCAGCAATATTCTCTTTTCCTGAAAGATGATAAACAGGGTGGCGATCTTCTCCCACTAATCCTGCTAAGCGGAGAATATCTACATCAATATCTTGTAATTGCCATAAACGTTGTTCAATTTCTAACAATGCTTTACCGACATCGGAGGTGGGGGTAGGCATATAATTTTCATCAAATGAGCCTGATATCATTGGATAAACGGAGGTGGAACTGATAAAAATAATATGTTGTATATTATGTAGCAGCGCTTCGGTTAAGAGATTTTCAATGCTTAAAATATAATTATTTAAATCAAAAAAATATTCACTAGGTGGAATGTTGATAATTAAACTATCTACGCTTAATAATGCTTCTAAATCATCTGGATCAGCATTAATAGTTGGAGTTAGCTCAAGATAACAACTCTCCACACGTTGTAATCGCATACGTTCTGCACCCTCATGCGTTCGCTTACTGCCTTTTACTTCCCAACCCAAGCTTTGCAAATATCGAGCAAGGGGGAAACCTAACCAACCTAATCCAACAATAGCAACACTTTTCATACTTGTTTTATCCATTCTTTATCTGCAAAATACGCGATCTCATTTTGTACTAATTCTAAAACAATAAAATTAAACTACAATCTATTATTTTTAGGAGAATTTATGTCAGCAACCCATTACCCGAAAGTACAAATTTTTTTACATTGGTTTTCTTTATTACTGATTGGATTAACGTATATTAATATTCATTTACGTGATTTAGATTTGACTTTCGATTGGTATGATTTAATGATGGATACTCATTATACATTGGGTATTTTAGTATTTTTCACTGTATTTATACGATTAATTGTACGCCACCTTTATATAAAAAGAACGCCAGAAATTCTTCCAACTCCACCTGTATGGCAAAATAAATTAGCTCATTATGCACATTTAGCATTATATTTACTCTTTATATTGATCCCGATCTTTGGTGTATTAACTGTTTTAAATAAAGGATTTAATGTTACATTCTTTGGTTACACTATATTTACGGGATTCTCTGCTAATCCTGAAACAGCACATTCTATTAAAGAAATTCATGAAACGTTAACGAATATAGGGTTAATATTCATTGGATTACACGCTTTAGCTGCCTTATATCATCACTATATCGTAAAAGATAATACGCTCTTACGAATGATGCCGAACAGAACAAGATCTGGTGAATAATTAAATTGAGCGAACAATAAACAACTATCGGTTTTTATCGTTCGCTTTCTCGACATATTACCAATGAATAGGCTATAATCGGGCGTTCAATTTTTTAATACACTCGTATTATTGTACACAATCAATAATTATTTTTTGCGTGTTCGGTAGATAATTGCCGAGTACATTCATTTTTTTGAGGTAGCATAAATGCAAATTTCAGTAGAAACAACTCAAGGATTAGAACGCCGTATTAGCATTACCGTACCGGCAGATGTAATCGAACAAGCTGTTCGTGAAGAATTAAAAAGAGTAGCAAAAACTGCTCGTATTGATGGTTTCCGTAAAGGGAAAGTTCCTCCTAGCGTTATTGAACAACGTTTTGGTGCATCAGCTCGCCAAGATGTATTAGGTGATTTAATGCAACGTCATTTCTTTGATGCCATCATCAAAGAAAAAATTGATTTAGCAAGTCGTCCAACTTTTACACCAGAACAATACAAAGTAGGCGAAGATCTCACTTTCTCTGCCACATTTGAAGTTTATCCAGAAGTAGAGATCAAAGGTTTAGAAAACATCAAAGTAGAAAAACCAGTAGTAAAAATCACAGCTGCTGATGTAGATAAAATGATTGATACGTTACGTAAACAACAAGCAACTTGGGAAGAAAAAGCAGAAGCTGCTCAAGCAGATAGCCGTGTAACCATTGATTTCGTTGGAACAATTGATGGTGAAGAGTTTGAAGGTGGCAAAGCAACTGACTTCGTATTATTTATGGGACAAGGCCGTATGATTCCTGGTTTCGAAGATGGTATCGTTGGTCACAAAGTTGGCGAACAATTTGATGTTGAAGTCACTTTCCCTGAAGAATACCACGCTGAAAACTTAAAAGGTAAACCAGCTAAATTTGCAATTACTTTGAAGAAAGTTGAAGTAATGGTATTACCAGAACTTACAGATGAATTTGTTGCTAAATTTGGTCCAAATACCAAAACTGTTGCAGATCTTCGTGCAGAAATTGAGAAAAATATGCAACGTGAACTTGATAACGCAGTTACTGCAAATATTAAAACTCAAGTACTTGATGGTTTATTGGAACAAAATGAAATTGATGTACCAAGTTCAGCAATCGATCAAGAAATTGATGCATTGCGTCAACAAGCAGCTCAACGTTTTGGTGGTAATGCAAAACAAGCATTAGAATTACCTCGTGAAATTTTTGAAGAACAAGCAAAACGTCGTGTGAAAGTTGGTTTATTACTCAGCAAAGTTATTTCAAGCAACGAATTAAAAGTTGATGAAGATCGTGTTAAAGCAATGATCGCAAGCATTGCTTCTGCTTATGAACAACCACAAGAAGTTGTTGATTACTATAGTAAAAACCAAGAATTATCCAACAACATTCGCAATGTTGTGTTAGAAGAACAAGCAGTTGACGTAATTCTTGCAAAAGCTCAAGTATCTGAAGTTGAAAAATCATTTGATGACATTATGAATGCACCTCGTGCATAATTCATAAACTTATCATTATTCAACCTATCAAGTGCGGTTATTTTTCGACCGCACTTTTTCTATTTTTGCTACCTCTTCTGAGGTTTGCTGACAACAGGAGAAAATATGGCATTGGTCCCTATGGTGATCGAACAGACTTCACGTGGTGAACGCTCTTTCGATATTTATTCTCGACTACTTAAAGAACGAGTCATTTTCCTGACTGGAGAAGTAGAAGATAATATGGCGAATCTGATCGTCGCTCAATTATTATTCTTAGAATCAGAAAACCCAGATCAAGATATTAATCTTTATATCAATTCACCTGGTGGTTCCGTAACTGCAGGAATGGCAATTTACGATACCATGCAATTTATCAAACCAGATGTACGCACACTTTGTATTGGTCAAGCCTGCTCAATGGGTGCTTTTTTATTAGCTGGTGGAGCAGCAGGAAAACGTTTTGCACTACCTCATTCTCGTGTAATGATCCATCAACCTTTAGGTGGTTTCAGAGGACAAGCATCAGATATTCAAATTCATGCACAAGAGATCTTAAAAATTAAAGAAACCCTAAATCAACGCCTAGCTTTCCATACTGGTCAACCATTGGAAGTTATCGAAAAAGATACTGATCGTGATAACTTTATGTCAGCGGAAGCTGCCAAAGCCTATGGCTTGATTGATACTGTATTAACTCATCGAGATCAATAAGTGAGTCATGTATGTCAGATAAACCAGAAAATAATGAAAAATTCTATTGTTCTCTTTGCGGTAAAGAAAAACATGAAGTAGAAAAATTAATTGCTGGCATTTCCGGCTATATCTGTAATGAATGTGTGGAAACTTGCCACGATTTATTATCGACTGAAGCAAATTCAGCAATAGAACAATCAGAACAAACTGAATTAGATGTCATCCCTACGCCACACGAAATTCGTGCACATTTAGATAATTATGTTATTGGACAAGATCAAGCGAAAAAGACGCTAGCTGTTGCAGTTTATAATCACTATAAACGTTTACGCAGTAATGAAAGTGATCTTGATGTTGAATTAGGTAAAAGTAATATTTTATTAATTGGTCCAACTGGAAGCGGAAAAACCTTCTTAGCTCAAACCCTTGCTCGCCAACTTAATGTGCCTTTTGCTATTGCAGATGCAACAACATTAACTGAAGCTGGTTATGTAGGGGAAGATGTAGAAAATATTATTCAACGTCTTTTACAAAACTGTGAATATGATACCGATAAAGCAGAAAGAGGCATTATCTATATTGATGAAATTGATAAGATTTCTCGTAAATCTGAAAACCCATCAATTACTCGAGATGTTTCAGGCGAAGGTGTGCAACAAGCTCTCTTAAAATTAATTGAGGGAACTGTGGCTTCTATACCGCCACAAGGTGGTCGTAAACACCCACAACAAGAATTTTTGAAGGTAGATACCTCAAAAATCTTATTTATTTGTGGTGGTGCATTTGCTGGACTAGATAAAATTATCGCTAAACGTACTCACAAAGATCGTGGTATTGGTTTCAGTGCAGAAGTTAATAGTAAACAAAATGAGCAAAATATTACTGAACTCTTTACGCAAGTTGAAACGGAAGATTTAATTAAATTTGGTTTAATTCCTGAATTTATTGGACGCCTACCAGTAATTGCTACTTTAGCAGAACTAGATGAAGAAGCATTAATTAATATTCTTACCGTACCAAAAAATGCTCTCATTAAACAATATCAAGCACTATTTAAGCTCGAAAATGTAGAGTTAGAGTTTTCACCAGAAGCATTAAAAGCGATTGCACAAAAAGCATTAGCTCGTAAAACTGGTGCTCGTGGTTTACGTTCAATTGTCGAAAATATTCTATTAGATACAATGTATGACCTACCTTCTTTAACAGGTTTGAAGAAAGTGGTTATTGATCAAGATGTAATAGAAAATAAATCGCTACCAAAATTAGAATATTAATCTAAACATTAAGGGGTGATACTTGTTGCCCCTATTATTTTTCCTTTCAATGAACCATAAAAACGGTTATATTAATAAGAATTTTTCTCAAAAACTTAGTAATAATTTTTAATGTAGCATAGATGAAAAATCGTTTCTGCTGCATAAAAAGACGACACTTCCAAAGATTCTAGATATGTTACGTTATTTATATATTTTTCTTGGCTTTTTATCACTGGGATTAGGCATTTTAGGCATTTTTCTCCCTGTTTTACCAACAACGCCATTTCTTTTATGTACTCTCTTTTTCTTCGGTAAAAGTTCCCACAAATTAGAAAGCTGGTTTAAACAAACACCAATTTACCATAAATACTTAAAAACCTTTCATGAGCAACGTGCCTTAACAAAAAAAACAAAACTATATATTTTATTTATCTCTACTCTGATGATGGCATTTCCTTTATATACTATTCCTAATATTTTTGGCAAAATTGCCATTCTGCTCTTATTACTTATTCAGTATTGGTTCTTTTTCTTCTGGATTAAGACCTTACCTGAATAATATTCAACCACCTCTCAATCAAACCGTCCGAAGAACATACTATTTTAGATCTAGCTCAAGAATCTACGTTTAAAAACTGCTAAAATTCTCCCCGCAAAGTGTTATAGCTGTTCAATTTGAATACTTTGTTGTTGTGTGTTATTGATAAATTACAAGGAACTTATATGATTTGGCTACAATTTTTAGTTGTACTATTCTTTATATTTTTAGGTACCCGTTTAGGCGGGATTGGAATTGGCTTCACTGGTGGTTTAGGTGTCGTAGTATTAGCAATGTTAGGCTTAACACCAGGCGAAATTCCTTTTGACGTAATTTCTATCATCATGTCAGTAATTATGGCAATTGCTGCAATGCAAGTCGCAGGTGGTATGGATTTCCTCGTAAAATGGGCAGAACATATTTTACGTAAACATCCTAAACATATTACTTATCTTGCACCAGCAGTGGGCTATTTTATGACTGTTTGTGCTGGTACAGGTCATACTGCATTCTCTATTCTTCCTGTGATTGCAGAAGTAGCAAAAGAACAAGGCGTTCGTCCATCTCGTCCATTATCTATTACAACTGTCGCTTCACAAATTGCAATTACTGCATCTCCAATTTCAGCTGCCGTAGTTTACCTTGCTGGTGAAATTGAAAAAACTTATGGTATTGGATATCTTGAATTATTAGCAATCTGGATCCCAACTACTTTTGTTGCTTGTATGATTACTGCTTTCATCTGTAATTTCTTAGGCAAAGAATTAAAAGATGATACAGAATATCAACGCCGTTTAGCAGCAGGATTAATTAAATTACGTGGTAAAACTCAAATTGAAATTAGACCATATGCAAAACGCTCTGTTGTAATCTTCTTAGCAACTGTAATTGTCGTTATGTTCTATGCAACTTTAATCAGTAAAACTGTAGGCTTAATTGATAATCCAGTATTACCACGCAATGAAGCTATCGTGAGCTTTATGTT
This sequence comes from Gallibacterium trehalosifermentans, assembly GCF_042433055.1. Classification (NCBI taxonomy): domain Bacteria; kingdom Pseudomonadati; phylum Pseudomonadota; class Gammaproteobacteria; order Pasteurellales; family Pasteurellaceae; genus Gallibacterium; species Gallibacterium trehalosifermentans. The sequence goes on from NZ_JBHLWB010000006.1 coordinate 55,874, forward strand.
AGGGGCTGCTACATTAATTACTATCTTCTGTAAGATTGATGTAAATAAAATTACTTCTGCAGCAACATTCAAATCAGGTATGTCTGCATCAATCTGTGTAATGGGGGTTGCGTGGTTAGGAAACACTTTCGTTGGTGGTCACATCAATGAAATCAAAGCCGTTTCTGCTGATCTATTAAATAACTACCCTTGGATGCTTGCTGTTGTATTATTCTTTGCAAGTACTCTACTTTATTCACAAGCTGCAACTGCTAAAGCATTATACCCAACTGCAATTTTACTTGGGGTATCTCCACTTTCTGCAATCGCAGCATTTGCTGCTGTATCAGCATTATTTGTATTACCAACTTACCCAACTTTAATTGCTGCAGTAGAAATGGATGACACTGGTTCAACTCGTATTGGTAAATTTGTATTTAACCATCCATTCATTATCCCAGGTGTTATTGCAATTTCTCTCTCTGTATTATTCGGTTTTATGTGGGGCAGTTTATTTATCTAATAAACTAATTATTTTTTCTATAAGGGAGGGAAGCAAATTTTGTTTCCCTCAAATTATTATTCTATTTAACATTGAGTAACTCTATACAATATAGTAAAGCAAGAGTTCTCTATGAAATTGTTCCATTTTATTTTTAATCAACCTTAAACATTTAAAACTTATCAACATATTTTTATTCTCTCAGATTAATAATTCATTTATATATTGTATAATGTAATTGTTAATTTTTACGTACACACCGATGATGAGTAACACTCATAATAGGAATCGAAATTATAACGGTCGGTAAAATTAGTCTCTTTTTTGATGGCGATCCCACAATATGAGTATTGTCCTCGAGTAAACTTTCGGATTAACCAATCACTAAATCTACACCAGTATGCATAAAGCGATTTACCGTTACGTTTACCCTTGTATAACGCTAAATACACTTACTGCTCCTCCGCTAATAAACGAAGTGCAACACTGCACTACTTTATCAACTTGTTTTCAAAAAACGTTGCACTTCAAGGTTGAATTTAAAGAATGTATTAAAACTATATACCTAATTTAAATAAATTCAGTAGTTCATCTAAATTTTGAGCTTATTTATATTGCATAAGTCGTACTTATAAATAGGTATTTAGGCTTTAAGTTATACAAATAGCAAAAACCAATAAAAACAAAAAATACAAAACTTACACTTTATTAAAGTTATTGTAAATAAAAATACCTCCTTTTGCGGATTTGTTATTTGTAATTAATTGATTTTTTTTTAAGTTAAAAGTTGATGACGATAAAAGAGCATACTTACGTAAAATTTTCACTATTAATAATTTATATTTTTATAACCGTTAATCATTGATTTTAAATGGGCTGGCTTTAATCTTATTTGTAAGTTTTTTGAGCGAAAAAGGGGGGGGGGAATTTACATTAATAAGTATATGCCTTATTATTGCTCGTTCTTAAATTTTACAAAGGTTGCTATCAATTTTAATAAAATAACAAGGAAAATTTATGAGAATATTAAAATCATTTTCAGTCGCCTTATTTACTCTAATAATGTTTGGCTGTACGACAGCTCCAAATTCCTTATCATGGAAAAATACTCAAAAGGAAAGCTATCAGCAGGATATTCCAGAAAACCGTTCTTCACTGATTGTTTATCGTACTCAAAATGCAATTGAAGGGGCAACAACTAATATTTATGTAAATGGTGAGTATTTAGCCTCTTTACAGCCTAATGCGTATTCACAGACATTGGTTTGCCCTGATAGCCAACGTTTATATTCTGAATTTACTCATCAAGATCCTGGCTATCGCAATAAAGCTAACTTAGGAGCTTACTATAGTTTACCTCAAGGGAAAATCAGCTTTTTCAAAGTAATAAATATAAATGGCAAACCGAGCCTAACTCCAGTAGAAGAGAGCTTAGCTAAACAAGAGTTAGAAAGCATGCCTCGCCAATCGCATACATTATCTCGAGTAGATTATACAAATTGTTCAGTAACTAAACATTATGATTTACAAGCATCAACGTTATTTCCATTTAATAAAGTGGATTATCAATCTATGCTAACGGTTGGAAAACAAGAATTAAGTAAAATTGCTATGGATATTCAACAATATGGATTAGATATCAAGAAAATAGAAATAATAGGGTATAGCGATCCTATGGGAAGTGAAAAATATAATAAGAAACTTTCCTTACAACGTGCCAATACAGTTAAACAAGTTTTTGTGGATAATGGTATTGCAGAAGCATTAATTAGTGTTGAAGGCAAAGGTTCTGAAAATTTACTTGTTTCTAATTGTCAAATTCAATCCAATAACAAAATACAACAACAATTATGTAATCAACCTAACCGCTGAGTAGAAGTTGTATTACACACTAATCGTAATAAGTAGCCTTAATAGTATTAAAATATTGAAAAAAAACATAAGTAGTTAGGATATAGAAATGTCAAAAACAATCATTTTAAATATTAATAACAGCAAAGAAACCATTCAGACCTTAAAATTAGAAAAAGGTCAATTAATTAAAATCAAAGCACAAGCTAAAGTACATTATCAATTCACTGATGAAGAAACACAATTTGCCCCAGAAAATATTATGACGAAGCGAGTTGGTGATGACTTAGTTATTGCATTTGAAGGGAGTGATATTGAGCAACCAGACTTGATAATTGAAGATTATTATAATCAAGAAAATAATGATTGCTTATTGGTTGGTCAATATGAAAATGGTCAAATTTATCCTTATGTTCCTGAAAGTACATTACAAACAGATGCCGTTACATTATTAGCCGATGGGAATAGTGCAGGACAAGCATTGGGAGGAGATCCAATTAGTAATCTATGGGCATTTTCACCTTGGTGGTTATTAGCTTTATTGCCTCTCGCCGCAGGGATACAAGTTAATCATAGCGATTCAGGGGTTGCGATTAATGTTACGGTTGTTGTTCCTAATCCAACTAAAAATAATACTCCTGAAATTACGGGAGAAACGAATGCACCTGAAGGTTCAACAGTTACTATTACCATAACGGATAGTGAAGGTAATACCCAAACAGTAACCACTACTGTTAATCCTGATGGCTCTTATAGTGTAGAAGTACCAAAAGAATTACCAGAGGGTAACTATAATGTTACCGTTGAGGTTACAGATCCAGCTGGTAACACTGGAAAAAATGATGGTAATGGTGAAATAGATCTCACGCCACCAACAGTTGATGCCACTGAAATCGCTAATGATAAACAAGTAGGGCAAGATACAGGGGACACTGATAACTATTCTTATGTGAACAAACAAGAGAAAGCAAACGGGTTTACAATCAGTGGTAACACGGCGGAAGATACTAAAACCGTTGTAGTTGAAATCTTAAAAGAAGATGGAACGACAACAGGTACAAGCTATACTGCCACTGTTGATAATGGAACTTGGACAGCCAATGTGCCAGCGAATGCGAGTTGGACAGATAATGACGGCACATATCAAGTTAAAGTAACTGCAACCGATAAAGCAGGTAATACCAATACCGATATTGATTTAACGGTTGTTGATACAACGCCTCCTACCGTTACTGTTGATGCACCCGATATCACAGGTAATAAAACCCCTACGATTAAAGGTAATGTAACGGACGTGCCAGAGGGAACAACGGTCACCGTGATTGTTACAGATAAAGATGGTCATATTCAAACTGTAACGACTAAAACAGATGAAAATGGCGACTATAGTATTAAAGTACCTAATCCACTACCTGAAGGCAACTATGATGTGGAGGTTGAAGTAGAAGATCCGGCAGGTAATAAAGGTGTGGATAAAGACGGCAATAAACCGCAAGATAAAGGTAATGAAGTTGTAAAAACGAATGTTACGCTTGATCCAATTACACCAGATGATGTTATCAATAAAGAAGAATCTCAACAAGATATTCCAATCTCAGGTAAAGTAACAGGTGAATTTACTGAGGGTGATAAAGTAACGGTAACGGTGAATAATAAACCATTTACAACTACAGTCGAGAAAGACGGTAGCTTTACTGTTAATGTGCCAGGTAAAGATTTAGCTGAGGCAGACCAACCTAAAGTTACTGCTACAGTAGAGGTAACAGATAAAACAGGTACGAAAATTCCAGTAGAAACCGATCGTGACTATTCTGTAGATACGACGCCACCAGACATAACGGTTAATGTACCTTCAACAACCAAGGATACAACGCCAGAAATTACTGGTACAACAGACGCACCAGCGGGATCAACTGTAACTGTAACGATCACAGATAAAGATAATAATACTCAAACAGTAACGACTACGGTTAACCCTGATGGCTCTTATAGTGTAGAAGTGCCAAATGAATTACCAGAGGGTAACTATAATGTTACCGTTGAGGTTACAGATCCAGCCGGTAACACTGGAACAAATAATGGTAATGGTGAAATAGATCTCACCCCACCAGACATAACGGTTAATGTACCTTCAACAACCAAGGATACAACGCCAGAAATTACTGGTAAAACAGATGCACCAGCGGGATCAACTATAACTGTAACGATTACAGATAAAGATAATAATCCTCAAACAGTAACAACCACAGTTAACCCTGATGGCTCTTATAGTGTAGAAGTGCCAAATGAATTACCAGAGGGCAACTATAATGTTACCGTTGAGGTTACAGATCCAGCCGGTAACACAGGAACAAATAAGGGTAATGGTGAAATAGATCTCACCCCACCAGACATAACGGTTAATGTACCTTCAACAACTAAGGATACAACGCCAGAAATTACTGGTAAAACAGATGCACCAGCGGGATCAACTATAACTGTAACGATTACAGATAAAGATAATAATCCTCAAACAGTAACGACCACAGTTAACCCTGATGGCTCTTATAGTGTAGAAGTGCCAAATGAATTACCAGAGGGCAACTATAATGTTACCGTTGAGGTTACAGATCCAGCCGGTAACACAGGAACAGATAATGGTAATGGTGAAATCGATCTCACGCCACCAACAGTTGATGCCACTGAAATTGCTAATGATAAACAAGAAGGGAAAGATACAGGGAACACCGATAACTATTCATATGTGAACCGTACTGAAAAAGCAACAGGGTTTGAAATTAAAGGCTCTACTGATGCTACAGATGTATCGAGTGTTATTGTTGAAATTCGCACACAGAATGGGGATAAAATCGGTGATGATGGCGTAACCTATACGGCAACAGTTGAAAATGGAACTTGGACTGCCAATGTGCCAGCTGATGAAGACTGGGTAAAAGATGGTACATACCAAGTTAAAGTAACCGCAACTGATAAGGCAGGTAATACCAATACCGATATTGACTTAACAGTGGTAGATCTCACCCCACCAAATAGTGATACTACTCAAGTAACCATTACCACAGTAGGCGGTGATGATGTCATCAACAAAGAAGAGGCAGATTCACCAGAAGTGCCAGTGGTTGGTAAAGTAACAGGTGAGTTTAAAGAGGGCGATACAGTAACAGTTACGGTTAATGGCAATCCATATACAGGTACAGTCGATAAAGACGGTAACTTTACTATTAATGTTCCAGGTAAAGAATTGGTAGAAGATAATGATAAGACCATTGAAATAAGCATTACGACGACCGATGATGCAGGAAATACGGCTACTGTAGAAGGCACACCGAAAACTTATACAGTTGATACCAGTGTAACGATTGATATCAATCATATTGCAGGTGAATACCAAGGTTCTGAAGATAAAGATGGTTATGCCACAATCAATATCAAAGATAAAACAGAGGGTTTCAAGGTATCAGGTACAACAGATGCTGAAGATGGTCAAAAAGTAACAGTTACTGTAAAAGATTCTGCTGGCTCAACTGTGGCAACTTACACAGAGGCAGCTACAGTGGCTGGAGGAAGTTGGTCAATGCAAGTTCCAGCTAATGAGGATTGGATTACAGACAAAACCGTTTACACCTTTACAGCGAAAATAACAGACAAAGCAGGGAATACAACGGAAGATCCAGATAAGACAGCAGAAACTGACTTAACGGCACCAAGTAATGATACGACCACCATTACTTTAAACCCTATTACACCAGATAATATTATTAATCAGGAAGAGTCAGGTAAAGAGATCCCAGTATCAGGAAAAGTAACAGGTGAGTTTAATAAGGGCGATACGGTAACTGTAACGGTTAATAACAACCCATATACAGGTAAAGTAGATGAAGAGGGTAACTTTAGTATCAAGGTTCCAGGTCAAGAGTTATCAGGCGCAGAGCCACCGAAAGTAACAGCGACAATTGAAGTTACAGACAAAGCAGGTAATCCGGGTAAAGCGACAACAGAAAAAGATTATGACGTGGATATTACACCTCCTACAGTTGATGTAACTCATATTGCTGGAGATGAGCAAGTAGGAGCGGATAGCGGTAATGAAGATAACTATTCATATGTGAACAGTACTGAAAAAGCAACTGGGTTTGAAATTAAAGGCTCTACTGATGCTACAGATGTATCGAGTGTTATTGTTGAAATTCGCACACAGAATGGCGATAAAATCGGTGATGGCGTAACCTATACGGCAACAGTTGAAAATGGAACTTGGACAGCCAATGTGCCAGCTGATGCAGATTGGGTAAAAGATGGTACATACCAAGTTATCGCAACAGCAACTGATAAGGTAGGTAATACCAATACCGATATTGATTTAACAGTGGTAGATCTCACTCCACCAAATAGTGATACTACTCAAGTAACCATTACCACAGTAGGCTATGATGATGTCATCAACAAAGAAGAGGCAGATTCACCAGAAGTGCCAGTGGTTGGTAAAGTAACAGGTGAATTTACTGAGGGTGATACAGTAACAGTAACGGTTAATAACAATCCATATACAGGTAAAGTCGATAAAGACGGTAACTTTACAATTAAAGTACCAGGTTCAGCGTTAGAGAATGACAGCGATAAACAAATTGAAGTGGAAGTTGAAGCTAGCGATAAAGCAGGTAATAAAGGTAAAGTACCAGGTTCGCCAAAAACCTATACGGTTGATAAAGACGTATCGATAGATATTAATCACATTGCCGGAGAAGACCAGAGCGGTGCAGATGCTGATGGTTATGCAACGATTAATAAGACTGATAAAGATAACGGCTTTAAAGTATCAGGAACAACGGATGCAGAACAAGGTCGAACTGTTACAGTAACCGTTTCAAACGGCACAAACGGGGTGGCAAGTTACACAGCGACAGTTGAAGAGGGTGGTAAATGGTCAGTGAATGTTCCAGCTAATGAAACTTGGATTACTGATAAAACAGTTTATACCTTTACAGCTAAAGTAACGGATAAAGCGGGTAATACAGCAGAAGATCCTGATAAAACAGCAGAAACTAATTTAACCCTACCAAATGTAACCGTAACAGTGAATAAAATTACGGATGATAATGTGGTAAATAAAACTGAAAGTGAAGATAACATTACGATTACAGGTAAAGTCACTAGTCCAGATGTGAAAGTTGGGGACAAAGTGGTGGTAACTGTTGACGGTAATAAACATGAAACCAGCGTTAAGAAGGTTACTGATGGTCAAGGAGAGTTTGAGGTTACGGTATCAGGTAGTGAGCTGAAAAATGCTTCTACACCAAAAGTTACAGCGACAGCAACGGTAACCAATACAGCGGGTAATGAAGGCACAGGTAGCGGAGAACAATCTTATACCGTGGATACAACGGCAACGATTGATATTACTCATATTGCAGGTGAAGACCAAGGTTCTGAGGATAAAGATGGTTATGCCACAATCAATATCAAAGATAAAGCAGATGGTTTTAAAGTATCGGGTACAACAGATGCTGAAGATGGTCAAAAAGTAACAGTTACTGTACAAGATTCTGGTGGCTTAACTGTGGCAACTTACACGGATATAGCTACAGTGTCAGGAGGAAGTTGGTCAATGCAAGTTCCAGCTGGCCAAGAATGGATCAAAGATCAAGCGGTCTATACCTTTACAGCGACTGTAACAGATACAGCAGGTAACACAGCAGAAGATTCAGATAGCACTGCGGCAACAGATTTAACGCCTCCAACAGTGAGCGTAATGGTTGATAATGTTACTGAAGATAATGTTGTGAATAAAACGGAAAGTAGCGGTAAAGTTACCATTACAGGTAAAGTAAATAGTCCTGATGTTAAAGTGGGCGATGATGTTACAGTAACCGTTAACGGTAAAGGATACCCAGCTAAGGTTACTAGCGTAAGCAATAACGAGGGTAACTTCAGTGTTGAAGTCGATGGTAGCGAATTGGCTAGTGCAAACCCTCAAACGGTAACAGCAACGGCAACCGTTACTGATCCATCAGGTAACCCTGCAACAGGTACAGGAACGAAAAATTATACTGTTGATACCACAGCTCCAGTGATTGATATTAATCAGATTGCAGGAGAACGCCAATCTGGTGATGATCAAGGCGATGATGATAGTTATGCTTATATTAACAGCTCAGATAAAGCTAGTGGCTTTACTATCTCAGGAACGACTGATGCTGAAAATGATCAGACAGTGAGTATCAAGGTGTATAACACAGATGATGCTAGCAACCCTGTTGCAACCTATGAAGCAAAAGTAGCTAATGGAGCTTGGACTGCCAATGTGCCAGCTAATGAGGCATGGATTGAAGATGGCAAAACCTACAACTTTACTGCGACAGTAAGTGATAAAGCTGGTAATGAAGGGCGTGATACGGATAAAGTAAACGCAGATCTCACTAAACCAGCGATTGATGTCAACCATATTGCTGGTGATGATCAGCCTAGTACAGGCGATACAGGAAATACTGATAAATATTCCTATGTGAATAAAGCAGAAAAAGAAGCTGGCTTTACCATTAAAGGCTCTACTGAAACTGGTGTTGAAAACGTTATCATTGAGATTTTGAAAGAAAATGGTGGGCAAATTGGTAATGGCGTAAGTTATACTGCCCCTGTGAACAACGGTACTTGGACTGTCGATGTTCCAGCCAATGCAACTTGGGCAACGGATGGTACATATCAAGTTAAAGCAACCGCGACAGATAAAGCAGGTAATACCAATACTGATATTGACTTAACCGTAGTAGATACCACGGCACCAACTATTAGTATTACTGTACCAGCAACGAGCAAAACACCAAAACCAACCATTACAGGAACAGTAACAGGTGTTGAGCCAGGAACAGAGGTTACCGTAACCATTACTTATAATGGTGGTTCTACACAGACTGTAACGGCGACAACAGATAGTGAAGGCAATTATAGCGTTGTGCCTGATAGCAACTTACCATCTGGAGATTACACAGCAACTGCTAAAGTAAAAGATCCGGCAGGTAATGAAGCAAATAGTAATAGTGGTACAGGTAATGTTGATTTAACGGCTAAAATTGATATTACTGAAATTGCTGGCGAAACCCAATCAGAAGCTGCATTTACTGATAATAGCGATACAAACCAATATGCTTCTATCAGTGATTCAGACAATGCAAATGGTTTTGCTGTAAAAGGTAAAACTGATGTTGGAGCAGGTCAAACAGTAACCTTAGAAGTTATTGAACAAGCGAAGAGTGGATTATCAGTTCAGGCTGATGGAACTTATGCCCCAACACGTGTTGTGAAAACTTACACTACAACAACAGATACTAATGGTGATTGGACAATCAATCTTGATAAAAACTTTGGTTTCTCTCAAGGTAGAACATATCAATTCAAAGCAACGGTTACTAGTGAATATGGAGCAACAGCTACGGATATAGATGTGGTAACAACAGCTATGACAGCTACGGTTGATATCACAACAATTAACGGTTATTCTCAAAATCCTATAGGCACTGATGCAAATGATTATGCAATTATTGATAATAATGCTAAATATGAAGGCTTGACAATATCAGGAACCTCAACCAATGCAGCGGGGCGTTATGTGTCTATTAGTATTGATGGTAAAACCTTTGGTACCTACGGAATCAGTAATGTTATTCAAAATGATGGAAATTGGACGATTACCATTCCAGGGATTAAAGATTTAACAGGGCGTAACTCCCTTGATGAATTGGATATCGGTATAGCCCATAATGTAACAGCAACAATTGTTGATTTGAAAAATAATGGAGTAGCAATTACAGATACAGATAAAACAAGGCCTGTTGAACCAATTATTCGTTTAATCCGTTTATCAACTAACCTTAATGAAAGCGGAGGCCCAAATAATAAAGGAGGGTATTCTCACGGGAATGATAATGCTTATCCTGGAGATAGTAATGTATATAATGGGCAACTGCAAACTTATCAAGCAGGTAGTGCTAATAAAGCCAGTAATAATGATGATGTGATTTATGTAGAAAAAACTACAGATAATGGTAAAAGCAATGATCCCAATTTTATTACAATAAGTTTAGGTAGTGGTAATGACTATTTCTCGACAGCAGCATTTGTGCCTGTTGACGTGAAATTCTTCGATGCAGGTAAATCCGATCTTACGGGTGAGGTAGGAGTTGTTATCAACGGAGGCAGTGGAAATGATGTTATTGATGTTTATAACAAAAATACGGCTAATATGAAAAATACTTATGTAGGTATGGGGCCTGGCAATGACATTATTACTGCTTATAACCAAGGTTTAACCACTGAGAATTATATTGATATGGCTGATGGCAACGATGCTATTTATACCACTCGTATAGGTAATTCTAATAGAATTCATATGGGGGCAGGAGATGATTTACTCGTTATTTATGGTGACCTTAAAGCAAACCCGAGTTCTACCCAACTAGATACTAGCTTATCCTCTGCTTCAAATACAATTATTGACTTTGGATCTGGTACGGATGTATTACGTATTGCTTCAAACTCAACCTTTTCAGATGGAGGTTCAGCAGTAATTGCTATGCAAAATCTTAAAAATTTAGAATTTTTAAATTTAAATGGTACAGCTAATCAGGTATCTTTTTATAACTATCTTAACCAAAATAAAGGATCGCAGGATTTAGTGATTTATGGTACAGATGGTGCAAAATACCTAAATTCAGATGGGGCATTGGTTCAATCAAGTAATCAGATTTTGGGCTTAGATAAATCAACTAAGAGTAGCACGACCACAACCTTTACTTTGCCAGAGAACGGAAAAGTATTGATGAAAGATTTGATATTCGATACAGACAATAACAATGAGTTATTGGGAGTAAAAGAGACGACTATAACTCAAGTAGATGCTTATCGATATCAAACTATTGATGGTGTAACTGTGTATGTAGATAAAAACTTAATTGGTATTATTGCATAAGTTTAAACCCTCCGTTAGGAGGGTTTTTTATTTGAATGTAATTTATATTGTAGTAAATAATTTTGATCTGATTAAAAGCTCTGAATATTTACTGAGTAACGTTAGGATAGTTGATAACATAAAGGAGTTATAATTGATGATAATTTATCATTGCCTAATTTAATCTTATGACAGGAGATTGTTCACAATGCCAAGAGGAGTTAAATTAGGCAATAATAAAAAATAAGTTGAGATGGTTTGTGACGAAATCGACACAGCACATCTTGGTTATTTGGGGTCACAAGATACATTTTATGTTGGGAATATCAAAGGCGTGGGGAGAATTTACCAACAAATCTTTATTGACACTTATAGTAAAGTGGCGTTTGCCAAATTATATACAATAAAAACCGCTATGAAGAACACCAATAGCACATTACTTGATGGAAAGTGTATTTAGGCGGAAAAGAATTTAAACTCAAATTAATCTGACAGGCACGGTAATTTAAAACGGAGGACTGTCAGCTGTCAGATTAGTCTTGATCTTCTACAATTAAAACCCATCCTTTTCCAATATAGCTTCTTCCACAATGTTAAAATTTTGCAAAAAATAGAAATTACCTATTTTATCAATAGCTATTATCATAAGAATTTCTGTAATTTTTACTATATAGTTAAGAATTTATTTTTATTAAGATGCTATAAAAATTAATATAAATACCTAAGTGGAGCATATATATGAAAAAACGGTTCTTAATTCATTCATTGATTAGCTGTATATTTTCTTTAGCTAGTACAAATAATATTTATGCAAATGATCAATTTACATTAAAACAAATTTTAAATAATGCTTTTGCTACCGATCCAGAATTACTTGAAGCAAAAACAAATACAATGGTAGCTCATAATCAGACTGAACAAGCTATTTCAGGTCATTATCCAACACTCTCAGTATTTGGACGACAATCATTAGAAGAGTACTCTCGAAATAATAATACTGATCAGCCAAAGTTTACACCTGGCGTTTCAGCTTCAATGAATATCTATTCATTTGGGGCTGTTGAGAAGAAAATTTCAGCCTCAGTCGCAAATGAAGAATCTTTGCACTATAAATATGACGAAACAAGAGAAAATCTAGCTTATCGTATTACAGAACTCTATTTATTAGCATTAAGATATAACGATACTTTAGCAGCTCAGTCTCAAGGATTAGCTCGTTTACAAACTATTATTCAAGAAATTGGTGCTATTGCTGATAATGATGATGGCAGACGTTCTGAATTTGTTCAAGCACAAGCACGTTTATTTGCTGTTAAGCAGCAGATGAATACCACTGAGCGAGATCTTCAAGATACCTTAAGTCAATTACAGCGCTATTCTGGTATTAAGCTCAGTCGAACCAGTTTACAAGATCCTTTTCATTCAATGACAACAACTATACTAAAAAAGCATTTTTCACAATCTCAACGTTTACATCCTTCTTATAAAACAGCAGATGCTAACATAAAAACAGCTTATGCGACTTTAGAAGCCGAAAAAGCAAGTCGTTATCCAAAATTAGACTTAGTTGGACAAGTGACAAAAGATGATCGCCAAGTTTATTTAACTATTTCTTGGGATATGTTTAATCGGGCCAACACTTACAGTGTGCAGGAAAAAGCACAATTATTAAATGCAGAAAAAAATCGTTTAAACAAGACTATTTTAGATCTACAAGAGAAAACAAGAAATGCGTTAATTAATTTAGATGAATATAGTAAACAAATTAAAACACTTTCTAATCAAGTTAATTCTCTTTATGAAGTCACTCAATTTTATAAATTACAATTTTCTATTGCGAAACGTTCTTTACTTGATCTGTTAAATGCAGAAAATGAATTATTAAATGCTGAACTCAGTAAAGTCATTACTGAATATCAATTCCGTCATTCTTATTTAGATTATCTCTATTCACAAGGAATGACTTTCCATTGGGCAGCAAATTTAAACTAATTTTTAGATCATATTATGAAACTTATTATTGAAAACCTTGCTTTAATGACTCAATTACTTGGCTCTCCATTATCTGTGCCAACTCTAGCAACGCATTCTATCCGCCGTACAGGTAATAGTATTGATTTTTCTGTACTTTGCGAATATTTACGTAGTGAAGGATTCGATAATCATTTATCACAACGTGCATTACACGAAATTCCTTCTCTTGCTTTGCCTGTATTGGCATTACTACATAATGAAGAAGCAGTAGTTATTACAAATATTACACAAGATGAAAAAGGGAAAAGAGTTTATTCAATTACACAACTAGATAATCTCACTTCACAACTTAGCGAAGCGGAGTTAATAGAAAAATATCTTGGGTATTGTTGGTTTATGAAACCGCGTTTAGCTAAAGATATTCGTTCTGAATTACCTGAATATGCCTTACCTAAAACTTGGTTTTTTAAAATTATTTGGCGTTTTAAGAAATATTATTACCAAGTTATCTTGGCAACTTTCATTATTAATTCATTAGCACTAATTAGTTCACTTTATGTAATGAATGTTTATGATCGCGTAATTCCGAACCAAGCTTATGAGACACTTTGGGTATTAAGTATTGGAGTAGTGATTGCAATCTTCTTTGAGTTTATGGCAAAAATGATCCGTGGACATTTAACTGATATTGCGGGGAAAAAAGCCGACTTAATTATTAGTTCTATGTTATTTCGACGTGTGATGGCATTACGTTTACAAGATCGTCCTGCTTCATCTGGCTCATATGCAAATAATTTGCGTGATTTTGAATCAGTGCGTGAGTTTTTAACGAGTGCAAGTTTACTAACTATTGTTGATTTACCATTTCTGATTTTATTTATTGGTGTAATCGCACTTATTGGCGGAAAGCTTGCTTTAGTACCAGCAATTATTATTCCTACTGTGATCATTATTGGCATTTTTGCACAATTTCCTTTAGCAAAAGCAATTAATGAGTCCATGCGTGAATCTTCTCAACGCCAAGGTTTGGTCGTCGAGGCGATTGAAGGGATAGAAACAATTAAAAATAATAATGCGATGTCATGGGCACAAAAGCGTTGGGATTACTATACAGCCAAAAGTTCTTATTCTTCGATCAAGGTAAAAGATACTAGTAACTTTGTAATCAATATAATGATCGCATTACAACAACTTAATACAGTTATTCTTGTAATTGTCGGAACTTATTTAATTCATAGTGATGATACGACTTCTCGAATCACAATGGGGGCATTAATTGCTTCTGTCATTTTATCGGGACGTGCTTTAGCACCATTAGGTCAAATCGCAGGATTAGCTACCCGTTTTCAACAAGCTTGGACAGCTTTAAAAGGAGTAGATAGTATTGTTTCGAAACCTATCGATAAATCTACCGATCGGGATTACATTAGTTTGAAACAAGTCTCAGGACACTTACAGTTTAAAAATGTAAGTTTTAAATATCAACAAGACAGTCAATTAGCATTAGATGATTTTAATTTAACAATTCGTCCAGGAGAAAAAGTCGCCATTCTGGGGAAAATTGGAAGTGGTAAATCTACTGCATTAAAACTCGGTGTAGGGTTATATGTACCAACGACAGGAAATATCACGTTAGACGGCATCAATCTACAACAGCTCGATCCCTATTTTTTACGCAATCAGGTTTTATTATTAGAACAAAATCCTCGTCTATTTTTAGGAACTTTAAGAGAAAATCTGGATATTGGCAGAATGGATTCTTTTCCATCTGATCAAATATTATTACAGTCTTTAAAACGCTTTGGCTTATTGGAGCTTATCCAATCTCATCCTCGTGGTTTAGATATGCAATTGGGAGAAAACGGTATGGGGTTATCTGGTGGGCAAAAACAAGCCGTTGCTTTAGCTAGAATGACCTTAAAAGATCCTAAGGTTGTTTTACTTGATGAACCAACTACTGGATTAGACCAATTCCACGAACAACAAGCATTAATTGGATTGGCACAATGGTTACAGAATAGAACCTTAGTTGTAATTACTCATCGACCACAAGTCTTACAGTTAGTTGATAGGATTGTTGTGGTAGATAACGGAAAAGTAATTATGGATGGACCAAAAGAGGCAGTCCTGAAAAAACTTTCTGCCTCACCAGCACAAAATACATCTACAACACAACAAGAAAATCAAGCATAGTGTGAGATTAAAGTGATGACACAAGAACAACAAAATAAAGAGCACAGCACTTCAACAACTGAAGTGGTAAATCCTACACAAGCCTCTACCACAATGTCAGTAAAAAACTCAGGTGAACAAGTGTCTAATAAAGATCTTCACCTTTTAAATGATTTACACGCAGCATTGCAAGAGGAAAAACATACAGGTTTATTTGCAATGATTTGGTTATTAGCCGCATTTTTAGTTGTTTTTTTGACTTGGTCTTATTTTAGTAAGATTGAAGAAGTCACTCGTGGACAAGGGACAATTATTCCAAATAGCCGTGAGCAAATTATTCAAAGTTTAGATCCTGGTATATTGAACCAAATGTTGGTAAAAGAAGGCGATTTAGTCGAAAAAGGGCAAGTTTTGCTAAAATTAGACGATACTCGTACTTCTGCTATTTTACGTGAAACACAAGCCAAAGTAGATAACTTAGAAGCAATTGCAATTCGGTTAAAAGCAGAAATTTCTGGTAAACCATTAGTTTTTCCCGATACTATTCCTGCTGAAATGCATGAACGTGAAAAAGGGGTTTATCAAGCAAAAAAAGATGCTCTAAATGAAGCATTAAGAACTCTTCGTGAAAGTAAAGCATTACTTGATTCAGAAATAGCATTAACTGAACCTATGGTAGTTAAAGGAGCAGTGTCACAAGTTGAATTGCTTCGTATGAAACGATCTGCAAACGATATGGCATTACAAATTTCAGAGCGTGAACATAAATATATTACTGATGCGAGTAATGAATTAGTTCGTATTCAGGGAGATCTTGATCAAGCAAAAGAAAATCTCGCTGCACGAGCGGATCCTGTAGAACGTTCTTTATTACGTGCACCGATGAAAGGAATTGTGAAAAATATCCGTGTAAATACGATTGGTGGCGTGATTTCTGCTGGTCAGGATATTATGGAAATTGTTCCTGTAGAGGATAATTTATTGGTTGAGGCCTATATTAATCCTAAAGATGTTGCTTATATTCGCCCTGGTATGAAAGCTGTCGTAAAATTAAGTGCTTATGACTATGCTATCTATGGCGGGTTAGATGGGGTAGTAACGTTACTAAGTCCAAGTACACTACAAGACAAACGTCAAGCAAGCGACTTAAATTTAAATCCAAATAACTCGTTTTATCGCGTATTGATTCGTACTTCAGGTAGTCATTTAACTGATAAAAATGGGAATGAATTACCTGTATTGCCAGGTATGATTGCAACTGTAGATATTAAAACAGGAGAAAAAACTGTCTTCCAATATCTTATCAAACCAATTACACGGATGAAGCAAGCTTTACAAGAAAGATAAATTATTATTTATCTCGTCTAATAAACCCACCTACAATGAAATATAATAGGTTTGCTAATAGTCAGAGGGAGCATTTGCTCCCTTTATACTACTTATTTAGAATAAATAATGGTATATCTAAAACGATTTAGCTAAAACCTCCTCTTTAATCAAAAAACTGATTTTTTCCTCAAGATTCCTATTACTCCCCCAATAAATTGGGTTAAAATTAGTCGATTTTTTTATGACTGACAACAATCTAAGGAGTCCTCGTGTTTAATTTAATCGAAAACGACATCCATCTAGGTGAAAAAGCTGATGACAAGCAACAAGCCATCACAGCAGTAGCTCAAGCATTTATTAACAAGGGTTTAGTTGAAGAAGGCTACCTACAAGGTATGCTTGCTCGTGAACAACAAACATCAACTTTTTTGGGTAATGGTATCGCTATTCCTCATGGAACGTTGGATACTCGTCACCTAGTCAAACAAACTGGAGTACAAATTTTCCAATTTCCAAATGGCGTTAGATGGAGTGACGACAACATTGCATATTTAGTCATTGGAATCGCGGCAAAATCAGATGAACATCTTGCTATTTTACGTCAATTAACTCATTTACTTGGTGATGAAGATATTGCTGAAAAATTAGCAAAAACGACTGATCCACAATTATTTATTAATTTATTTAATGCCAGTATCGTTGATTCCACTTTAATTTCATTAAATGTTGATACTAATAGTCTATTAACATTGACTGCAATTAACGCCGCAAAATTACAAGAAGCTGCTGCAGTTGATAGTCAATTTGTAAGTGAAGTCATTATTTCTGCTGCATTACCAATCGGTAATGGCATTTGGGTAAATGATAGTGCTTCAGGTAATAAGAAAAATGCAATTGCTGTTGCTCGTCCACAAAAAGCCTTTCAACATAACAATAAACAAATTGCTGCATTAGTCACTGTCGCAAGTGTTGATCAAAAAGTTGATGAGTTATTAGTTAATTTACTCGATCCTCAATGTCAACAAGCATTGTTAAATGGCAATGTTGAACAAGTAAAAGCGGCATTGCAAGGACAAGTCGTTGAAGTTACAACTAGCAGTGAAAACAAAACTGATGTGTCTGCTGAAAATACTAAAACAGCTACTCACGCAGCAGCAGGTCAATTAGAGGCAACTTTTATCGTCAAGAATGAACATGGTTTACACGCTCGCCCATCTGCGGTCTTAATTAATGAAGTGAAAAAATATAAATCTACTATTCAAGTGAAAAACCTTGATCGTGATACCTCATTTGTCAGTGCAAAAAGTTTGATGAAAGTTGTTGGCTTAGGTACCACTAAAGGTCAACGCCTCTGTTTCGTTGCTGAAGGTGAAGATGCTGAACAAGCATTAAAAGGTATTGGTGAAGCCATTAATGCGGGCTTAGGAGAATAATATGCCAGGTATTGCGACTATTACACTCAATACAGCATTTGACCTTGTTGGACGATTACCAAGAATCCAACTCGGTGAGGTAAATACTGTTGAAACCTTAGGTATTTACCCTGCGGGTAAAGGGATTAACGTTGCCAAAGTGCTGCATGATTTAGATCTACCTGTTACCGTAAGTGGTTTTTTAGGGCAAGATAATCAAGGCGATTTTATTCAGTTATTCCAACAACTTGGCTTAGAAGATCGCTTTCAACGTGTTGCTGGTAAAACTCGAATTAATGTCAAAATTACCGAAACTGAAGCGGATGTTACCGATTTAAATTTCTTAGGTTATCAAGTTTCTACTGAAGCATGGCAGCAATTTGTTCAAGACTCTCTCGCTTGGGCAAAGGATTACGATCTGGTTGCAGTTTGTGGCAGTTTACCCAAAGGTGTGGACGTTGAAGCCTTTAAAGAATGGTTACTTGTATTAGGACAAAAAACTAAAGTGGTATTAGACAGCAGTAATGCAGCACTTACCGCTGGTTTAAAAGCCTCTCCTTGGTTAGTCAAACCAAACCATCGAGAATTAGAAGCCTGGATCGGTAAGCCATTGAATTCGCTTGCAGATATTATTACTGCTGCGAAACAGCTACATGCACAAGGCATTGCGAATGTCATTATCTCTATGGGAGCAGAAGGTTCTCTTTGGATTAGCGATAAAGGCGTATTACAAGCACAACCACCTAAATGTACCAATGTTGTCAGTACAGTAGGTGCAGGCGACTCTATGGTGGCAGGACTTATCTATGGTACGCAACAACAATTATCCCAAGAAGAAACTTTGTGCTTCGCCTCTGCTGTATCAGCGATGGCAGTATCCCAAAGTAATGTTGGTGTTGCCGATAAACAAGCATTAAACCAATTACTTGACCAAGTTAAGATTAGCAAAATTGAGGAATAATTTATGAATATCGCTCTACTTTCTCAAGAAAAACGTGGCAATGCGACGTTATTCTTATTAAAACAAATGTTGGCAAAAATTGCTGCCCAACAAAATCATCAAGTTGTAACCCAATTACAAGATGCTGAACTTGTGATTGTCTTAGGGCAACAAATCAATAACACCCCAGTATTATCAGGTAAAAAAGTTTATCTCACTACATTTGAACAAGCATTCAATGCACCTGAAACTACTTTCCAACAAGCATTTGCTACTGCTACTACTTATCAAGCAACTGATGAAATCGTATCAGAAGCACCTGTTGCACAAGATCGTCCATTAAATATTGTTGCAATTACTGCTTGCCCAACAGGTGTAGCACATACTTTTATGGCAGCAGAAGCGATTTCTACTTACTGCCAACAAAAAGGTTGGAATGTGAAAGTGGAAACCCGTGGTCAAGTTGGTGCAAGTAACCTTATTTCGGCTGAAGATGTTGCTGCTGCAGATCTTGCTTTTATTGCTACAGATATTGATGTTGATCTCAGTAAATTCGATGGCAAATTGATGTATCATACTTCAACTGGTTTAGCATTAAAGAAAACCGCACAAGAATTTGATAAAGCATTCAAAGAAGCGAAAACCTATCATTACAAAAAAGAAGCGGTTGCCGAAAAAGCAGATAATAAAGAGAAAGGTGAGAAAAAAGGCATTTATAGTCATTTAATGACGGGCGTTTCTCATATGTTGCCAATGGTGGTTGCTGGTGGTTTGATCATTGCATTATCTTTCGTATTCGGAATTGAAGCCTTTAAACAAGAAGGAACTTTAGCGTCAGCATTAATGAAAATTGGTGGTGGTAGTGCCTTTGCTTTAATGATTCCAATTCTATCTGGATATATCGCTTACTCTATTGCAGACCGCCCTGGATTAACTCCAGGCCTTGTGGGTGGTATGTTAGCGAGTTCTTTAGGTGCTGGTTTTATCGGTGGTATTATTTCTGGTTTCTTAGCTGGTTATATTGCAAAAGCAATTAATGAGCATGTGAAATTACCGCAAACTATGAATGCCCTAAAACCAATCTTAATTATTCCATTCCTTTCAACACTCGCTGTCGGTTTAATTATGATCTATATCGTTGGTGGTCCTGTTGCTTGGGTAATGAACGGTATGACTGAATTCTTAAAAGGAATGCAATCAGGCAGTGCTATCTTACTTGGTATTCTCCTCGGTGCAATGATGTGCTTTGATATGGGTGGTCCAGTGAATAAAGCTGCTTATACATTCGGTGTAGGTTTATTAGCTTCCTCTTCTTATTTACCAATGGCAGCAGTTATGGCGGCGGGTATGGTGCCTGCTTTAGGTATGGGTATCGCAACCTTTATTGCACGTAAAAAATTCACTGCCAATGAGTTAGAAGGTGGTAAAGCCTCTTTTGTACTTGGTCTATGTTTTATCTCTGAGGGAGCAATTCCGTTCGCGGCACGCGATCCAATGCGTGTTATTCCAAGTTGTATGTTAGGTGGTGCAATTACTGGTGCATTATCAATGTTGTTTGGCGTGCAGCTTATGGCACCGCACGGTGGCATTTTCGTATTAGCAATTCCAGGTGCTATTCAACCAGTCTTACTCTATCTTGTTGCTATCGCAGCTGGTAGTTTAGTTACTGGCGTCTTGTATGCTGCAATTAAACCAAAAGCATTAACAGCGTAACCTATATTAGGTGCTCATGAAAAAGGCACTGATAGTGCCTTTTTTTCGAATTAAAATTGGTATTCTGGCTCATTTTTGCATTGCGGAAAATTCTCTGCCATAAAATCGATAAAACTACGCACTTTCGCACTCATAAATTCTCGATTCATATAAACTGCATATAAGGTATGTTTACGGTTTGCTGGATGAGGAATAATCTGTAATGTTCCTTGTTGTAATGCCTCTTCGCATAAATAACCAGGTAAATACGCTACCCCTTGTCCAGCCAAGGCAAGCTGATAAAGCATTAACGTATTATCACTGGCAATCGTATCCGTAAATGGGTGATGAAGAGGGGTATAGGTTGGCACTAATCCTTTATGCTGTTCCCATAGCTGATCTGACTGTTTAGCAAATTGAGTTAAATATTGTGGACTGGCTACCCAATGAAAGGCGATGGTCGCAATAGGTTTGGCAATCAAATTTTCTGATAAATGGGTGGTTACGCGTAATGCTAAATCAAAACCTTGTCCAACTAAATCTACACGATGATTGTCTAAGGAGAGCTGTAAGTTTACTTTCGGATAACGTCGTCGATACTCGACTAATAATTCTGCAAAGGAGCGTGTTGCAAACCATACAGGCATGGTTACTTTGAGTGTACCTTGTGGGTGAATGGTACCTTGACTCACAATCTGCTTAGCTTCCTCTAAGTCGTCCAACGCAATCACACAACGTTGATAATACTGTTCTCCCATCTCTGTCAAACTGAGCTTTCGGCTGGTGCGATGTAAAAGTTTTGCTTGTAAATAGTGCTCAAGATGTGATAAGTGTTTACTCACCATGGAGGTCGATAGATCCATTTTCTCAGCGGCTTTACTAAAACTACCACTTTCCACGATTTGGCGAAAAATGCGCATACTCTGTAAGGTATCCATAATTATTTCCTATTAAGAAAAAATACTTTTCTATAAACGATATAGTTTTCCAATCTTGAAATAAATATACTTGGTTACCTTTTAATTAACAAAATAAAAAATTAACTTATTATCAAGTTTAAGGAATTTTATGAGTAATGTTTTCGTTTTACGTACTTCTGTAAATGGACAAAATAGCTTTTCTAATCAACTTATTGATCAGTTCATTGCCAAAACCAAAGCAAAATGGTCTGAAGTTCAAATTGTTGAGCGTGATTTAGAGGTTAATCCAGTACCGCTGCTAAATAGCGAAACTGTGGCAGCTTTGCGTGCTGGTGTTACTGATACTGAAGCGCAACGTAATGCTATTGCACTATCAGAACAATTAATCGCTGAATTAAGAAATGCAGATTATATTGTCTTAGGTTTACCACGTTATAACTTTACTACGCCTGCAACATTCAGAACTTATATTGATTATATTGCTCGCCCTCGCGTTACTTTCCAATATGACGAAAATGGTCCAAAAGGATTATTACCAAATGTTCCAGTATTTGCTTTCGTTACGAGTGGTGGTGAGTATGTAGGGACCGAATTTGATACGTTAAGCCCTTGGGTAAAACAAACTCTTGGTTTTGTTGGCTTATCAAATGTTGAGTTTATTTATGCGGAGGGTTTAGCTTATAAAGCTGAAGACGCCATCTCAGCAGCTTCTGCACGAATTGATGAAATTTTAAAATAACGTTTAAATACCTCAAAAAATTTTAATGTATTTTTGATATTCCATACACAAATGGAATATCAAAATGCCTAATTCTTCCACCAAAGTAGTGCGCCAATCACAATAGCAAAAATAATAAACCATATAATCTGTACTTTTGCATTTTGTTTGTTCATAGCTTTTCGATGAGCAATGTCTTGTGTTAAACGTTGTTGATAAACTTGTTTAGCTGCTTCGTCATGTAACGCTGTTTGACAAAAAGGGCAATGGGTTAATTCTTCATTGACTTTTTTCTCACAATTTGGACAAGAAAGCATATTTTTTCCTTTGTTGAATGAGATGACGTGGACGTAACTATAACGAAAACTCATGTAATCACCAATGAAAAATGATCTATTTTATGGGAATAAACTTAATAAAATTCAAGAAATGGCTGTTAATTTTAAATAAAATCTATATAAATAATTTTTATTATAAAAAATTTCTTATTTTTTATTAAAAATGGTAGATAAAAAATATTTTTTATCTATACTAGCGAGAAATAATTCAATTTATAACAAAAGAGGTTTTTTGTATGTGTGGATTTGTATTTTCAGCTTCAGCACAGCCATCAGAAGCGTTTAAACGTAGTTTCGATCATATTTTTCATCGTGGACCAGATCATCAAGCTGTCATTTATGCAGCGGGAGCAACTTGGGGCTTCCATCGTTTATCAATTATGGATTTGAGCTCACAAGGTAACCAACCGTTCCAATATGAGGGAATTTCGCTTATTTGTAATGGTGAAGTGTACAATTACGCAGAATTAAAACAACTTTTATCCTCAAGCTATCCTTTCCATTCAGGTAGTGATTGCGAAGTATTAATTCCGTTATATCAACGAGTTGGAGTTGATGTAATGATGAAAATGTTAGATGCCGAATTTGCATTAGTTTTAAAGGATAGTAATACTGGAACATTAATTGCAGGTCGCGATCCGATAGGAATCCGCCCAATGTTTTATGGTTATGATAAAGAAACGGGAGAGATTGCTTTTGCTTCAGAAGCGAAAGGATTGATTGATTGGTGTCGTGATATTCACCCATTCCCACCAGGGCATTACTATCTCAATGGTGAGTTTATTTGTTATAACGATATTGCTGATCCTAAAGTTGTGCTTGATCAAGATTTAGATACCATTACCAGCACATTGCGTAGCAAATTAGAAAAGGCAGTGATTAAACGTTTACACTCTGATGCGCCATTAGGTTTCTTGCTAAGTGGTGGTTTAGATTCTTCATTAGTTTGTGCGATTGCGCAAAAACATTTAAATAAGCCGATTAAAACCTTTGCTGTAGGAATGGATACTGATCCAATCGATCTCAAATATGCGAAAGAGGTGGCGGATTACCTTGGTTCAGAGCATACGGAAGTGATTATGACCAAAGAACAAGTTCTCGCAGCACTAGAAGATGTGATTTGGCATTTAGAAACATGGGATATTACTACTATTCGAGCCAGTATTGGTATGTACTTAATTTGTAAATATATTCACGAGCAGACAGATCTAAAAGTCCTGTTGACGGGTGAAGTGAGCGATGAAATTTTTGGTTATAAATATACGGATTTTGCACCAAATGCGGCGGCATTCCAAAAAGAGGCACAAAAACGTATCCGTGAACTCTATATGTATGATGTATTACGTGCTGACCGTTGTTTAGCAGCTAACTCATTAGAAGCCCGCGTACCATTTGGGGATATTGATTTTGTTGATTATGCAATGAGCATCAATCCTGAAAAGAAAATGAATGTTTATAACAAAGGTAAGTATTTATTACGCCGTGCTTTTGAGGGAACAGAGTATTTACCAGATAGCATTCTTTATCGTGAAAAAGCTGCATTTAGTGATGCTGTTGGGCATTCAATGGTTGATCATTTAAAAGCCTATGCAGAAAGTAAATATAGTGATGAAGATTTAGCAAAAGCCGCAGAAAAATACCCTTTTGCTACGCCATTTACTAAAGAATCTTTACTTTATCGTGATATTTTTGAGAAGTTTTACCCAGGACAAAGTCATTGGATTAAAGATTTCTGGATGCCAAACAAGGAATGGGAAGGCTGTAATGTCAACGATCCTAGTGCACGTGTTCTAGGTAACTATGGGGATAGTGGTAAATAAAAATTTTTAGGATAAAAAAATGCGTGGTTTCTCCCACGCATTTTTAAATTTAATGTTAATTTTCCCTTAAATTTTGCTCAGCACACTTTCATCACGATCTTTTTTGGATATACGTAAACGTGCGAAATAATCTTTTGTTTCAGCAACGACCACTTTACGCAAACAAATTAACGCAATCAAATTAGGTATTGCCATTAGACCATTAACAATATCAGCTAAGCTCCAAATAATATCTAATTTAATAAAGGCGCCACCAGCAATTAATAAAATAAAGCAGGTACGGAATACTTTAATGCCTTTAATGCCTGCTAAATAGACAAAACAGCGCTCTCCGTAATAACACCACCCAAGAATAGTCGTAAAGGCAAAGAAGAGTAACCCAATCGTTACAATCGTTGCCCCAATGCTATGACCTAGACCATGTGCAAAGGCTAAATTTGTTACTGCAGCCCCTTCATTTGGTGATTGCCATACCCCAGTTACAACAATCACTAATCCAGTCATTGTGCAAACAATAATCGTATCAAAGAAGGTGCCTGTCATAGAGATTAACCCTTGGCGAACAGGTTCTTCGGTTTGTGCTGCTGCAGCTGCAATCGGAGCGCTACCTAAACCTGATTCATTAGAAAAAATACCGCGCGCCATGCCTGATTGAATCGCTTTTAGTACCGTAAACCCCATTACACCGCCTAACGCAGCTTCAGGATTAAATGCACTGTGCAGAATTAATGCCAATGCATCAGGAATTATTTGCCAATTTAAGATTAAAATAATGATAGAAGTACCAACATATAGTACAGCCATAAATGGCACAATTAATGACGAAACAACAGCAATGCGGTTTACACCACCAAGAATAATCATGGCAACCAATACTGTCATAATGACAGCAGTAATTACAGTTGATATGCCAAAAGTATCGTTCATTGCGTGGGTAATTGCATTAATTTGTGGAAAAGTCCCAATACCAAACAAAGCTACTAATACACCAAAAATCGCGAATAATTTTGCTAACCATCTGATCCCTAAGCCGCGTTCAATGTAGTACATTGGACCACCAGCCATAAATCCATTTTTGTCTTTTGTACGATATTTCACCGCCAATAAACATTCTGCATACTTGGTTGACATGCCAAAAAACGCCACAATCCACATCCAGAAAATAGCACCTGGTCCACCAGCTTGGATAGCTGTTGCTACACCAACAATATTCCCTGTTCCAATCGTTGCGGATAATGCAGTACATAATGCTGCAAATGCGGATACATCACCTTCACCTGAATTCCCTTTTTGAAAAAGATATTTTAATGCTCGAGGTAATGCCAAAATTTGTAAAAAACCTAAGCGAAAACTGAAATAGATGCCTATACCACCCAACAAAATAAGTAACGGCGGTCCCCAAATAAAACCGTCTATTACAGCTAATATCTGATTAAAACTCATGACTTCCTCGTAAATAACAATACTAAATACAAGGCGTAGAAAAGAATAGAAGAAAAATATCGTAAAAATACGATAAATATGAAATGAAAAATTTCTTTCCTGCCCCTGTCCTTTTGCCTGAGCGTTTCAAAAGTCAGTTGACTTTTTTGCGCCTTCGGCGTCCGTGTTAAAACGGATCTCTCCAAGGGTTCGTCCAGTAACAGTCCATGCTGTAAACAGCGCCTGAAAGAGTTTACCTCGTCGGCGTAGAGTCAATTCTCTACTCTCCAGCTACCTTCGTCCGAACTCGTTTCCAAACTTGAGTTGAAAACGAGCGGAATTTTAACAAGTTCTCTATACCAGCTCAAGCTGATCTAGCTTATCTTCTTATAATAATTTCACTAATCGATTTAAATCCGCTTGGATTGCACCCGCTGTCATTTTTACCCCAGCACTTGGTCCGTGAATTACCAATGGATTATCGCGATACCATAGACTTTTAATTAGGAAAAGATTTTCGCCTGGCAACACTCGACTAATAGGATCATCTTGTCCACAAATTTCTAAACCAATTTTGGATTGCCCATTTGCCAAGAAACGTACTACATAACGCAATGTGCCATTTTCCTCTTTTGCATCATGGTAATATTCCTGAATTAAAGGATCAATTTCATGTAATTGTTCAAAAAATTCTGTTAACGGTAGCGTTAACATTGATTGGGGGAGAAAAGAATCAACTTTGATTGCACTACGATCTAAATCATATCCAGCTGTTCTGGCAACAATCAGTAATTTGCGCAATGCATCTAAACCACACAGATCTTCTCGTGGATCTCGTTCAGTCATTCCTTGTTGCCACGCTTGTTCAAGTAACATTGAGAAAGGCGTTGTGCCATCATATTGATAAAACAACCAAGCTAGCGTACTCGAAAATGTCCCCTCGATTGATAAAATCGTATCACCACTTTCGACTAAATCATGCACAATATTATTAATAGGTAAGCCACCACCAACCGTGGCGTTATATAACCAATGACTTCCTGATTGTAGAAATGCTGCTTCAATTTGGTGATAAGTATCAAGATCAAATGCAGCGGCACGTTTATTTGCGCTAATTACATGGAAGCCATACTTAGCATAATCTGCATAATGTGCTGCTACTTCATCACTATTAGTAAAATCTAAGATGATTAGCTCATCAAAAGGGTGTAAGCTCAGCCATTGTAACAGTTCTTCGGACACAAGCTCTCGACCATGTTGTGCAAACTGATTATCCCAATGATTTTCCTTGATATGTGGTAATAATCCTTGATAATCGAGCCATGCTTTTTGACTAGAAATAATACCAATGAGTGAAAAATCAAAATGACTACGGGCTGCAATTTTTTCTTGTTCTTGACGGAAAAGGTTCACCCACGTTTTTGCAACTTCACCTTTGCCCAATACAACTAATCCAACTGTTTTATGTGCTCTGAAAAGATCATCATGTACATTACGCAATAATTCTCTTGAAACGGCTTGGCGTAAAATAGCTACAACGCTGATATTACTGTCAGATTGACATATAAATTCTACTGGCTGTGTTTTCAACATTTGTGAAAAACGCAACATTTGTAATGAATTTTGGCAAACACCAGCCCCAACAATACCCAATAAAGCTAAATCATAGCGAATTGAAATTGAATCAGTTATCAAGGGTAATTGTTTAAATTGCATAAATACGGTATCAATATATTCATTGGTATAAACCAAACGTAATGTGCGCGTGCTTTCAACAAATTGTTCAACTAATGCTTCTAATTGATGTTCCTGTAGCCATGAATGGAAACGTTGCAGCCAACTATGTAATAGTTGATTTTGTGGAATGATAAGTTCAATCCAGCCAATTTGATTATGAAAAGTAACTATCTTCCCTTGTGCAGAAGAAGAATAAATATGTTCAACACGAGTTGTCCCATCATTTGGTTTTAAACTGCTATGTAATTGTAATTTCAACTGAAATTCTTTCACAGGCTCTAAAGTACGGCTATGTAATACAGGCGCCCCTAATCTTGCCAACTCATTAGCTTCATCTAAACGTACTAACGGTAGCAAAGTCGCATTTTTTACATAACGTGGATCTGCAGAATAAATGCCTGCTACATCACTCCAGATGGTTACATGATGAATGTCTGCGAGCCCAGCAATTTGCGTAGCTGAATAATCTGAACCATTGCGTCCTAATAAGACTGTTTCGCCCTCTGAGTTTCGGCTAATAAAACCAGTAATAATCAAGCGTTTATCAGGGTATGCTGACAAAATAGGCTGTAAACGTCGTTTACTTGGTGCGACACGTACTTTAGGTAACACTGTACGTTCAGCTATCATAAAATCTCGTGCGTCAACAAAGACAGCAGAGATCCCTTGCTGATTTAAATACGCGGCGATTAAACGCGTAGCCCAAATTTCTCCATGCCCAACAACTTCGGCATAAATTGCCTCACTAAATGGTTTATCCAACAATGCAGATAAATAAAAAACATCATCGGTAAAAGATTGCACAACATCTTCTGGATCATTTAATAAGGCATTCACTAATGAGAGATATTGATGGCGTAGGTTTTGTAAAATTCGGTTAGCACTTACTGTATCAGTATGAGATGCCTCAACCCATTCAATCAATAAATTTGTTGTTTTACCTATCGCCGAGATCACAATTATATCGGTTTCTTTACTAAAGTTTCGGATAATCGAAGCAACACCTCTAATACAATCTGCATTCGCTAAACTGCTTCCACCAAACTTATGAACTTGATAACGTGAAACCATCTGCATCTCAGACCTCCTTTCAATGGCGATATATAAAACGCTGCATATTTTAACATAATCCAAGCATAACTCAGCACAACAAATTTATAGCAATCAAGCAATCTAGATGTCTTTAAGGCTAGATTGTCATCATGTCTAATTTTGATTAAAATACTACAACTTGTGTGGAATTTAGAGGATATTTATCATGGCAGATTGGGACGGCAAATATATTAGTCCGTATGCAGAACACGGCAAAAAAAGCGAACAAGTCAAAAAAATTACAGTATCTATTCCAATTAAAGTATTGGAAATCTTAACGAATGAACGTACTCGCCGCCAAATTCGTAACCTTCGCCATGCCACTAATAGTGAATTACTTTGTGAGGCCTTTTTACACGCTTTTACAGGTCAACCTCTACCAACAGATAAAGATCTCTTAAAAGAACGGCATGATGAAATTCCAGAAGATGCCAAAATTCTCATGCGAGAAAAAGGAATTGATCCTGATACTTGGGAATATTAATTTTCGTTATAATCTGTTGGAATAGTGATTCAGAACACTTTAATATTATTTATCATTTTTTCTTAAAACTCATTTTATTCATCGTCAGAAAAGGGAAGCTCTTACTTTGTAAAGATAATTTAATCTTCCTCTCAGGTATAACGAGTAATTCTTCCTTTACGGGCAAAGCCAAACAGCGTGAAATGATGTTGTTCCGCCATTTCAACTGCGAGAGCTGTTGGTGCGGAAATTGCAATAAGCATCTCAATACCACAAGCTAAACATTTTTGTACCATTTCATAACTAGCACGACTACTGACAAAAACAAATCCTTGTGGGCGTTGGTGTGTGGCGTGCCAGCCTAATACCTTATCTAATGCAACATGGCGTCCCACATCTTCACGTAATGCTAGCATTTCACCTGTTGGTGTAAAAAATGCGGCGGCGTGAGTCGCTCCAGTTTCTTTTGCTAATAACTGATTTTGTTCTATTTGTGTTAAACAAGGATCGATTAATGCAGGATTGAGAGTGAAAGTAGGTATTATTTTAGAATATTGACGTTGAATTTGTTGTAACTGTTCTACGCCACAAATTCCGCAACCTGTTCTACCAATAAGATTACGGCGATGTTCTTTTAATGCGACAAATTGGCGAGTAGATAATTCAATTTGTACTTCTATTCCATTACAATTTTCTTCAAGATCAATACCATAAATTTGTTTGGTGTCTGTGATTATCCCTTCCGTTAGCGAAAAGCCGATCGCAAACTCTTCTAAATCTTGTGGCGTACACATCATCACACTATGTGAAATCCCGTTGTAAACCAATGCAACAGGCATTTCAACGGCTAAATGATCTATTTTTTCGTTAGCAATAAAATCAGACGAAAGTGAAGTGTTACTTTTTTGATATAAAACACATTTCTTTTTTATGAATTGCATCAAATTTTCCTCAAAATACCTATAATAAGTAGGTGTTTATTTTGACTTGCAGGAATATGCTTGCGATGGTAATCCTGAGTGATCAGTCGAAGTGAAGATTGATTATAGTATAAATAAGGAGTAACCTACACCTCGAAAATGTAAGGATTACATTTTAGTTACATAAAGAACACAAATCTATTAACTCTCTACTTATTATCCAACAAGGAGTATCTATGCAGGTCACAAGAAGAAAATTCTTTAAGATCTGTGCAGGTGGAATGGCAGGAACATCTGCTGCTATGCTCGGATTTGCGCCTGAAACGGCGTTAGCATCTCCTCGTGAGTATAAATTATTACACACGACAGAAACGAGAAATACCTGTACTTACTGTGCTGTTGGCTGTGGAATGTTACTCTATTCCATCGGCGATAAAGCGAAAAACGCTAAAGGTAAATTATTTCATATTGAAGGCGATCCTGATCACCCAGTAAGTCGAGGCGCACTTTGCCCAAAAGGCGCTGGTGCATTGGATTATGTTAATAGTCCAAACCGTTTACACTACCCAGAATATCGTGCACCTGGTTCAAAAGAGTGGCAGCGAATTTCTTGGCACGAAGCGATAACACGTATTGCACGGTTAATTAAAAACGATCGTGATGCTAATTTTGTGGAAACCAATGCTGAGGGAACACCAGTTAACCGTTGGTTAACAACAGGAAT
This sequence comes from Gallibacterium trehalosifermentans, assembly GCF_042433055.1. Taxonomy (NCBI): domain Bacteria; kingdom Pseudomonadati; phylum Pseudomonadota; class Gammaproteobacteria; order Pasteurellales; family Pasteurellaceae; genus Gallibacterium; species Gallibacterium trehalosifermentans. The sequence continues at coordinate 86,820 of NZ_JBHLWB010000006.1, forward strand.
GTTAGCTGCATCGGCAGCAAGTAATGAAACTGGCATTTTGACTCAAAAATGGGCAAGAATGTTAGGTATGCTTTCAGTTGACAACCAAGCGAGTATCTGACACGGACCAACGGTAGCAAGTCTTGCTCCATCATTTGGTCGCGGTGCGATGACCAACCACTGGGTTGATATTAAAAATGCTGATCTCGTTATCGTTATGGGCGGTAATGCCGCAGAGGCACACCCTGTTGGTTTTCGTTGGGCGATTGAAGCGAAGAAAAATAATGGTGCGAAAATTATGGTGGTAGATCCACGTTTCCATCGTACCGCTGCTGTCGCTGATATTTATATGCCGATTCGTTCAGGTACAGATATTGCGTTCCTTTCAGGGGTAATTAATTACCTATTAACGAACGATAAGATTCAACACGAATATGTAAAACATTACACAAATGCAAGTTTCTTGGTAAATGAAGGCTTCAATTTTGAAGAGGGATTATTTACAGGATATGACCCAGAAAAACGTCAATATGATAAGTCTACTTGGTCTTATCAATTAGACGAAGAGGGTTTTGCAAAACGTGATTTAACTATGCAAGACCCACGTTGTGTAATTAACTTATTGAAAAAGCACGTTTCACGTTATACACCAGAAATGGTTGAGCGTATTTGTGGAACAAAACAAAAAGATTTCTTAATCTTCTGTGAAGAAATTGCGAAAACCTCAGATCCTGCCAAAGCAGCGACATTTTTGTACGCATTAGGTTGGACACAGCATACTGTGGGTTCACAAAATATCCGTACAATGGCAATAATCCAATTATTATTAGGGAATATTGGTGTTGCTGGTGGGGGCGTTAATGCGTTACGTGGACATTCCAATGTACAAGGTATTACAGACCTTGGGTTATTTCCGCATATGCTCCCAGGTTATATGGGATTACCAACGGATAAAGATGTGTCTTTAGAAGCTTATCTCAATCGCATAACACCAAAACAAACGCAAAAAGGACAAGTAAACTATTGGGGGAATACACCAAAATTCTTTATTAGTATGCTAAAAACGTTCTTTGGTGATAATGCTACAGCAGAAAACCAATTTGGTTATCATTTCTTACCGAAGATGGATCAAAAATACGATCACTTCCGTTTCATCGATATGATGTATTCAGGCAAAGTGAACGGTTATCTCTGCCAAGGCTTTAACCCAGTTGCATCATATCCAGATAAAAACAAAGTCATTAGTGCATTAAGTAAGTTAAAATTCTTAGTTATTATGGATCCATTAGCCACAGACACCTCAAACTTCTGGCAAAATTATGGTGAATATAATGATGTGAAAACAGAAGATATTCAAACGGAGGTTTTCCGCTTACCGACGACCTGTTTTGTGGAAGAAGATGGTTCGATCGCTAACTCAGGGCGCTGGTTACAATGGCACTGGAAAGGTGCAGACGCACCAGCAGAAGCCAAGCCAGATATTGCTATTCTTTCTGAAATTCGTGAGGAATTATTAGCACTTTACGAAAAAGAAGGCGGGCGTGGAATTGAACAACTTAAAGCAATGAGTTGGAATTATCTCAACCCAGCAGAACCAACTGCAGAAGAATTAGCGAAAGAAAATAATGGTTACGCTTTAGAAGATCTGAAAGATGCAAATGGCACGGTGTTAGTGAAGAAAGGGGAATTATTACCGAGTTTTGCTTTTCTTCGTGATGATGGTACAACTTCATCTGCTAACTGGATTTATGCAGGTCAGTGGACTGAAAAAGGTAATATAATGGCTCGCCGTGATAGCTCAGATCCATCAGGGTTAGGTAATACGTTAAACTGGGCATACGCATGGCCACTTAACCGTCGTATTATCTATAACCGCGCTTCTGCTGATGTTCAAGGTAACCCTTGGAATAAGAAACGTCAGTTAGTGAAATGGAATGGTAAAAACTGGAACTACATTGATGTGGCGGACTTCGGGACTGCACCTCCAGGAAGCGATGTTTCGCCATTTATTATGCAGCCTGAAGGGGTTTCTCGTCTCTTTGCGATTGATAAAATGGCAGAAGGTCCGTTCCCAGAACATTATGAGCCGATTGAATCACCAATTGGTACAAACCCATTACACCCGAACGTGATTTCTAACCCTGTGGCACGTATTTTGCCAGCGGATAAAGCATTGTTTGGATCACATGAACAATTCCCATATGTGGGAACGACTTATCGTTTAACGGAACATTTCCATTTCTGGACTAAACATTCAATGTTGAACGTGATTGCACAACCAGAACAATTTGTCGAACTGAGCGAACAACTTGCTGCTGAAAAAGGCATTAAGCATGGCGATAAAGTAAAAGTAAGTTCTGTACGTGGTTATGTGAAAGCGGTTGCGGTGGTAACCAAACGTATTCGTCCGTTAGAAGTTGATGGCAAGGTTGTTCATACCATTGGTATTCCAATTCACTGGGGATTTTCTGGTGTAGGTAAGAAAGGATTTTTTGCGAATAACTTAACACCTCGTGTTGGTGATGCCAATACACAAACACCAGAGTTTAAAGCATTCCTTGTGAATATTGAAAAGGTTGTGGAGGCGTAAATGGCAGTACAAACTCAAGATATTATCAAAGCCTCAGCAACATCGGGGCTTACACCGCCACCACAAGTGCGTAATCACAAAGTAGAAGTGGCGAAACTGATAGATGTAACAACCTGTATTGGTTGTAAAGCGTGTCAAGTAGCCTGTTCTGAATGGAATGATTTACGTGCAGAACCTGGTGATTGTGTAGGGGTTTATGACAACCCAGTTGATCTGGAACCTAAAGCATGGACAGTGATGAAATTCAACGAAGTTGAAGAAAATGACCGTCTGGAATGGTTAATTCGTAAAGATGGTTGTATGCACTGTGCCGAACCAGGTTGTTTAAAAGCCTGCCCATCACCAGGCGCGATTATTCAATACGCGAATGGGATTGTTGATTACCAATCAGATAAATGTATTGGTTGTGGTTACTGTATTGCAGGTTGTCCGTTTAATGTACCGCGTATCAACCCAGAAGATAACCGCGCCTATAAATGTACACTTTGTTCTGATCGAGTAAATGTAGGGCAAGAGCCAGCTTGTGCAAAAACTTGTCCAACAGGTGCGATTCATTTTGGCAGTAAAGAAGAAATGTTGCATTATGCAGAAAAACGTGTGGCAGATTTGAAAACTCGTGGTTACAAAAATGCAGGTATCTACGATCCGCAAGGTGTAGGTGGTACACACGTGATGTATGTGTTGCATCATGCTGATCGCCCAGAGCTTTATTCTGGATTACCGAAAGATCCGAAAATTAGTGAAGTTGTTTCACTGTGGAAAGGCGTCCTCAAGCCACTTGCTGGTGTAGCAATGGGTGCACTAGCAGTTGGTGCAGCAGCACACTATATTGCAATGGGACCGAACACAGAAGATCTTGAGGAAGAAGAGATCATTGATCCTCATGCGCATGATGATGAAAAAGGAGGGAAATAAGTATGGTCGATTTAAACAAAAAAGTATTACGCCATAGCGTGAAAGAACGTTTAAGTCATTGGCTTGTCGTTTTCTGCTTTTTCACTACTGGGTTATCTGGATTATCATTCTTTTTCCAAGATTTTGCGTGGATTGCTGAGATTCTCGGTACACCACAATTAGCTCGTGTCGTTCACCCATTTACTGGTTTAGTAATGATCGCTGCTTTTATGGTGCTATTTAAAACCTATTGGCGAGATAACTTAATTGAAAAAGGGGACTGGCGCTGGTTACTGAACGTAGTGGAAGTATTAAAAGGTAATGAGCATCATGTTGCTGATGTAGGGCATTATAATATGGGGCAAAAATTATTGTTCTGGACCCTAATTGGTGCATTGTCATTACTATTAGTAACTGGGGTGATTATGTGGCGTCCTTATTTTGCACCATCATTCTCTATCCCTGTTATTAGAATTGCGATTTTATTGCATGCTTGTAGTGCGATAGCCCTGATTCTAGGAATCATGGTGCATATCTATATGGCAATTTGGGTGAAAGGTTCCATTACAGGAATGGTAACTGGCAAAGTAAGCGCGCGCTGGGCGAAAAAACACCACCCACGTTGGTATCGTGAGGAAATCGAGCCGATTTTAAAACGAGAAGAACAACAAGGAAAATAATGAATGAGTATTCGTATCTTACCAGAGAGCGAAATTCAACAAGCAGCGGAGGGGCTAATTAGCCCCCCGTTACTTTTCGCCAATCCAAAAAATCTCTATCAACGTCGCGCTAAACGTTTACGTCAATTAGCAGAGAAGAGTCCATTTAAAGATTATCTTGATTTCACAGCAAAATTAGTAGATGTACAATTAAGATTATTGCAGGAACAACCTATTCCCCAAGACGAACGTCTGAATAAAACTGTGTTGACGGAAGACGTTTTGGCTGAACAACCATTACATTATCAACATTGGCAACGTTCACCAATCTGGCAAACCTTGCTAACTAACTTATTAGAAGAGTGTAAAAGTTTTGCTGATGGTGTGATTGCAGATACGATAGAGTCTTTAGAAAAGGCTTCTGTACAGGCACGAGAAGATTTAGCTGATCACTTATTAAAAAATGAGTTTGAGGCAGTGAATAGTGCGCAAGCCGTATTTATTTGGGCAGCATTAAATCTTTATTGGATACAATTAGTACAACAAATTCCACATCATGCCACTACAGAACTTGGCGAACACCGCCATTTTTGCCCTGTATGTGGTTCTGCGCCAATCACCAGTGTTGTCCATTTTGGTAGTACGCAAGGTTTACGTTATGTTCATTGTGCATTATGCGAAAGTGAATGGAATGTAGTGCGAAGTAAATGTACTAACTGTGAAGAAACTGCACATATTGATTATTGGTCATTAGATAGCGAACGCGCACCAGTCAAAGCCGAGAGCTGCGATGATTGTAAAAGTTATCTTAAAGTGCTTTATCAGGAGAAAGATCCCGATGTCGAACCCGCAGCAGATGATTTAGCCACATTACTTCTAGATAATGAAATGGAGGAAAAAGGCTTTTCTCGCAGTGGTATCAATCCATTACTTTTTCCTGATGGCTAATTACTTATTATAGCGAGGCTTGGTTTAACCCAAGCCTTATTTATCTCGTAGTTTCGCTGCAATATAACTACAACTTGCGGTTAATTTTAGTTGTCGTTGTGTGGTGAAGTCTAATAAAGCTTGGAGTAATTTTTGGGCAATACCTTGATTACGTAAACTGGGATCAACGAAAGTATGGTTAGCATCTATTGTTTGGGGACTAGTATATTCGTAGCTTAATTCTGCTAATCGTTTATTTTCGATTTGAATGAAAAACGTGCCACATTGACCATCATCGGTATGTTTGATAGGGTAGTTCATCATTGTAATTTCCCCGTAAATTCATCTATTTCTGTTGTGAAAGGGCTTTCTTCACTTGCAATTCTTTTTTCTTCCGCAGCCCATTCACCAAGATCAATGAGTTGGCAACGTTTACTGCAAAATGGGCGATAAGGGCTTTCTGCTGACCAGATCACACTTTTTTTGCAAATCGGGCATGGTACAAAGATTATCTCGTTATCTGTATTTGACATATGTTTTCCTGTTATTGGCTTAATTGTAAATAATATTGATGTAATTTCATTACTTCATCTTTTAGACAATCTAAATTTTTTTCCAAAGGTTGTTCATTATTAATAATATCATCTGCTTTTGCTAAACGTTGTTGTCGGGAAATCTGCGATTGCATAATTTTTCGAATTAATGCAGTGCTGTTTTGATCTCGCTGACTAGCGCGTTGTAGTTGTGTTTCTTCGCTGACATCAATCACTAAAATACGGTTACAGAACGGTTCTAAATGATTTTCAAATAATAAAGGTACGACCCATAACACATAAGGCGCATTAATGCGATGTAATTGTGCGAGCATTTCTGTGCGTATAGCAGGGTGTAGCAGATTATTTAGCCAAGTTGTTTGTTCAGGATCTTGAAATACTTTTTGGCGTAATGCTGCACGATTTAATTCACCGTTAGGGAGTAAAATTGTTTGACCAAAATGATCTGTTATTTGCTGCAATAGTGGCGAGCCTTTCGCTACAACTTCTCGTGCTACGATGTCTGCATCAACAATGGGAACACCTAATTCAGCAAAAAGTGCTGTAATTGTGCTTTTCCCACACCCTATACCACCAGTTAGTCCAACAATGTAAGTCATATACTCATTAGTAAAAATAAAAGTGCGCTTTATTATACGCCCTTTCTTTTGAGAGAGGAAAATTTGTTTGATAGATAGAATGATAATAGATATAAGTTATTGAAGTAAATATAAAATAAGTGTTGCTAATATTAAGCCTGGTGCAAAGGGAAGCGCTGGGTTCTTCTTTTTTATGAGTAGGGCATAACTGAGTGTGATTGACGAAGCAATAAGCAGTAGCCAAGGTAACCATGTAGGAAGAATAAATAATGCCAATGCAGAAAATAATAAAATATCACCTAACCCTAATTTTTCTTCGCCAAATAAGAAAAAACAAATAAAGTACCCTGTAATGCTGCTGATAAAAGCAAAGATAAAGCTTATCAGCGCTTGTTCTATAGTTAGGGTTGTAATTTGTAATAGTAAAAAGAAGAAAGCGAGTGTAATGAGTATATAGCAGTGTAGAACAGAAATCAGGCGATAGCGATAATCAAGGTAAGCAATCGCATAACAGAAGCCGAGTAGAAAATAATAAAGATAGGTGTGCCACCATAATGTGGTTGTAAACTGACAACCAGCACTGATGAAGAGATAAATTAGGATATGGAGATAACGATCCGACTTTGGTATTGTAACTGGCGGTAACTCGTTACCTAATTTTTGCAGCCAACGAGGAAATTGATCTAAATAGTAAATAAAGCCCAGACTGAACAGAATAAGTGAGAGTAAAATCATAAAATAATATTTCCTAAATTAAAGATAGGTAGATACATTCCCACGATAATGACGCCAATAATGCTTCCAATCACTAGCATTAACAAGGGTTCCAGTAATTTTGCAAACAGATCGATTTGTGTTGATAGCTGTTGTTGAGCTTGAGTAGCAAGATAATTTAATGTATGACTTAACTTACCGCTATTTTCACCAATAATTAGCATTTGCCGTGTTTGTAACGCAATAAAATGATGGCTTAATCCATCAGAAAAACGTAAACCTTGTTGTAATGCAGTTAAGCATTGTCGAGCTTCTTTTTCTAGTAGGCTGTTTTTTTTCGTAGTCAGTAAGGATTGTTGCGGTAGAAATGTCATCAGACTTTGTTGTAGTGTGATACCTGCTTGTAGCATTGTAGCAAGGATTGAGAAAAAATGAATTGCTTGAATATTAAGATAAAGTTTTTGGATAGCTGGAATGACGCAAATGAGTTTTAGTAAGATTGTTTTAAATGCAGGAAAACGTGCGTAACTTATGTAGCACAGCATGATGATGAAACATAATAAGCCAAAAATAAACCATAAATAGTGCTGTAAAAAAGCGGAAATATCCATTAAAAATTGGGTGAGAAATGGTAAAGCTTGTTGCTGTTGAGCATAGAGATCAGCAAAAGTCGGCACAATAAAAAGCAGTAAAAAGAGGGTTAAGGTGAGCGAAATCACTAGCATCATCAGCGGGTAGAATAAGATTTTTTTGATTTGTTGGCGTAGCTGCTGTTGATGTTTTTTCTGATCGGCTAATTGTTGAATAACACTTGCAAGCTGTCCACTTTGTTCGCCACTGTATAATAATTGCCATTCATGTGGTGAGAGTAGTTTCTTTTCCGCTTGTAAGGCGTGAGAGAGAGGTAATCCGATATTTAAGGTATGTAGGCACTGTTTTAAGAGCTGGTAAATAGCTTGGTGAGTGCAATGTTCTTGTAATAATTGCAACGCTTGTTTTAATGGGACCTCTGCTTGCAGTAATAAGGCAAGTTGTAATAAAAATTCACTTTGTTGTGTTAGGGTAAGTCGAGATGAAAACTGCCAGTTTTTTGCGAGAGATGTAACCATAATACCTTGTTGAAATAAGCGTTGTCTCGCTTGCGGTGGATTATCAGCAATAATGCTACCTTTGATACGATTCTGAAAACGATCTTGCCCTCGCCAATTATATTTCGCCATTTAATAATTCCTCTTTGCCAAGTACCCGTTCTAACTCAGCATGAGTAGTAATGTGTTGTTGTAACTTTTCTTGAGCTGCTGCAAAAAGTGTTGGGTAATCGGTAATATATTGATCTTGTTGGTAATGCAGAAGTTGAAAAATGCCAGTACGCCCATGATACCCATCAACACAGTGGCAATCAGCGGTTTGCGTGTGGCAAGTTTGGCAGCGTTTTCTTACTAAACGCTGAGCGATCACTAATTGCAAGGCATTAGCCAGTTCATGTTGCGCTATACCAAGTTGTTGTAAGCGAGAAACTGCACCTAAAGCGGTATTGGTATGTAAAGTGGATAAAACGAGATGTCCTGTTTGTGCTGCACGCAAAGCGATTTCGGCTGTTTCTTGATCGCGAATTTCACCAACCATAATGACATCAGGATCTTGTCGTAAAAAGCTACGTAATAGTGTGGCGAAATCTAAGCCAATTAAAGGATTGACTTGCGTTTGGATAATGCCATCTAACTGTAATTCAATCGGATCTTCAGCGGTTAAAATATGGCGACTCTCTTGATTAAGGCGATGTAAACCACTGTATAACGTTAAACTTTTTCCACTGCCAGTTGGACCTGTAACCAGAATTAACCCTTGTGGTTGAGAGAGAGCTTGTGCAAAGAGAAAAGCTTGCTTAGTGGTCATGCCTAATTCAGTAAAATCAGCAAAAACAGGGGTGTTAGGCTGCAAGCGTAAGACAATTTTTTCTCCATATTGTGTCGGTAAGGAAGATAAACGAATATCTAAGGTTTCACCAAAGGTTGTTTGAAAGCGAAAACGTCCATCTTGTGGTAAACGTAATTCATTAATGTCTAAACGTGCTAATAGTTTTAAGCGAGCATTCAAACGTTGTCCAATGTGCAGTGAGAGATTATCTTGTTTGTGTAATACGCCATCAATCCGAAAACGAATTTGAAAATATTTTTGTAAAGGTTCAAGATGAATATCAGATGCAGATAGTTGTAACCCTTGTTCTAATAAGTGGTTAAATAATTGAATCAGTGGCTCATTTGCTGTGCTTGTTGTGGTTTCTTCCGTGAAACTTGTTGTGGTGGTGGCATATTGTTGTAACGTGGTTTCCTGAAGATTAGGGGTATCGACTGCGTTACGCATAGATTGTAATAATTGTTTGAGAGCATATTGTCCAATCACTACAGGCTCAACAGGTTTACCACATAAGAAAGAAAATGCCTCACAGGCAGCGATATTGTCTAACGACTCTACCGCTAACCATAATTGTTGTTGATCTTCTTGAATCGGTACCGCTAAGTAACGCAGCAATAACTCATATTTTGCTTGATTTTTCTGCCATTGTTGATCTGAAATTTCAAAAACTGTTTGTTGATCTAACGATGTTATTTGATAAGGCATTAGTTACTTCCTGCTGTTGTTTGGCAAAATCCTGCAGGGAAAAGTCCACTGTCGCCAGTACATCTAATTGTCCATTCAATTAGCCCATTTTGAGCATTATCATTAGGCGTCATGGTGTAAGAGATATTTTCTAATGAACCTTTTCCTGATACAGAAATCACACCAGCATTAACAGAAATATCATTTAAATATTTAAATTTGCTCATATCATTCGGTTTATTTTGAATACCATTTTGCCCAGCGGAACATTGTGATTTGGCGGACGCGTTATAGATACAGAGTTCAACTTCGGCTTTATAAGGGGCTGAGGCTTGAATCAATTCGGAAATTGCTGCTTTTTTGGTATAACTTTGATAAGAGGGAATCGCAATCGTAGCAAGAACGGCAATAATAGCAATGACCATCATTAGTTCAATAAGGGTAAAGCCAGCATAAAAAGATTTTAATAATTTAGAACGTGTTAGCATAAATAACTCCTCATAGAAAAAAGATAGTCAGAAAAATGACAGAAATTGCTTTAATTACCGAAAGAATTGTTACACTATTGTGAGTTAGATCGAAAAAAGAGAATTTTATGTATCAAATTAAACAAGGAGTCATACAAAATGTGGCACAAATCCCATCGCCACATTTTGATCAACGACCTGATCCGCAAGAAATTTCATTATTAGTGATTCATTATATTAGTCTGCCACCAGAGCAATTTTGTGGTAACTATATTGATGATTTTTTTCAAGGAAAATTAGATCCAACGATTCACCCCTATTTTGCAGAAATTTATCAGCAGCGTGTTTCTGCACACTGTTTAATTCGGCGAAATGGTGAGATAAAGCAATATGTTAATTTGAATGATCGAGCTTGGCACGCTGGTTTATCACAGTTTCAAGGTCGTGAGAAATGCAATGATTTCTCGATTGGTATTGAGTTGGAGGGAAGTAATGAGCAACCATTTACCCCTTTACAATATCAAGTACTTATTGAGTTGACAAAATCAATTATGCAGAGCTATCCATTAATTACTTTGGAACGGATTGTTGGACATTGTGATATTTCACCAGGGCGTAAGATCGACCCAGGGCAATATTTTGATTGGGATTATTATTATCAACGACTTGCCTTTAGGAAAATGAAAGGTAAAAAGATTTTCTGATCACAAAGGATCTTGTTTATAATGATTTCCACTCAGGTAGTTGATTTTTTTACTTTATGTTTTTTCATCTAAAAGCACAATTACAGCATTTACAGCGTTATCTTAAACACAAAGGGCATCAAACATCTCGTCTTTCAAGGAAAAGTATTGAGTTTATTTGTTTACTATCAGGTGCTTTACTCGTTGCTCTTGTTTCTTGGGGCTTTGCTACCTTAGTTGAGCTGGGGTTAGAAATTAATATCTTTTTAGTTCATCTTCACCCTTTGGTGGCATGGATATTATTACCATTTGGTATGGCGATTTTAGCTTGGTTTACACAACGATTTACCCCCTATGTTGCGGGTAGTGGCATTCCACAAGTGATTGCAGCGATTGCATTGCCACATGGTAAACCAAAAGAAATGTTAGTAAATCTTGCCCAAACAGTGTGGAAGATCCCTTTAACTTTTTTAGCAATGTGTTGTGGTGCGTCCGTAGGGCGTGAGGGACCATCAGTACAAGTCGGGGCTGCCGTCATGTTGTTCTGGGGTAAATTTTGTCGTAAATATAATCTCGCTTTTAAAGGACTTAGCTATAACGAACTCATCGCTACAGGGGCTGCTGGAGGTTTAGCTGCGGCGTTTAACGCACCATTGGCAGGCGTCATTTTTGCTATTGAAGAGATTGGTCGTGGTGCACCTTTACGTTGGGAGCGTCGGGTTTTACTTGGGGTATTATCTGCAGGGTTCATGTTAGTGTTGATTCAAGGCAATAACCCTTATTTTCCCCGTTATATGGGAGCAGATATTGTTGAAAATGTTGTGTTATGGCTAGTGGTGTGTGCCGTTATTTGTGGTTTTTTAGGGGGATTATTTGCTCGCATGTTAGCAAAAGGATTAGCAGCATATTTACCCACATTTATGCGCGGTTTTGTACGGCGACACCCAATTATTATGGCGTTTGGATTAGGCGTTTTATTAGCAGCATTAGGTACATTAACTCATCATCAAACCTATGGTACGGGGTATACAGTTGTTACCCAAGCCATTAATGATCAAGCCTTAGATCTTTCATTAGGAATCAGTAAATTATTGGCAACAGTATTTACCTATTGGACAGGCATTGCAGGTGGAATTTTTACGCCAGCACTCACTACTGGTGCTGCAATAGGTAGTAATATTTGGCAGCTCACGGGCGGTATCGTTGATCAACGTTTTCTAGTGTTATTATCAATGGCGGCATTTTTGGCTGGTACAACACAATCGCCAGTAACTTCTAGTGTTATTGTTATGGAAATGACAGGAAGTCAACCAGAATTAGTATGGTTATTAGCTATAAGTTTGATAGCATCTGTTGTTTCACGACAAATTTGCCCTAAACCGTTTTATCATTTTGCAGCAGGGCGTTTTCGTCAGCGGATACAAGAACAAATTAATCAAGAACAACAAAAATTATATGACAATAAATAATCAATTCTATCGAGGACGTTTTTCGGTAGCGCCAATGTTAGATTGGACTACTCGACATTGTCGTTTTTTTCATCGTCAGTTTAGTCGTCATAGTTTACTTTATACTGAAATGATTACTGCGCCAGCAATTATCTATGCAAAATATGACCATTTAGTTTTTCAACCAGAAGAGTTACCTGTGGCGTTACAATTAGGGGGGAGCGACCCTCAGCAATTAGCTCATTGTGCTAAGTTAGCAGAACAACGAGGTTATAGTGAAATTAATCTCAATGTGGGCTGTCCTTCCGATCGGGTGCAAAATGGTTTTTTTGGTGCATGTTTGATGGCAAAAGCGGATTTAGTCGCAGAATGTGTTGATGCAATGCAGAAAGTCGTGCAGATTCCCGTAACCGTTAAAACACGTATTGGTATTGATGATTTCGATAGCTATGAATTTTTATATCAGTTTATTGAGAAAGTTGCTAATACGGGGTGTCAAGATTTTATTATTCATGCACGTAAAGCGTGGCTATCAGGATTAAGTCCAAAGGAAAATCGAGAAATTCCACCATTAGATTATGCGCGAGTTTATCAACTAAAACGTGATTTCCCACAGCTTAAGATAAGTATTAATGGTGGCATTAAAACGATTGCAGAGATGAAAAAACATCTGCAATTTGTTGATGGCGTGATGGTGGGAAGAGAAGTCTATCAGAATCCTGCTCTATTAGGTTTGATCGATCAAGCCTTATTTGATGAAGTGGCTGCGATTGTTAGCCCGATTGAGGCGGTTGAGAAGATGTTCCCTTATATTGAGCAAGAACTTTCGCAAGGTACCCCTTTAGGACAAATTACCCGTCATATGTTAGGGGCTTTTCAAAATGTACGAGGCGCAAGACAGTGGCGACGACATCTAAGTGAAAATGCACATAAAGCAAATGCTGGTATTGAAGTATTGCAGCAAGCGTTAAACTTTGTGAAGGGATAATCTTTCCTCAAGGTGGGATCAAGGATTTAAAGCATTTTTCACTATGAAGATTTTTACTAGAGAAATAGTTAGTTTTTATCAAAGTAATTCACTTTTTCTTAAGTAAAATAGAGTAGAATATCAGAGTTTATTTAACTTAAATTCTCATAAAAAGAAGGAGAAAATTATGGCTACTCGCCGAGAATTAGCAAATGCAATCCGCTTTTTAAGTATAGATGCAGTACAAAAAGCAAAATCAGGGCACCCAGGAGCGCCAATGGGCATGGCGGATATCGCAGAAGTGTTATGGCGTGATTTTTTATCACATAATCCAACGAATCCACAATGGGCAAACCGCGACCGTTTTATCTTATCGAATGGACACGGTTCAATGTTAATTTATAGCTTATTACATTTAACGGGCTATGAGTTATCGATAGAAGATTTAAAGCAATTCCGCCAATTACATTCAAAAACGCCAGGGCACCCAGAATATGGTTATGCCCCAGGCGTTGAAACTACCACAGGTCCATTGGGACAAGGGATAACGAATGCAGTGGGTATGGCGATAGCCGAAAAGACCTTAGCAGGACAATTTAACCGTTCAGGTCATGAGATAATAGACCACCACACCTATGTCTTTTTAGGCGATGGTTGTTTAATGGAGGGAATCTCTCATGAAGCATGCTCATTAGCAGGTACATTAGGGCTAGGTAAATTAATAGCGTTTTACGATGATAATAACATCTCGATTGACGGACACGTTGATGGCTGGTTTACTGATGATACACAAAAACGCTTTGAGTCCTATGGTTGGCACGTGATTCCATCGGTTGATGGACATAATGCCGCTGAAATCAAAGCGGCGATTGAAGCAGCAAAAGCAGAAAGCAGTAAACCAAGTTTAATTATTTGTAAAACGATAATTGGTTATGGCTCACCAAACAAAGCCAATTCACACGATTGTC
>NZ_JBHLWB010000007.1:0-98339 GCF_042433055.1 Gallibacterium trehalosifermentans
CGAGAAGAAAGAGCAAGAGAAAGAACAGAAAGAAAAAGTCAGAGTAAAAGACAGAATAAAAGACAGAAAAAAAGCCGAATTATCCTGGCGGCGAGAGTGCAATAGGACCACCTGAATCCATGCCGAACTCAGAAGTGAAATGTTGTAACGCCGATGGTAGTGTGGGAAGTTCCCATGTGAGAGTAGGACACTGCCAGGTTTTTGAATTAGAGAGAGCCTCCGTAGCGATACGGAGGTTTTTTGTTTTTGTTTTTTTGGGGGGGAGTAGGTAGGATTTTAAGCTTTCTTTTTTATCTTATCCTTTTTCGCTATCCTCTCTTTCTGCTCTATCCACTACTTACCGCTCTCTGTTTTGTTTACATAACCTTTATTGGTTTTGGTTGTTTATTGGAGAGTTACAAAAGAAGAAGCTAATAAAAGGGAAAGCTATCAGAGAGGATAAAACAGAACAGCCCACAAAGACAGAGAAAAAACAGACAAACAGACAAGAAAAAACGCTAACTATTCCTAAGTTAGCGTTTTATTATTTCTGGGAATTGAGTTGTTTTAAAACCCATAACATTACAAATCGGTTAGTTTATTGTCATAGGTTTTTAGTATAAAAATTAAAGATCTTCTTCTGCGTCTTCTTTTGCCCATTCTAATGCACGTTTAACTGCTTTTTTCCAACCTTTATAACGACGCTGTTGTTTAGCTTCATCATGATCTGGTATGAAAGTTCTTTCGATAGCGGCTTTATTTCTTAGTTCTTCAAGATCTTGCCAAAATCCTGTTGCTAAACCTGCAAGATATGCAGCCCCTAAAGCCGTTACCTCTTTAACTGTTGGGCGTTCTACTTGTGTATTAAGAATATCAGCTTGGAATTGCATTAAGAAATTATTAGCCGTTGCACCCCCATCTACCCGTAAGGTCTGTAATTTTTCTCCTGCATCAGATTGCATTGCCTCTAGCACATCACGGGTTTGGTAAGCGATAGATTCAAGTGTAGCTCGAACAATATGATTACGGTTTGCACCACGTGAAAGTCCAACAATTACTCCTCGTGCATATGGATCCCAATAAGGCGCTCCTAAGCCTGTAAAGGCTGGAACAACATAAACACCATTACAATCTGAAACTTTTTGCGCAAAGTATTCCGTATCAGAACTATCATGAACAATTTTTAATTCATCACGTAGCCATTGGATAGATGCGCCTGCAACAAAAACAGAACCTTCTAATGCATAAGCAGGCTCACCTTGCGCATTACAACAAATAGTTGTTAATAGACCATTGTTAGAGGTAATCGCTTTTTCACCAGTATTCATTAACATGAAACAACCTGTGCCATAGGTATTTTTTGCTTGTCCTGGATTTACGCAAAGATGTCCATATAATGCAGCTTGTTGATCGCCTGCAATCCCTGCGATTGGAATACGAATACCACCTTTACCACCGATATTAGTTTGCCCATAGATTTCTGAAGAGTTTTTCACTTCTGGTAACATAGAATGAGGAATGTCTAGAATTTCCAACATTTTTTCGTCCCATTGTTTGGTATGAATGTTAAACATCATGGTACGAGAGGCATTTGTATAATCAGTAACGTGGACTCGACCTTGAGTTAATTTCCAAATTAACCAAGTATCGACAGTGCCGAAAAGCAATTCACCTCGTTTAGCTTGTTCTCTTGCCCCTTCCACATTGTCTAAAATCCACCTTACTTTTGTACCAGAGAAGTAAGGATCAACTACTAAACCTGTCGTATTACGAATATAGTCAGTATATCCAGCCGCTTTTAATTTATCACAGAAGTCAGCTGTGCGGCGGCATTGCCAAACAATGGCGTTATAAATAGGTTTTCCTGTGTTTTTATCCCAAACAATCGTGGTTTCACGTTGGTTAGTGATACCAATAGCGGCAATTTGATCAGAACTAATACCTGTTTTGGCAACAACTTCGTTTAAAGTAGAACTTTGTGTTGCCCAAATTTCCATTGGGTCATGTTCTACCCAACCTGCTTTTGGATAAATTTGTGTAAATTCACGTTGAGCAATACCAACAATATTAGCGTCATGATCGAGTAGTACTGCACGAGAACTGGTTGTTCCTTGATCTAATGCAATGATATATTTTTTATCTGTCATAGTAGTTACCTTTGAAGAGAATAATTAATTATCAATTTTACAACGATTACAAGGAAGATTATTACCAATAAAATAGCGATAACCCCAAGCACCAAATAAAGCACCTATAATAGGAGAAATGATTGGAATTAATGCATATGGAATAACCGTTCCGCCGGTTAAGGCTATATCTCCCCAACCGAAGAGAGTTGCAAATAGTTTCGGTCCGAAATCACGCGCGGGGTTCATTGCAAAACCAGTTAAAGGACCCATTGAAGCACCTAATACAGCAATCAAAATTCCGATAAGCAGTGGGGCTAATGGACCACGAGGCACGCCATTACCATCATCTGTTAGTGCTAAAATGAGTGCCATTAATGTTGCTGTTAGTACAATTTCAACCAGTGAGGCAGTTAATAAATCAATATGAGGATTAGGATAAGTAGAGAAAATGCCTGCGGTAAATAGGCTATCAACTGAACCTCGAGTTATATGTTGACTTGTTTCGTAATCAATAATGACACCTCGATAAAGAAGATAGACAACTGCTGCACCAAAAAAAGCACCTACAATTTGAGCAATGATAAAGGGAACAACTTTTTTACCGTCAAAACAGGCAAATTTCCAAAGTGCAATCGTAACTGCTGGATTAAGATGTGCACCAGATACGCCAGCTGTGAGGTAAACTGCTAAAGCAACGCCCATACCCCAAACAATACTAATTTCCCAAAGACCAAATTGTGCGCCTGCAACACGTACTGCAGCAACACAACCACAACCGAAAAATATTAATAATGCAGTACCAAGAAATTCAGCAATACATTGACCTTTAAGTGAGTGATCGCGTGTCATAAAGACTCCTTAAGTAGAAAAGTAAGGTTATTTACGTTCGTAATAGAATCTTTATGAGGTATTTAAGTATTAAATCGAAAGTTTATAAAGTGTTCTTTTTGTTAATTGAGAAGTATGTCAAAAAAAGTTAGCAAGTTTTCTTAAAAAATGAGTGATAATTCACAAAATCATTAAAATAAAATGTGAACAATTTCGTTAAAAATAAAAACTCTCTCGTTTTAGCTCAAAGAAGCGTAATAATAAGAGAGTTTTTTAATTAACCACCAGCTAGTTTGACTTTAAAACCTTTACTTTCAAGGAGTTGTTTGATTAATTCTCGATTTTCACCTTGGATTTCGATTGTGTTATTCTTTACCGAACCACCACAACCACAACGCTTTTTTAGCTCTGACGCAAGTTGGGTTAAAGCTGTATTGTCGAGATCCAGACCAGTAATGACACAAACACCTTTGCCCTTGCGCCCAGATGTTTGTCGTTGGATACGAACAATACCATCACTTTTTGGGGGTGGTATTGTGGTTTTTTCTGGTTTGATACGACCAAGTTCAGTGGAATAAACAAGCTGACTATCTGACATAGACTATCCTTGAATAGAAGCATTGATTTGTTTTAATACTGCAATCGGATCTGCTGCTTGGGTAATTGGGCGACCAATTACTAAATAATCAGATCCTGCTTCAATCGCTTCTTTTGGTGTCATAACTCGGCGTTGATCTCCTAATTGACTACCTTCTGGACGAATACCTGGTGTAATTAATTTAAAATCAGCCCCACAGCGTTGACGTAAAATTTCCACTTCTTGTGGAGAACAAACCACACCATCTAACCCAGCCCGTTGGCTTAAACGTGCTAAGCGAATAACATGTTCTTCTGGTGAGGTATTTACACCAATTTGTAATAAATCAGCATCTTCCATACTAGTTAAAACAGTAATAGCAATAAGAATTGGCGCGTCCTTTCCATAAGGTTCAAGAATTTTTTTTGCTGCTTCCATCATTCTTAAACCACCACTAGCATGCATATCAACCATCCATACACCTAAATCAGCTGCAGAGCGTACTGCTCGCGCAACAGTATTTGGAATATCATGGAATTTAAGATCAAGAAAAACATCAAAATGACGTTTTTGTAATTCTTTAACAAATTCCGTACCTAAAGTGGTAAACATCTCTTTCCCCACTTTTAGACGACATAGGCTTGGATCAAGTTGATCAACCAGCTGCATCGCTTCTTTTCTCGTTTCGTAATCTAAAGCAACAATAACTTTATTTTCCATGATTTTCCTCATTATGTTTTAAGGTTAATTATCAATCGGCGTAATGGTTTCCCAATGACGGCAAGATGGACATTGCCAAATTAATTTATGGCTTTGAAATCCGCAATGATGACAGCGATATTTAAAGCCTTGTTTTAAACGTTCATCAACAATATTGTAGAGTAATTTTAAGCTTTCCTTACCATTACCATCTTCTACTTCGTCAATTTGATATTGAATAAAGCGATGGAATAAGCGCATAGTAGGTTGCTTTTCTAATTGATGGTAAAGGTAATTTTTGGCAGCAAGTGTACCTGATTTTTTTTCAAGATAATGAGTCATCGTTAATACGACAGTACTGCTTGCTTTTTGTTGTTGTAAATGGATTAAATAATGTTCAAATTCGCTAAGGTGTTCTGGGAGATGTTGATAATATTGGATTAAAGCAGGTAATGATTCACTGACATAATCAATATTTTGTTTTGCCACTTTTTGTAATGTGTTAATTGCTTGTAAATAATTATTTTGTAAAGCATATTCTTGCGACAAAATAAGCGTTGCTCGGACGCAGTTGGGTGATACGGTTAAGGCTTTGGTTAAGTAAGTAATAATTTGCTGGCGATTTTTTTGTTCTTGTTTCTGTTGTAAAGCTAATTCACAGTAGTAATGTGATAGGGAAGTATTACTTTCAGATTGTGTTAATTTTCGATAACGTTCCCCTATTTCAATAGCTTTATGCCATTCTTTTGTTCGTTGATAAATATTGGCAAGTTCATGTAATGCGTTTTCGGTATAATCAGGTTCTTCGCAGAGTTCTAGATAGAGTTTTTCAGCACGATCTAAAAAACCAATGAACATAAAGTCTTTAGCAAGTTGTTGTTTGGTGAGCAGCTTTTGTTCATATGTATAATTAGGATTGCTATCGATATTTTGGTGGATTCGTAATGCTCGATCAACTTCACCACGAGAACGGAAGAGATTGCCTAAGGTTAATTCAGCTTCAAATTGTGAGCTATTATCGATAGCATTTTCAGATTCTTGCTTTTCCAACATTTTTAAGAAAAGATCGACAGCCTTTTCTTGTTGATTAGAAAGTAAAAAGTTTACCCCTGTCATATAATCACGGGATAATTTATTACTAATTTCCTCTTGATCTTTTTTGGCACTCCGATTTCCCATATACCAGCCATAAGCAGCTGCAATGGGGAGTAGGAGAAACAGCAGTTCTAGCATTATGCGTTTTTATCTCTTGCCGTCATTAATTCATTAATTTGTTGTAATTGTTTTTTATTCTGACGATTAAGTACAATATTTTTCATTTTTAATTTAAGGTAAAAGAATCCTGTTACTAACCAGCCGAGTAAAAAGCCGAAGCCAAAGAGAATTGCAACGAGAGAAGAGAGTTGAATATTACTTTTTGCAATAATGTAATTTACAGCAATCACTTGATCATTATTTGCGCCGACTGTAATACCTACAATTATTAAAGCAATGATAATGACGAGTGTTAGAATATATTTTAATTTCACGTTGCCTCCTAGGATAAACAGACTTGAAGATAGTTCATTATGCCAAAAATAGTGCAACTATAATAGTGAAATTCTGAATTTAGAAAAAAGAGATAAAAAATAAAAGCTGTTAATTAGAATGAATTAACAGCCCTATGAGAGAAAATAGATCATAATAAATTAATTATCAACACGTTCACGCAATTCTTTTCCAGCTTTAAAGTGCGGAACTGATTTTGCTTCAAGACTAACTTGAGAGCCAGTTTTTGGATTACGACCAGTACGAGGTTGACGATAACGTAATGCAAAACTACCAAAACGGCGGATTTCAATACGATCCCCTTCTTCTAAGGTAGTAGAGAGATGTTCTAAAATTTCTTTCACAGAACATTCAATTTGTTTAATCGGCATAGCTGGGTGGCGATTAACTAACTTTTCAATTAATTCTGACTTTGTCATGTTAGTATCCTTCTGTAAAATCGTAGAAAATCCGATATGCTAGACATATCGGATTTTTTTCAATCAATAGATGATCAAGGATTATTCACCTTTTGCAGCTTTGAAAGCTTCAGCCATTGCGTTAGGAATAACAACGTCTTCTTGTTTGTTATTTACGTTTGCTAACGCTGCTGCTTCTTCAGCTTCATCTTTTGCACGAACTGATAAGTGAACAATACGTGCTTTACGATCAACGCCAGTGTATTTAGCTTCAACTACATCACCAACATTAACATCGCCGTTTAGATCTGCTGCACGGATATAACCTTCAACACTGTTGTCTAGCTCAACTTTCACGCCTTTAGAATCAGCTTCAACGACTTTCGCACTTACAACACTGCCTTTTTTGTTTACAGCAACAAAATTGTTGAATGGATCTTCTTCAAGTTGTTTGATACCTAAAGAAATACGTTCCTTAGCAGCATCAACTTGTAATACGATTGCTTCAACTTCATCGCCTTTTTTGTAGTTACGAACAGCTTCTTCACCAGGTATATTCCAAGAAATGTCTGATAAGTGAACTAAACCATCAATACCACCTTCTAAACCGATGAAAATACCGAAGTCAGTGATTGATTTGATCTTACCTGATACTTTATCACCTTTGTTGTGAGTATCAGCGAATTGTTGCCATGGATTTGGTTTGCATTGTTTTAAACCTAAAGAAATGCGACGACGTTCTTCATCGATTTCTAATACCATTACTTCAACTTCATCACCTACGCTAACAACTTTAGATGGGTGAATGTTTTTGTTTGTCCAATCCATTTCTGAAACATGAACAAGACCTTCAATACCATCTAAGATTTCAACAAAGCAACCATAATCAGTTAAGTTAGTAACTTTACCAGTTAATTTGCTATTTACTGGGTGATTTTCAGAGATAGCCGCCCATGGATCTTGACCTAATTGTTTTAAGCCTAAAGAAACACGGGTACGATCACGATCGAATTTTAATACTTTAACAGTAACTTCATCACCAACGTTTACGATTTCGCCAGGGTGTTTAACACGTTTCCACGCCATATCAGTGATGTGTAATAAACCATCAACACCACCTAAATCAACGAATGCACCGTAGTCAGTTAAGTTTTTAACGATACCTTTAACTTCCGCACCTTCTTGTAAGGCTTCTAATAATTGATCACGTTCTTGGCTATTTTCTGATTCGATAACAGCACGACGAGAAACAACTACATTATTACGTTTTTGGTCTAATTTGATAACTTTAAATTCTAATTCTTTACCTTCTAAGTGAAGTGTATCGCGCACTGGGCGAGTATCCACTAATGAACCAGGTAAGAATGCACGAACGCCATTCAACTCAACAGTAAAACCACCTTTTACTTTACCATTAATTAAACCAACAACAGTTTCTTGAGCTTCGTAAGCTTTTTCTAATGCGATCCAAGATTCATGACGAACAGCTTTTTCACGAGAAAGTTTAGTTTCACCGAAACCATCTTCAACAGCGTCTAACGCAACTTGAACTTGATCACCAACTTGAACAGTGATTTCACCTTGTGCATTTTGGAATTCTTCAGCAGGGATAGCTGCTTCTGATTTCAAACCAGCATCAACGAAAACAAAACCTTTGTTGATAGCAACAACGGTACCAGTAACGATTGAACCTTGACGAGTTTCAAGTTCTTTTAGTGATTCTTCAAAAAGTTGAGCAAAAGATTCTGACATATAAATTAATCTTCAATAAGTTAATAACGACCGTCTAACTTCCTATTAAACGGGGCTGATAATAATTGTTTATTCGTCCTTGAATAAACACAGGAAAATGATTTATCCCAAATGAGGGAGTCGTTGACGAATATGTTGTAATGCCAACGCAAAGACTTCATTGATAGAAAGGGAAGAGGAGTCTAATAGAATCGCATCGTCCGCTGGAACAAGCGGCGCTACAGCGCGATTTCTATCACGATAATCTCGCTCCTGAATTTCGGATAAAATCTGGGCAAAATTACCATTAATTCCCTTTTCCTGCAACTGTTTTAAGCGTCTTTTTGCACGTTCTTCTGCAGTGGCATCAAGAAAAAACTTAATATTGGCTTGAGGAAATACAATCGTTCCCATATCTCGTCCATCAGCGATTAAACCTGGTGCAATAGCAAAATCACGTTGTTTTTGTAATAGTGCTGCACGGACTTGTGGGAATACTGCAATTTTTGAAGCATAATCAGCAACTTGTTGTGTACGAATTGTATCACTTACATCTTGTTGATCTAATAGTGTGCGTACACCGTTTTCATCTGGAATAAAGTGAATTTGAATCTTTTGAGCTAGCTGTGCTAATGCTTCTTCATTATTAAAATCAAGCTGATGCTGCCATGCGGCTAAACCAAGAATGCGATAAATAGCACCAGAATCAAGTAAGTGAAAACCGAATTGTTTAGTGAGCGCTTGACATAGTGTTCCCTTACCTACGCCACTTGGACCATCAACAGTAATAATGGTTGCTGTCATTGTAATTACCTGTATAACTAAGAAAAGATGCCGCACAGCATTTGTGCGGCGAGATAGGTAAATTATACTGATTCTTCTAATAGCGAGCAAAATTATTTATGTGCAGATACTTGGGAATCAAAGTGGCTGCTTGGTGTGAGATACTCTTCACGGTTTGGATCTACTAATTTAGATTTTTTGATCATTTTCTCAATCGTAACACCTTGTACTAAGATTGAAAATACGACAACGGCATAGGTCATAATTAGGATAATATCTTTTACGTCTGTTCCGTTAACAAAAACCGTTTTTGCTGGTAATGAAAGTGCCATAGCTAAGGCAAGTCCGCCACGCAAACCACCCCAAGTCATAATTTTTAATGTATATGGATTGTAAGTACGAAAGCGTTTTAAAACAGAATATGGTATCCATAGGCTGATATAACGTGCGATTAGACAAATTGGAATTGCTAATAACATCATTAAGAAACCTTTAAAAGTAAAATCGATCAGTAATAATGCGAAACCAATAAGGAAGAATAGGAGTGAATTTAAGAAGTGATCAATCATTTCCCAAAAATGATCGAGGTAGCGTTGACTTTGTTCTGAGAAACCACGATGTCGAGTCCAGTTACCTACCATAATACCAGATACAACCATCGCCAATGCACCAGAAACACCTAGCATATTCGCTAACATAAAACCTGCTGTTGGAATAGTGAGAGTTAATAAAATTTCTAAACTACCATCATCTGTTGCGGAGATAAGTAAATGCGCAATTAAACCGAGAATAAAGCCAAATAAAACACCTCCGATTGCTTCATGTAAAAAGAGATGTAAAACTTCACTAGCTGTCATTTTTTCAGAACTAAATGCAACGGTAAGAATTGTTACGAAAATAACAAGACCAACACCATCATTAAATAATGACTCCCCTTCAACTTGCATAGAAAGGCGTTTTGGTGCACGTAAATTCTTGATAATTGCCAATACCGCAATAGGGTCGGTTGGTGAAATTAACGCGCCAAATAATACACAGTAAATGAAATCAATAGGGAGATTAATAAGATTGGCGAAAAGATAAATTAATGTACCAATAACAAAAGTTGAGGCTAAGGTTGAAAAAAGGGCAAAGATTGTAATTTCCCATTTTTGATCACGCAATACAGGAATTTTGATTCCTAGTGCGCCAGCAAATAATAAAAATCCAAGTATTCCATCAAGGAGGAAACTTTTGAAGTCAATTTTTTGCATAACTTCAATCGCAATAGAATCTATTTGAAACCAACCGAGATAGCCAAGGAGTAATAATAATAAAGAACCAACCATTGCTGCTGCTGTAATAGCAATCGTGGACTGAATTTTATCGCTAATCTTGCTAGTTACAAAACCGAGTATAATTGAGATAGCGGATAAAAAACAAATATAAGTATAGATACTCATAGTACGCCTTCTGGAGTAAAGTCATTAACGCACGCTATTAAAGCAATTCAATATGGATAAGTAAAGTAGTAGTATGTAGGTATATTTAAAAATTACTTGAGTAAGTAGGTAAAGTTTGTTGAAAAAGTATTGATGTGCGCATTTGTTGGCAAGATGCTTGCGTGAAGCAATAAGATGCTATTTCACCGAATATTTAGACTTCTGTTTGCGTATATTTTTATGCTGTATAGGCAGAAAATCTTACCCCATGATTCATTGCGTTATCCCTAGATGCTTAAACCATAAAATACTCAAAAATCTCAGGCAATCGTTGCAATAACGTTTCTTTACCAGCGATATTTTCGTCTTTCCAAGCATTCAGTAAAATTTCTGGTGTGAACTGCTGCTTAGCTATATCTGCAAGTGGTGAATAACTAAGGTGCCAATATTCGATGCCTATTTTCTTATTACTAGGAAGATTAACAAAAGGTAAGGAAAAACCATAATGCTCAATATTTTCTACTAAAAACTCAACAAGTGGGGTAAAGTACCCATCATGTTGATACTCTTGCGGTTCAAGAAGAAGAGATTGTCCAATAGGGAGTAAATTAGGGGCAAATACATCAATTTCCGTTCCCCAGTGATGACGGCTGGCTCCTGGTAAAGTTGACCAACGTAAAATCGCCTCGCATTTTTGCCATTCAGAAAAGAGAGTAATATTGATGAGATTCCCTTGGTCATCGTGTACTTTACGTATGCCATTAAATTTATGATTCCAAATCCATTGTTGGCGTCCAAAATCACGAAAACTACTTGCTGGTTGGAGATCAATGCCTGCTTTTTTAGCAGCTTGTTGTAGCGCAAGGAATGCTTTTACCGCCTCTTTTTGTAAAAAATGGGCTGTAGAATGATTAGAGGGTAAAGGAGATAAATGTTGGCGAGATTTTCCAGTTAAACAGTCAACGGATAACATATATTATTCTCCTAATAATCGTTTTAGTATTTTAGTGTGTACTTGTGCTAGCGTATGCAAATCTTGGCAACTGACACATTCATCAACGCGATGAATCGTTTTGTTTAAGGGACCTAGTTCAACGACTTCAGCGCCCATTAAAGCGATAAAACGCCCATCGGAGGTGCCACCACTAGTTTCAAGTGTTGGTGTAATGTTGGCAACCTGTTGAAGTGATTGTACCACTGCATCAACCAATTTGCCTTGGGCGGTTAAAAAAGGTTGCCCAGATAACCACCATTCAATTCGATATTTAAGGTGATGTTGTTGTAATAGCTGTTCTACGCGTTGTTTGATTTTGTCATCAGTGGTTTCAGTATTAAAACGCAGATTAAATTGCAGATAGAGTTCACCTGGAATGACATTATTTGATCCAGTACCAGAGTGAATATTTGCAATTTGTAAACTGGTTGGTGGAAAAAATTCATTACCTTGATCCCATTCAATATTGACTAAGTCATGGATAAACGCAGAGGCCTTATGGATTGGATTTTCTGCAAGATGTGGATAAGCGACGTGTCCTTGAATACCTTGAATATACAGATTGCCCGTGATTGAACCTCGACGACCATTTTTCACAATATCCCCTAATTTTGCAGTACTAGATGGCTCGCCGACTAAACAATAATCAACTTTCTCACCACGATCCATTAAAGTTTCAACAACTTTTACCGTACCATCTTTTGCCGCTGCTTCCTCATCAGAGGTAATTAAGAACGCAATGCGCCCTTGGTGGTCGGGATATTGTTGGACATAGTGTTCAGCTGCCACAATCATTGCTGCTAGTGAACCTTTCATATCAGCGGCACCACGACCATATAAAAGATCACCGACAATTTCAGCCGAAAATGGCGGGTAATGCCATTGTGTTTCATCGCCTGTTGGAACCACATCAGTATGCCCAGCAAAGACAATAGTTGGTGAAGAATCACCATGAGTTGCCCAGAGATTTAAGGTTTCACCAAATGGCAACCATTCAATGTTAAACCCAAGTTTTGCTAAGCGATCTGCAATTAATTGTTGGCAACCTTCATCTCTTGGGCTGAGCGATGGGCGACGAATTAATTCTTGTGCTAAGGCAATCACTTGTTGTTTCATTTTGTTACCCCAAATGCAGCTGCATACTGTTTTTCATTAAAACCAATTAATTGGATTTGTTTGCCTAATACAATAGGACGTTTAATTAAGGTAGGTTGTTGGAGAAGTAGTTCGATCACATTGTGCGAATTTATGTTGTTTTTAGTTTGTTCATCTAAATTTCGCCATGTCGTACTACGTTTATTAACTAAATTTTCCCAGCCAAAAATCTCTGTTACGTGTTGTAAAAATTGGTGATCAATGCCGTGTTGTCGATAGTCATGTAATACAGCTTCGAGTTGATGTTGTTGTAACCAAGCAAACGTTTTTTTCACCGTATCACAATTTTTAATGCCATAAACAGTTAACATAATTATTCCTAATTAATAAAATTTTTTTTATTTGAAATCGCTTTATACTAACAAAGAAACCTCATATAAGGAAACAGAGCAGATAATTTTAATAGGAGAAATCAATGACACAACATATTGATAAACTGGCTTGGATTTTTGTAGAGCAACGTCGAGTATTAATGACCAGATCTTATGGCAAGGATCAATATTACCTCCCAGGTGGTAAACGAGAGCAGGGAGAAAGTGATCAGCAAGCATTAATCCGTGAAATTAAAGAAGAATTAAATGTTGATTTGATACCTGAAACATTATCCTTAGTTGAAGTGTTTCAAGCACAAGCTCACGGTAAAGCAGAGGGAGTAATGGTAGTAATGCGGTGTTATCAAGGTGATTATCAAGGACAATTACAGGCAAGTGCAGAAATCGAAGAACTTCGTTGGTTAACTACCACAGATAAAACAATTTGTTCGCAAGCGGCTTGTTTAGTATTGGATTATTTGGCAGAGAATGGGTTAATTGATTAAGTATAAAAGCCAGATACTATGATCTGACTTTTAAGATTAGCTAACAAACTGGTACACAATTTGATGATGATAAGGTTTATTCGCTTTTTGAATCCCGCCATATTGATACCATTCTGGGTGGTTTGGTGTGTCTGGTAAGGCTTCTGGCTCAAGCGCAATCGCTTGATAATTTTGATAAGTTCCAAAATGGCTTGGATTACCTGCTAAGAAATTACCTGTATAAACTTGTATTGCAGCTTGATTTGTAGATAACAATAATGTGAGGTCGCCAGTTGCAGAAATTAATTTTGCTGCGGGCTTTAACTCTCCCAATGTGCCCTGTAATAAGAAAGCATGATCATAACCACCAACAGCTAATTGATCTTGATCGCATAAAAAATCTTGGGCTATCGTTTTGGTTTGACGAAAATCAAATCCAGTTTGTGCTACTGTTGTTAAAGGGCGATTGGGAATACCCTCGTGATCAACAGGTAAATAGTGATCGGCAAATAGCTGTAATTGATGTTGGCGTACATCAGAATTTGTGCCATCAAGATTGAAATAAGCATGATTGGTTAGATTTAATGCGGTATCTTGGTCGGAAATAGCGGTTAAATCTAATACTAATCGATTATCTTCTGTTAAATGATAGCGGGCTTGTACAGAAACATTTCCAGTAAAACCTTGATCACCATCAGCAGAAAATAGTGAAAAGAGCACCGTATTTGCAGTAACGTGGCTAACTTGCCAACGGCGTTGATCAAACCCGTTTCCACCATGTAAGGTATGACGATTTTGTTGATTTTTGACGATCTGTTCAGTTTTGCCATTTAGGCGGAATTTACCTCGATGAATGCGGTTGGCGAAACGCCCAATAGTTGCGCCTAAGTAGGCTTGATTTTCCGCTAATTTTTCTAAAGGGCAACTGCATAATGTTTCACGTAATTGACCATTAACAGGAACTTTTATTGATAATAATGTTGCTCCCCAATCAGTTAACTGAATTTGCATTCCTTTGTGATTACCTAGCGTAACTAATTGATAGGGTTGTTGATCAGATGCTTTTGTCCGACTGTGAGTTAACATAAATGTACTCCTTGAGAAGCAGTACAAACATAAAAATCCTCTTTTAATCCAGTACGTATTTCATAATTATCGGCAATAATTTTACGCACAGCGTCAACACGATCATGTGGGGCAATCGCAACAATGCAACCACCAAAACCACCGCCTGTCATACGTGCACCACCAGTATCACCTATAGCGAGTTGTGCTAGTTCTACGAGGTAGTCAATTTCAGGTACGGTGATTGCAAAATCATCGCGCATGGAGTCATGTGATTGTGCCATTAATTCACCTAAACGCTTAATATCATTATGTTGTAAGGCTTCAACCGCTTCTAATACCCGTTGATTTTCGGTAACAATATGCTTAGCTCGTTGGTAGGCTAATGGATTAGTTTGTTTAAGCTCTAGAGCTTTTGCGTTAAATTGCTCGACAGAAACATCTCTTAAAGCTTTTACACCAAAGAAAGCGGCAGCTTGTTCACATTGTTGACGGCGAGTGTTGTATTCACCATCGACTAAGTCGTGTTTAACATGTGAGTTGATAATCATAATTGCAAGATTATCTGGGATTGGCGTTGGAACTGTTTCTAAACTGCGGCAATCAATCATTAATGCATGATGTTCTTGACCTAATGCAGAAATTAATTGATCCATATTGCCACATTGACAACCAACGAAAAGATTTTCGGATTTTTGTCCAATTAAGGCTAATTCTGTATTGGTAAGCGGTAAATTACCTAATTGTTGGCAGAATTTTCCTGTTGCGACTTCTAAGGCAGCAGAGGAACTTAATCCTGAGGAGAGAGGTACATCACCACTAATCACTAAATTTGCCCCTTGTTTAAATTCAGGACAAGCTTGCTGGATAAAATGAACCACGCCACGAATATAGTTGCACCACTTACGTTCAACAGGTTTGATCTCTTCTAATAATGAAAATTGATCAGTTTCATTGAGATCGGCGGCAAAAATATGGAATTGGTGATCATCACGGGTACTACCACAGATTGATGTACCATAATTAATGGCACAAGGCATCACAAAGCCATCATTATAGTCAGTATGTTCACCAATTAAATTAACTCGCCCTGGTGCATAAACTTGTAAAGTTGGTTGAGTAGCAAAATGTTCAGTAAAAACTTGTTTAGCTTGTTGAATTGGGTGCATAAATTCCTCACTCATTTAGTGTTGGCTATAATGGATAGTTGATAGTGCAGCAAGGCGTGCGGCGGCTTGTTCGGCAGTTAAATCTCGTTGTGATTCGGCTAACATTTCATAGCCAACCATAAATTTACGCACAGTGGCAGAGCGTAAAAGTGGTGGATAGAAATGCGCATGTAACTGCCAATGTTGGTTGCCTTCTTGATTAAATGGGGCACCATGGAATCCCATTGAATAAGGGAATGAAGTAGAGAATAAATTATCATATTTAGTGGTAAGTTGTTTAATCGCTATCGCTAAATCATCTCGTTGAGCTGGTGTTAAATCGGTTAGACGTTGAATATGTTCTTTTGGTAATAATAATGTTTCAAATGGCCAAACTGCCCAAAATGGAACGACTGCAACCCAGTGTTCGGTTTCAACTACAATTCGTTCTTTGCGTTGCAATTCTTGTTGAACATAATCTACTAATAAGATAGATCCATGTTGTTGTAAGTATTGGCGTTGCATCAGATCTTCTCGGGCGATTTCATTCGGCAGAAAACTATTTGCCCAAATTTGTCCATGTGGGTGTGGATTTGAGCAACCCATCGCAGCGCCTTTATTTTCAAAGATTTGCACCCAAGGATAGTGTTGTCCTAATTCAGTTAATTGTTCTTGCCAAACTTTAATCACTTCGACAATTTCTGCTTCACTTAATAAAGGTAATGTTTTGCTGTGATCAGGTGAAAAACAGACCACACGGCTTTCTCCCGTAGCTTGAGAAACTTGGAATAGTGGATTATCACTGACGGGAGGTGTTGGTGTTTGATGCAATAAAGCAGAGAAGTCATTTTTAAACACAAAAGGTTTGGAATAAGTTGGATTTTCTTCCCCCGTAATGCGTTTATTCCCTGGACATAAATAACAAGTGGGATCATGGCTAGGCTTTTGTTCATCTGCAATTTTTTCTTGTTGACCTTGCCAAGGGCGTTTGGCGCGATGAGGTGAAACGAGGACATATTCGCCTTTTAAAGGATTATAGCGGCGATGTGGGTGTTCAGTAGGATCAAAAAAATCACTCATAATCTTTTCCTTGTATCTGCGACAAAATGAAAACGTTTACAAAATTTTATGTAAGATACCAATTATTTGTCAAAGAAACTGTTATCTAGATCACAAAAAGAAGATATTTATCGCTTTATATCTTTATTTAGCGTTATTATTTAACCAAATTATGTAACAAAGTCATTGAAGGGTTGAAGATATGGTAACAATTCGTGATGTCGCTAAACTTGCAGGTGTTTCAGTCGCTACGGTTTCTCGAGTTTTAAATAACCATGAGAGTATTAGTGAGAAAGCAAAAAATAAAGTATTACAAGCTGTTACAGAATTAAATTATCAGCCAAATGCGAATGCACAAGCATTGGCTTCTCAAAGTATTGATACTATTGGTGTTGTTGTAACAGATGTAACCGATGCTTTTTTTGCTATTTTAGTAAAATCAGTTGATCAAGTTGCTGAAAAATATCAGAAAAATATCTTAATTGGTATTGGCTATCACAATGCAGAGAAAGAGCGCAAGGCTATAGATAATTTATTACGTAAACGTTGTACTTGCTTGGTAGTGCACGCTAAAGCTTTATCTGATGATGAGTTAGCAAATTATCTGAAAACCGTAAAAGGAATGGTGGTCATTAACCGTATAATTCCTGGGTTCGAGAATCGCTGTGTTGGGTTAGATAATACGAAAGGAACAGAGATTGCTACGGAAACTTTAATTAAATATGGACATAAAAATATTGGTTATATTGGTTCTAACCACCCAATTCACGATGAAACTGCCCGCTTACAAGGTTATCTCAATATGTTACAAAAATATAATTTACCCATTCGTAAGCTTGCGATAACTAAAGGTTCTCCTAATTTTGAAGGGGGAGAAGAAGCGATGATTAATCTACTTAGTTATAGTAGTGATTTAACAGCGGTAGTTGCATATAACGATTCAATGGCTTCAGGAGCAATGTCTGTCCTTAGTGAAAACGGTATTATTGTACCAAAAGATTTTTCTGTGATTGGTTTTGATGATATGCCAATCGCTAATCATTTGATTCCGAAATTAACGACAATTCGATATCCTATTGATTTAATGGCTAATTATGCAGCTGAATTAGCTTTGAGTTTGGCAAATGATGATACAAATCTACCAAAATCGATTCAATTTAACCCAACGTTAGTTAGACGATTTTCTGTAGAAAGATGGCAAAAATAAAAAAATTGTAATGGAGTTACATTTTTGTGAAACCGATCACATCAAAATGAAAAAAAAATCGGTATGCTATTAATAGTTATATTTCTACAGAAGTGGTATGGAAAGATAACAAAACAGTTGGTTAGTGAATAATGAACTGTAATAAAGAAGGAAATAGTTGTTAGCTTTAACACAATGAATTTCCAGTAAAATTACCATCAGGAGATCTGTATTATGAAGAAAATTATTTTAAGTACGATTGCTTTATCATTAGGTTTGGGTTTAGGTTCTGTAGCACAAGCAAAAGATGTTCGTATTGGTGTAACCATTTATAAATATGATGATAACTTTATGTCATTAATGCGTAAAGAAATTAATAAAAATGCAGAGCAAATTTCAGGCATTAAATTGTTAATGAATGACTCACAAAATGCACAATCAATTCAAAATGACCAAGTAGATGTGTTACTTTCTAAAGGTGTTAAAGCATTAGCCATCAACTTAGTTGACCCTTCAGCTGCACCAACCATTATTGCTAAAGCGAAATCAAGTAATGTGCCAGTGGTATTCTTCAATAAAGATCCAGGTCAAAAAGTTATTGATAGTTATGATAAAGCGTATTATGTCGGTACAGATCCAAAAGAATCAGGATTAATTCAAGGCGACTTAATTGCAAAACAATGGCAAGCGAATCCAGAATGGGATTTAAATAAAGATGGTAAAATCCAATTTGTTTTATTAAAAGGTGAGCCAGGCCACCCAGATGCAGAAGCACGTACTAAATATGTTATTGAAGCGTTAAATGCAAAAGGTATCCAAACTGAGCAACTCTTCTTAGATACAGGTATGTGGGACGCTGCAATGGCGAAAGATAAAACTGATGCATGGTTATCAAGTTCTAAAGCGAAAAATATTGAAGTCATTATCTCTAACAACGATGGTATGGCAATGGGCGCATTGGAAGCAACGAAATCTCACGGTAAAAAATTACCAATTTTTGGTGTAGATGCGTTACCTGAAGTTTTACAATTAATTAAGAAAGGTGAAATTGCGGGTACAGTATTAAACGATGGGGTAACGCAAGCTAAAGTTATTGTGGATTTTTCTAACAATCTAGCACATGGTAAAGAAGTAACAGAAGGAACGCAATGGGAAATGAATAATCGTTATATTCGTATTCCATATGTTGGTGTAGATGTAGATAACTTAGGTGATTTTTTAAAGTAATACCGTAATGTAAGTTCCTAGAGGGGATAATTTCCCCTCTTTCGTTAGTTTGGGGTTAGATATGTCAATGCAAGTCGAAAACCGAAGTGAAATACTGTTGGAAATGAAGAATGTGAGTAAATCATTTCCCGGTGTGAAAGCGCTCGATCATGCAAACTTAACGGTACGTTCATATTCCGTGCATGCATTAATGGGTGAAAATGGTGCAGGGAAATCAACATTACTGAAATGTCTGTTCGGTATTTACGCTAAAGATGAAGGACAGATCCTTTATCTTGGAAACACAGTTAATTTTAAAACATCAAAAGAAGCACTAGAGAATGGGATTTCGATGGTGCATCAAGAGTTAAACTTAGTTCGCCAAAGAAGTGTAATGGATAACCTTTGGTTAGGTCGCTATCCTTTAAAAGCAGGATTTGTTGATCACGGTAAAATGTATCGTGATACTAAAACTATTTTTGAAGAGTTAGGAATAGATATCGATCCAAAAGAAAAAGTCGCTAAATTATCTGTTTCACAAATGCAAATGATTGAAATTGCGAAAGCTTTCTCTTACAACGCAAAAATTGTGATCATGGACGAGCCAACCTCTTCTCTCTCTGAAAAAGAAGTGGATCACCTATTCAAGATTATTGATAAATTAAAAAATCGTGGTTGTGGGATCATTTATATTTCTCACAAAATGGACGAAATTTTCAAAATTTGTGATGAAGTAACCATTTTACGAGATGGTAAATGGGTGAATACAGTTGCGATTAAAGATACCAATATGGATCAACTGGTGGCAATGATGGTAGGACGTGAGCTCACACAACGTTTCCCAGAAAAACATAATGTGCCAAAAGAAACAATCTTAACGGTAGAACATTTAACAGCTAAAAACCAACCCTCAATTCAAGATGTCAGCTTTGAATTGCGTAAAGGGGAAATCTTAGGGATTGCAGGGTTAGTCGGAGCGAAACGAACAGATATCGTGGAAACCATTTTTGGTATTCGTGAAAAGAGAAGTGGTACGATCACTTTACATGGTAAAGAAATGCGTAACCGCAATG
This sequence comes from Gallibacterium trehalosifermentans, assembly GCF_042433055.1. NCBI lineage: Bacteria > Pseudomonadati > Pseudomonadota > Gammaproteobacteria > Pasteurellales > Pasteurellaceae > Gallibacterium > Gallibacterium trehalosifermentans. Next base: position 19,776 of record NZ_JBHLWB010000007.1, read on the forward strand.
CGTTAGAAGCCATTAATAATGGTTTTGCATTAATTACTGAAGAGCGACGTTCAACAGGGATTTATGCAAATTTAAGTATTGAATTTAATTCATTGATTTCAAATATGAAAGCTTATCTAGGTAAGTTTGGTTTATTGAGTACTTCAAGAATGAAGAGTGATACACAATGGGTAATTGATTCAATGAATGTGAAAACGCCATCTCATCGTACTAATATCGGTTCATTATCAGGTGGTAACCAACAAAAAGTGATTATCGGTCGTTGGTTATTAACACAACCCGAAATTTTAATGATGGACGAACCAACTCGTGGGATCGATGTTGGCGCGAAATTTGAAATTTACCAATTAATGATGCAGTTAGCCGAAAAAGATAAAGGAATCATTATGATCTCCTCTGAAATGCCTGAATTATTAGGTGTAACCGACAGAATTCTAGTGATGAGTAATGGTCGTGTTGCGGGGATTGTCGAAACGGCAAAAACTTCACAAGAAGAAATTTTGCAACTTGCTGCGAAATATTTATAAGTTGATAAAAGGATTGAATTATGGCTGGTATTCAACAAAAAAAATCACTAGATTTTATGAAACAAAATGCGATTTATTTTGTTCTTTTAATCTTATTAGGTGTTATCGTTTCTCAAGATGATACTTTCTTAAGCTTACTTAACTTTAGTAACATTCTTACGCAATCATCAGTTAGGCTAATTATTGCACTTGGTATGGCAGGAATCTTGATTAGCCAAGGAACAGATTTATCTGCAGGTCGTCAGGTTGGTCTTGCAGCGGTAGTATCAGCAACCATGTTGCAGGCATTAGATAATACCAATCGTGTTTTCCCTAATTTAGCTGAAATGCCAATTCCTGTTGTGATCTTAATTGTCTGTGGAATTGGCGCTATTATTGGTATGCTCAATGGATTAATTGTTGCTTATCTCAATGTAACCCCGTTTATTGCAACATTAGGTACAATGATTATCGTATACGGTGCTAACTCACTTTACTATGATGCAGTAGGTTCTTCTCCTATTGCTGGTTTTAGCAAATCATTTTCTGATTTTACGCAAGGGTTTATCCAGCTAGGAGATTTCAAACTCTCCTACATTACTATTTATGCTGCGATTGCGGCGTTTTTTATCTGGGTAGTATGGAACAAGACTCGTTTTGGTAAAAATATGTTTGCTATTGGCGGCAATCCAGAAGCTGCACGTGTATCAGGGGTAAACGTTGCCCGTAACTTAATCTTTGTTTATGTCCTAGCTGGGGCATTCTATGGTTTTGCTGGTATGTTAGAAGGTGGACGTATCGGTAGTGCAACAAATAACCTTGGTTTTATGTATGAGTTAGATGCTATCGCTGCTTGTGTAGTTGGTGGGGTATCTTTCGCTGGTGGTGTAGGAACAGTAATTGGGGTGATTACTGGGGTAATTATCTTTACTGTTATCAACTATGGTTTAACATATATTGGCGTTAACCCATATTGGCAATATATTATCAAAGGTACCATTATTATCTTAGCGGTAGCAATTGACTCATTAAAATATGCTAAGAAGAAATAATTGCTAATAAACTCATTGTAAATTCCTTGTTAATTTTAAAGTCGGTTTCTGCACCTTAACAGTTATTGTGAGGTGCAGTTTTTTTATTGTGCGAGTAATTAAGAATACCCTATTCATCAATGAGAATTGATAGTATGCTTATGCAGTATTATTCAAGTAAAGGTGAATTACTATGAAAAAAGCACTTCCACTGATCATTTCTATTGCTTTACTTGCTGGTTGTGCATTATCGCCAGAAGAACAGCGAGCAATGGAAAAGGCAAAAATTCGTCAGCAGCAAGCCTTACAAGTATCATTAGCAAAACAATGTGATGTAGAAACTGCCTCACTGATGCAGCGCCATTTTGATCAAGATATTGGCTTAACTGAAAAACAACAGAAACGATTTGAAGCAGAATATACCAAGAAAGTAAATGCCCCCATGTTCCAAGCTTGCTATAAATTAGCCTTGCAAAATTATATGGCAGAAAAACAAATTAGACAGATGGAATTAGAAAGACAATTTTATGATGATTATCCTCCTTATGATTTAAGACCTCGTTGGCGAAGACATCGGTTATATTGGTGAGAATATTGAATTGTAATAATATAAATAAGGTCGGAAAGTATCCGACCTTAATTTTAGGATTAATAGCCTAAAGTTGCTCCATCAGGATTACGTGGATCAGATGCACCATAGAAACCATCATCTCTTGCTTGGATAATTTGTACACGTCCCATAGTGGCTTTAGTAACTACTTTATATCCTTGTTTTTCAAGGAGATGAATTGTATCGGGGCTAATTCCCTCTTCGATACGTAATTCATCTGGTAACCATTGATGATGCACACGAGGGATATTGATTGCTTCAGCAACATTCATATCATAATCAATGGTATTTAAAATACTTTGTAACACGGTTGTAATGATGCGGGCACCACCTGGACTACCTGTAACTAACCAAGGTTTGTTATCTTTCATCACAATGGTTGGTGTCATAGAAGATAACGGTCTTTTCTTCGCTTCAATTGCATTCGCTGTACCGCCAATTAAGCCAAAGGCATTTGGTACACCAGGTTTGGAAGAAAAATCATCCATTTCATTATTGAGTAAGATTCCTGTACCTTGGGCAACAATGCCTGTTCCAAAATTGAGATTTAGGGTGTAAGTTACGGCAACAGCATTACCAAATTTATCCATAATGGAGTAGTGTGTGGTTTGATCACTTTCGTAAGGCTGAGGTTTACCTGGTTTTATTTCGCTAGATGGAATAATTTTATCATCTTGGATTTTTTGTGCTAATTCGTTAGCATATTTCTTTGAAATTAACCCTTGTAATGGAATTTTAACAAAGTCAGGATCGCCTAAATATTCGGAACGATCTGCATAAGCTAATTTCATCGCTTCCGCATAATGCTGAATTGCTTTAGCACTATTTACGCCATATTCATTTAATGGATAACGTTCTAAGATATTTAAAATTTGTACTAGATGAGCACCGCCTGAACTTGGTGGCGGCATAGTAACAATTTTATAACCACGATATTCACCTGTAACAGGTTTGCGTTCTGCTACTTGGTAACTTTTCATATCTTCTAATGAGATTAAACCACCATGTTTTTCCATTTCTTTCACAATTTTTTCTGCGATTTCACCCTCATAAAAGGCTTTAGCTCCTTGTTTTGCGATCAAACGTAAGGAGTGAGCAAGATCTTTTTGAATTAAGCGATCACCACTTGTTAACGGTGCCTCATCTTTAAAGAAAATTGCTTTTGTGCTTTCCCATTTACCCAAGTTATCTTTTTCGACTGCAAGGGTTTTACCGAGAGTATCACTAATAATGAAGCCGTTTTCAGCTAGTTTAATAGCAGGTTCAATGACTTTTTCTAATGGCATTGTTCCCCATTTTTTCAGTGCGTATTCCATACCTGCAACGGTACCAGGAACACCAACAGCAAAGTGAGTAAAGAGGGATTTTCCATCTACCACATTACCTTTTTCATCTAAGTACATATCTTTATCTGCTTTTAGTGGAGCAACTTCACGGAAGTCAATAGCAAAATCTTCACCTGTTTTGGCATCATGCAGCACCATAAAACCACCACCACCGATATTGCCCGCATTTGGTAACACTACTGCTAAAGCAAAACCTACTGCTACCGCAGCATCGATAGCATTACCGCCTTGTTTTAGAATGGATAATCCAACTTCTGTGGCGAGATGTTGTTCAGTTGCAACCATTCCATTCTTACCATAGATAGGATGAAAAATATCTTTACTACTGTCATAGCGTTGAGCTGCGGCAATAGTTTGAGTGCTTATTTGATCATTGGCAAGTACTATATTCGCTTGAACATTCAGGGTAATTAGAGGAAGAGAGAGCAATAATGGTAATAAACTTTTTTTGAAAAGTGATGAGTGTTTTTTCATATTATTTTCCTTGTTTATGATAGTAATTGTAAGAAATTATTTTTAACAAATTGATTACAATATTGCAAATAAAAAATGATGAGCGAAATAGTATTGGGATTAGTTAATATTGTTTTATGCTCCGCTGAGAATAATGCCTTGTTTTGTAATTTCTGTGTAGTCCAAAGCCTGTGCTCCGTTTTGCCGAAACCCACGTTGCATAAGATTTTTTTGTCCATTTTAATAACTTCTCAATCATGCCAATGTAAATGAATTGGGAAGAAATATGTTGCTCTCAAAGGGTAAGAGCTTGCCCAAAATTATGATAAATAAGGTGAAATTAAGAGAGTAGTTTGCTATCGCCCTTATGAATTAGACAGAGAAAATGATTGCTAATACATTGAGAGTTAGTAGTGTTAAGGACTAGTTATCAGGAAAAAGGCTACTGAATGGATTAGATTTAATTGCATTAATGGGTATTTCTCCTCATATTAGGCAACTTATTTGGGGAACATCTAAAGTTGAACAATGTTATCAAGATGTGCAAATAATTATTACAACAAATATAATGTCTCCTACTTAATAATATATAACAATCAGAAAATATTTCTTATGATATAAAAATAGTTTAAAGCACTTATAGCGCTTTAAACTATTTTGAATCAAGAATATATTTGATATGGAATAAATTAGTTAAGGTTTTTTATTTTCAGAAGATGATTCATTTTGTTGTGTTTCATGTAGAATCATATTAGCAATAGCTGTACTAATTTTACTACCTTTTATTACTGCACCATTTAATGTGGCGTTTTTACCATCACGTAAAGTTGCTTTATTACCTTTTGTAATAGTAGAAAGTTTCGTAATAAGAGTATTATCTTCGTCAGCATTTTCATTTTCTTCTGTTTCTTCTATTTGAATTTCTTCTATATCAATGGTTACTGCCTCATTATTTAAATTCGCTATACTCAAATTATTATTTATATTTCTTTGAATATAAAAATTACGTAATGCGGTATACATATAATCTGAGTTAAGCCAAGTTTCCTTATCAGTAAATAGCAAATTATCCTCTATTTTTGGATTAGATGGATATAGAGTATTTTCTGGTATACTATTGTTATTTTCTGATGGCTGATCAGAGACTATTGGTAATTTATTTGTGGTAGTGATTGGGCGCTGTGCCAAATCTTTCACTATTTGTTGATAGTTTGTATGTTCAACATATTGCGCAACAGGAATATCCATATCCTCGCGGACTTCCTTTTGATATGGTTTATTATCGCTCCAATGGCGTGTGTAATAACGATCTAAACCACCATTCCATTGGATATAACTCCGACGTTGGATACCCTTATCAATATTTATTTTAATTCCGGTGGCATCAATATTTTGGGCATGTGTTTGATCAGGTAAATGCGCTGCAATAATAATACTTTTATCATTGATAAAATTTTCTCCTTGAAATGTAATATTTCCTTTAGCGAGAATTTTGCCTGGTTTACTTGTGTTAATAACATCTTGTATTACTTGTCTCTCTTCAACAACAATATCGTCAAAATTGGTATAAATATTTGTTTTATTTAATTTGCTATTATGTTGATCAATAGCTTTCCCTAACTTGAGATATTTCTCTGCAATTTTATTATTCCAATCATCAGATGATACACCTGTAGGTGCTGTAGTCGGAGCTTCAATATTAAAATATGTCCAGATAGGGCTATCTGCTGAATAAATTGAAGCAGGATTAATTGGACAATCGCCTCCAGAATTATTGGTAGTACAAAGTTGTGTATTTGGATATGGTAATAAATGTCCATCAAATACATTATTTTCAGGTAATGTAGTTGGCATTGAATAATTGTGTGGAGCAACTCTTCCTGCTTTACTAAAATCAATCCATTTTAATAAATTCCAATTAATGAGTTGTTCACTATTCTCTGGACGGAGATAGTGATATGTTAAATTATCAGTGCTAATTACTTCAGCTTTCGTTGTGAAATGACGATTAGTGTTGTTTATATTATTAATATTTAAACTAATATTTTTTTCTGCTTCAATAATACTACTGTCATTATCTAAACGCTCCCCCTGCCCCGTTGCATGGTTATCCTTATCCAACGTACGACCAAACACAATGTCGCCACCACTGTAAATCGAGGCGCCACCTTTTTTATTGGCTTCATACTGTGTCGTTCGATTGGTAACATTCATAACTCCAATGTCTAACCGTTTTCGTGCTGCAATCACCGCAGCATGGGTATCCTCAGTACGTTCATCTTGATTGAGGAGACTGTCTGCTTGTAACGCAATGTGGTCGCCATAAATGCGTCCTGTGCCAATATTGTCAATGTGCTTGGCTTGAATGTGCGTTATGCTGCTATTGTCATCAGCATAACTGTTAATCAGACCACGATTGTCTAAGGTATCTTCAAGGGTGAGCGCGACCGCACCACTTTGTATTTCACCACTTGTGGGTTGTTGTAAGGTGCGCGCTTGAATGGTTGTGCTTTGTTTAGCGCTCACTGTCCCTGCTTGGCGAACCGCTTTTGGCGTATGTAGCGTGATATTCCCTTGCTGCGCAAGCATGTTGGCGTTAGCTTGGTTTTCGATTGTGTCGCGGGTAACGATGTTCACATTTTGCTTTGCCCCAATATACCCACTATTGATAATCTGCCCTTGACTATCAATCACCACATCGCCCGCTGCTGCACCAATATGTCCTGCATTGCGCACACCTAACCCGCTTTCCGTCCCAATCAGGTGGATTTGATTGGCATACATGCCACCTAACTCAGCAACATCTACCGCATACCCCTGAGATGCTGTTACTTCACTGCCACGAATCACTTGGAGGCTACTGGCACTTTTTGTTGATTGTGCTGGAACCTGATTTTGCCCCGTGGTAACCGTTAATTGATTTGCCCAAATCCCCGCATTGACATTCACTTCTTTGGCGATAATCTCGGTGTAGTCTTGTCGATGGCTATCTAACCCTCGCCCCGATACCGTTATCTCACCCTGTTCAACTCGATACCCTTTTACTTGCCCATTTTCAAGCTGAACTTGCCCTGTGGTCATTGTACTGCGTCTTGCATTGATAAAACCACACCCCTCACAATGAATACCATTCGGGTTGGCGATAATCACCTCTGCTTTGCTTCCCGCCACTTCAATATAGCCTTTTAATTGACTTGGCTTGCTGGCATTGACTTCGTTTAAAATCACTTTTGCTTCACCGCCCACTAAGTAAGGATTGGCTTGTACCCAACCACCTTGTTCGGTTTTTACATTTTTGCGGCTGTTATTGAGAATCGCCCCACGAGTATTGACATCAAATTGTTGGTATTTGTTATGTGATAAGCCTTTGTCATTGGGCGTTTGGATATTAACTTGTGGTAAGCCATTGGCGGTTTGTAACACAATCGGTTGTTGGCTTTTTGGTGCCTGACTATCGGCACGGATTTGGAGTTCATCAGCAACTGCGCTAGCGGAAAAAGAGGAGACCGCCAAAACGCCTAACAGGCTATAAAGTCCCATCATTAACGGGGTTAATCTCCAGTGAATCAGCATGCGAGAGAGATTGGTAAAAACGCGATTGCCTGATTGAGGTGCTTTCCCTATTTTAGTTGTTATCTCGGAAACGACAACGAAACGTTGTAAGAGTCTGTTAAAGATGATGCGGTAACAATGTTTGTTCATTACTTTTCTCCTTAACGTTAGAATGAATAACTCAGGCTAAAGCCTGTCGTTACATGTGAAGTACGAAAACCTGATGGTTTATGTAGCGGTATACCAGCAAAATACTCATAAGATAATCCCCAAAGATTACCTCTTAAACCGATAGCGCTCCCGAGTAGATTTTTACCGAGGAACTCACTTGTATAGTTACCACTAACATGACCACCATCTAATGCGAGATAAATTTCATGCCCTTTATTGGCAATATTCCAGCCTAATTCATTACGCCATACCCAACCACGCTCTCCTGTGAGGGTTAATTCACCATCGAAACCTCGCACGGTATAACGTCCTCCAATACTAAACATATCTTGTAAAATCAATGGGGTTTTATTCCATTGGGCTTGCCAATAGCTGTTAAATTGTAGAGGTTGTTGCCCAAGCGTGAATGGTTGTCTAAACGCTAAAGAAGCCGTAATAATTTTAGGACGTGATGTTCCTTCTCCCCATTTTTCTTCTGGTGCAGGGATAGAACGATAAGCGCCAGTTCCTTGCTTGTAGTTGAGAGCAATATTTAATGTCGCATTTCCTAAACGCTCTTGATGAGCTAACCCAGCGGTCCAACCTGCCATGCGGCGATGTTGAATGGCGATTTCTGCATTATCAACAAAGTTTCGACTTGCTCGATGCCAAACGCCGAAAGTGGCACTGGTTTTTCTTATATTATTACGGTACAGCATACGAGAAAGCGCAATGTTAGTTGTTTTATTGCGTCCCGCGTATTCATAATTGGTAAATGCGCCAAAAACAGTTTGATGATAGCGGTTTTGGGTAGAAGAAAAGTTTAGTAACCACTCTTTCCAAGGAATGGCATAATATAAACTGCTGCTACGGCTACCATGTCGACCTGGGGCATCGCTATCTCGGGAAATGCTTTGTGTCCAAGAGGCATAAAAAACATCATTGAGTGAGAGTAAATTTTCTATTGAAATTGTTGCGCCAGCTTGTAAACGACCAGTGGCTTTACTACCACTATCATCTAATGATAATGCTAAGCGATAAGGAAAGGCTTGCTTGAAATCAATCTGTATATCACTTTCACCTGGTAAAGCATTTATATCTTTCGCTGGTACAATCTGAATATTGGCATCTACATGAGGTGGGCGTTTTAAATTCTCTAAGCCTTGTTCAACATCACGAATATTAAGTAATTCCCCTTGAGAAATGGGTAAAGCAAACCAAATTGTGCCTTTATGCGCTTTTAATGCTGCACTATGATCGCGTAATTGAATATTACGTACTTTACCTGGTACCACAGTTAAAACTAAACGCCCACTACGTAAATCTTGCGGTTGAGCCAAAACTCGGGTTGTAACAAAGCCTTTTTCAATAATGGCATTTTGTACTCGTTTGATAATCTCGCTGATGCCTTGACTACCTAAACAATGTGGCAAGGTGAGGTCTTTTGGGGCATATACGGCTGGTAATGCCCAATCAAAGTTGGTCTTGAATTTGTCTGTTGGTAGATTATCAATAGCATTATTTTCTAGCGAAAACTCTGTTAAATAGAGAGCGGAAATGGTAAAACAAGGCGTGTCTATAGGAAAAGATTGAACCTTATCACCTTGCGTATCTATATGAACTTCTCGATGTTCGTCAAAATTTGTTTGACGAGCTTGTTGTTGTTTTTGTTGTAACCGCTGTTGCTGTGCATCTAGGTGTTGTTGTTCTTTATATTTTATTAAATCCATAGATGAACTATTCTCTATAGCAATAGCACTATATGCAATAATGCTGAGACAGCATAATAAAGAAAGTGATGAAACTTTACTCATCTTAAATGTATAACCTTTTGTATGTATAATTGACAAATCTTGTTACTGAATTTTAATTTTGTATAAATTTTCTCTTGAATGTTTATAGATGTAAAGCTTCTTTACTTTTCTAACTAAACATAAGTAGGAGAAATGGGGTGTTTTTTGTATTATCTAAGTTATAGATGATCAATTTCCTCTATTTTTTGCATATTGTGTTGCAGAAAAGGCTTAATAATTTCAGTTAATAATTGTCCATCAGGAAATATCAAGCTTGGTGCAATATCAAATAGCGGAATTAACACAAATTCACGCTTTTTCATTTCACAATGTGGAATAGTTAAACGTTCTGATTGAATTATGTCTTGATTAAATAGCAATATATCTAAATCTAAAGTACGCTCACCCCAACGACGCAATCTTACTCGTCCTTGTGCTTGCTCAATAGATTGTAATACATCTAATAATGCCAATGGTGTAAGCGCTGTGTGTAGTTGAGCAACGGCATTGACATAATCAGGTTGATCTTGTGGACCTAATGGCTGACTAGTATAAAAAGGGCTGACGGCAATTAATTGCAGATCAGAATGATGCTTTAAAGTTTGTAAGGCAGTAATAAGCTGTTGTAATGGTTTATTCAAATTACTGCCCAAGGCGATATAGACATTATTCATATCATTTACTATTTATTGGTAACAGAAGCTGTTTTTCTTTTTCGATTCTGTGAACGATAACGGCGGCGAGGGCGACGTTTTTTTTCTCTATCATTCTCTGCATAGCGTTTTTGTTGTACTTGAATTAATTCGTTGCGCTGAGCAGTATTACTTTGTTGATATTCATACCACCAAGCAGCTAATTCAATAGTTTCACCATGTTCAATTTCAGCACGCATCGCTAATAAATCATAGGCTGCACGGAATTTTTGATGTTCTAATGTTAATTGAGGGCGCTTACCTGTGCGTTTAGTAAAGAGTAATTGTAACGACCAAATATCTCGAATTGTTGCTGTATGGCGACGTAAAATTGCGACACGTTGACAGATAAGGTGAAGTAAATCATTACTCGCTAAAGAATAAGCATCAAAATTATTTAATCCACCTTCATTTTTTAAAACTTCAATTCGCTCACGCAATGGATACCAAAAAAAAGCAGCAAAAATAAAAGCTGGATTAATACGTAAATTATCAGCAATACGTTCGTCAGTAGAGCGCAATGATTTTAATAACATCTTTTCCGTAAAAGAGTCGCCTTTTTCAGTAAAAAATGGCATTAATGCTGGGAATAATTGCTGGAATAGTTGGTATTTATATAAAAGTAGATAAGTTTTTTCACCTTGTCCTGTTTGTAATAATTTTAATGACTCATCGAATAGGCGAGCAGCAGGAATATTTTGTAATAACGGGGCTAACTCATAAATGGGTTGCTCACACTGCTTATCTAAGAACATATCTAATTTCGCCATAAAGCGAACTGCTCGCAGCATTCTAACGGGATCTTCTTGATAACGTTGTACTGGATTACCAATAAGCATTAAACGACCCGCTCGCAAGTCTTTGAGTCCATTAAAGAAATCATATAGTTGATCTTTATTTGGATTGTAGTAAAACGCATTAACAGTGAAATCACGACGTGCAGCATCATCTTCTAATGTACCGTACACATTGTCGCGTAATAACATTCCTGCGGCACTTTGTTTGGCAAATTTGTCATTATTAACATCATCATGTGCAGCACGGAAAGTAGCTACTTCAATAATCTCTTTACCGAAAAGAATATGGGCAAGGCGAAAACGGCGACCTACTAAACGACATTGTCGTTGAAATATTTTTTGTATTTGTTCTGGACGAGCATTGGTTGCAATATCAAAATCTTTTGGTGTTTTATTTAATAATAGATCGCGTAAGCAACCACCAACAACATAAGCTTCAAAGCCATGTTTTTGTAATTTCTCAACAACTTGAAGGGCTTGACGGCTAATAAGATGTGGATAGATGCCGTAATTTGATGCTTTAAGAATATACGAAGACGCTACTGACTTATTAGGTCTGCGAGAGAGAGCTTTCTTTTCAGTTGGTTTATTTTTAATACTAGTGTTTATGATTGATTCACTAGTAGGTTGCATACTTTCTTCTTTCGTATTTTTTTTCTGAAAGAGTTTTCGAATATAGTTAAAAATAGTTCACCTCAAAAAATGTTTCATTAAAAGTGTACATGGCTATAAATAATAAACTCTCCCTAAATGAGGGAGAGATGTCTAGTTGTACAAAGTTGAAATTATAGGAGTTAACCACCAATTTGCTTTTCGCGGATCTCTGCAAGCGTTTTGCAATCAATGCAAAGATCTGCTGTTGGTCTAGCTTCTAAGCGTTTAATGCCAATCTCAATACCGCAAGACTCACAATAACCGAAGTCTTCAGACTCAATCTTTTTAATAGTACGTTCAATTTTCTTTAAAAGTTTACGTTCACGATCACGATTCCGTAACTCTAGGCTAAATTCTTCTTCTTGAGTTGCACGATCTGATGGATCTGGGAAATTAGAGGCTTCATCACGCATATGAGCTACAGTACGATCAGCTTCCCCTACGATCTGGGTATGCCATGCAGTTAAAATCTTTTTAAAATGAAGTAGTTGTGCTTCATTCATATATTCTTCATTTTTTTTCTCTTGATAAGGCTCAACACCTGCAAGAGCTAAAATACTGAGTGATGATTTTTGCGTGTTTGCGGTCATTTTTTTAATCTCTCCTAGATATCAAATTTTATAGTACAAGTAACTTACGGAATTCCAAAATGAGCAAATAATGCACTAAGAAGTAAGAAAGATTTGAGAATGAATTTCCGTCAATTTTTATATTACTTGTAAGGTGGCTTTCAAAAAGCCGCATATAAATAGCAAAACTTCTACTGTTTAGCAAATAAATTTTTCTAGCTTATTGAAGAAAGCGAAAGCAATTTTTATCTTTTTTGTGAAATTTCGAGGAAGCTCACATTTTTGTTGATTGTTTTTTGCACTGTCATAAAGCGTAATTAAAGTGTTACGTTATGTAAAAATAATGACAAAAATAACTTTACTTAAGTTAGCCAATATGGAGCGTATCTGTTTACTTTTTTTCTTTAGTACTTTGTTCATTTTATATTTACCGATGGTATGGTTAGACTCCGTTTATTTTATCGGTTGCATTGGTTTATGTTTATTATTGGGCTTAGGGCTGTTGTTAATTCGACATTATAGAAATGTAGGAATTTGGATATTAGTAGTTAGTTTGTCTTGTTGTTGGGCGATTTATCAAGTAAAAGATTTATTACATCAGCAACAACAGCTCCATAATTTAAATGTTACGTTAAAACAGGTGGAGTTACAGATTGAAAAAGTATTGCATCAAGGCGATTATCAAACTGCATTTGGCTTATTAAATCTACCTCAGGAAAAACAATTATATCGAGTTTATGTTAATTGGCAGCCTAATGAACAATTACAGGCAGGGCAAGTTTGGCAAGCTCAGATAACATTAAAACAAATGGCGGCACGTTTAAATGCTGGGGGTTTTCAACGACAAAGGTGGTTTTATGCAAACCGAATTGTTGGAAATGTAACGGTGAAACAGGCAACCTTAATTAAAGATCAACCCTCTGTACGTGAACAACTTTTGCGCTTTGCAGAAACTAAAATATCCTCACAGTTTGCTAAGGGACTATTACTGGCATTGGGGTTTGGTGAAAAATCACAACTTACCACAGCACAACTACAACTATTTCAACAAACAGGTACAGCACATCTGATTGCAATTTCGGGGTTGCATATTGGATTAGTTATGTTGCTAGGTGTGATGATCGGGCGAGGAATGCAATATCTATTGCCTACACGCTGGATTACGCCTACTTTGCCGCTGTTATGTGGGCTTGTGTTAGCCACGATTTATAGTTATTTAGCCGATTTTTCAATTCCAACTATTCGTGCGTTATTAGCACTTTCTCTATTATTGTTGTTACGTTTGCAACGTAGTTATTTAAATTGGTGGCAGCTCTATTTACGTTGTATTGCGTTATTTGTGTTATTTGATCCATTAATTTTATTGAGCGATAGTTTTTGGCTGTCGGCTTTAGCTGTTTTATGTTTATTGCTTTGGCAGACTTTATTACCTTTATCTGCATGGCAATGGCGAGGACAGGCTCTTTCTCAGTTGGGTAAATTACGGTATTACATTATTGCTTTAATACATTTACAAGTTGGCTTGATGTTACTATTTACTCCTGTTGTGTTGTTTTTCTTTTCAGGGATTAATCTACAAAATCTGTTGATTAATTTATGGATTGTCCCTTTATTTAGTTTTGTCCTGATCCCTTGTATTTTAACGTCAATTTTAACCTTTGATCTCTTTAATAGTTGGCAATGGTGTATAACTGTTGCCGAATTTAGTATTAAAGCATTAACTTGTTGGCAAAGCACTTGGCGAGATTTATCATTAATTGAAGTACGTTGGGTGAGTATAGGGTGTGTATTATTTTGTGTATTGATTGCTAGTTATCTCTATTTCTATCGTCAAACACCAGTAGTTCAATCCAATTTAATTACTCAATTACACCCTAAAAAATTACAACTTAAAGTAGAGTTACTTACATCACATCATAACTTAGCGCGTCTGTTGTGCTTTTTCATATTGATGTTATGTGGGCAACTTACATTGCTTGGTTACAGCTATTATCAACAGTGGCAAACAAAATGGTCATTGGAAATGTTAGATGTTGGTCAAGGGTTGGCGATCTTAATTCGCCAAGGTAATTATGGAATATTATATGATACGGGCGCGAGTTGGGACGGCGGTAGTATGGCGGAGTTAGAGATATTACCTTATTTGCGCCGACAAGGTATTCATCTAGAAAAAATAATGTTAAGCCATGATGATAATGATCATAGTGGTGGTGCAAACAAATTATTCCAACATTATCCGCAAGCAACACTATTCACTCCTTCGCAGGTCAGTTATGCCGATAAAAGACCATTGCCTTGTGAACAAGGACAATCTTTTCAGTGGCGAGCATTGCGATTTACCATTTTAGCCCCGTTAGCTATTGTTCCCACTGCACGCAACCAGCATTCTTGCGTGGTATTGATTGATGATGGTACCTATCGTGTATTACTCACAGGTGATTTAGATCGTCGTAGTGAATTACGTTATTTAGCCTCATTTCCTCCAGTGGATATTTTGCAAGTCGCCCATCATGGGAGTAAAACCTCAACTAGTCAGCCTTTTTTACAGCAGATTCAACCTAAAATAGCATTGATTTCGTCAAGCTTAACAAATCGTTGGCGCTTCCCTCATCAGGAGGTCTTAGAGCGTTTGCAGCGACAGCAAGCCAAAATATTGAATACTGGTTGGGACGGACAGATTTCAGTACGCATTACGCGAAATAACCAATTAGAAGTGATTCGACAGCGTAATTCAGCTAAAGCGTGGTTTACGGATTTACCTAATTTACAGCGACCATCGCTTGAGTTGGAGAAATAACAGAATAAGGGTAGAATAACGCCTTAATGCTATTTTTAAAGTGAATAAATTGTCTGTATGAATGATCAAGACTTTTCTACCAAAGAAACTTTTAAACGTTTATGGCCAATGATTTGGCAATATAAATCTGGAATATTAATTGCGATTGTTGCTTTAGTGTTTAATGCTTTAACAGAGGCTGGCTTACTTTATTTATTAAAACCATTACTTGATGAGGGGTTTGGTAAAGCCGATCTTTCCTTTTTAAAATGGTTACCCTTTATTGTGATTGGTCTCATTATTTTACGTGGATTAACCAGTTTTGTTTCTGATTATAGTTTGTCTTGGGTATCGGGAAATGTTGTGATGGTGATGCGTCGAATGTTATTTAAACATTTGATGTATATGCCAGTCAGTTATTTTGATCATCAAGCGGCAGGGAAATTGCTTTCTCGTATTACCTACGATTCAGAGCAAGTGGCAAACTCTTCTTCAAATGCGCTGATTACTATTGTCAAAGAAACCGCAACAGTGATCTCGTTGTTAGCCTTGATGTTATATACCAGCTGGCAACTCTCATTAGTATTGTTTATTGTTGGGCCCATTATTGCCGCTTTAATTAGTGTAGTCTCTAAGCATTTCCGCCGTTTAAGTAAAAATATGCAAAACTCAATGGGCGAGTTGACGGCAAGTGCAGAGCAGATGTTGAAAGGACATCGCGTGGTGTTATCTTTTGGCGGACAAAAAATTGAAGAGGAACGTTTTGATGTTGTCAGTGATGATATGCGACGCAAGAGTCTGAAAATGATGGCTATGAGTGCCATTTCAGATCCTATTGTGCAAATTATTGCCTCGTTTGCATTGGCAGTCGTATTGTATTTAGCGACGGTACCAACCATGATGGGAGGACAACTGACCGCAGGTGATTTTACCTTAGTTTTTTCCTCAATGTTTGCATTATTGCGTCCATTAAAATCATTAACAAATGTTAATGCACAATTCCAACGAGGTATGGCTGCTTGTCAAACACTATTTGCTATTTTAGATTTAAAAACGGAAGAAGATCAGGGACGTTATATTACTGAACAAGTTAAAGGTGAAGTACGTTTTCATGATGTGAGCTTTTATTATGAGGGCAAAGATGAACCTGCGTTATCGCATATTTCTTTCTCGATTCCCGCAGGGAAAACCGTTGCTTTAGTGGGGCGTTCAGGCTCAGGGAAATCGACAATCGCAAATTTAATGACACGTTTTTATGATATTCAACAAGGTGAAATCTATCTAGATGAACGAAATATCAAGGATTATACCTTAGCGAATTTGCGTCAACATTGTGCAGTGGTATCACAACAAGTACACCTATTTAATGATACAGTTGCCAATAATATTGCTTATGCAGCGACTGATAAATATAGCCGTGAAGAGATTATTGCGGCGGCAAAAGCAGCGCATGCAATGGAATTTATTGAAAAAATGGAACATGGTTTGGACACGATGATCGGCGAGAATGGTGTATCGCTATCAGGTGGACAACGGCAGCGTTTAGCGATTGCACGAGCATTGTTGCGTAATGCCTCAGTACTTATTTTAGACGAAGCAACATCAGCATTAGATACGGAATCTGAACGAGCAATCCAACGTGCATTAGAAGAATTACAACAACACAAAACCTTGTTGGTGATTGCACACCGTTTATCTACGATTGAGCGTGCCGATGAAATTTTAGTTATTGATCAAGGACAAATTGTTGAACGTGGTACGCATCAACAATTATTGCAGCAAGGGCAAGTTTACGCACAACTGCATAAAATGCAGTTTGATGGCTAAACAAGGGGCGATATGAAATTTTGGTATCAACAATCATGGTTACAGTGGCTGTTATTGCCATTGGCTTGGTTATTCCAATTCATCACTTTTTTACGCAGAAAAGCTTATCAAACAGGGTTATTTGCTAGCTGGAAAGCACCTTGCCCTGTGGTTGTGGTCGGTAATTTGTCTGTGGGCGGTAATGGGAAGACACCGCTAGTTGTTTGTTTAGTAGAGCAGTTACAAGCAAGGGGTATTCGTGTTGGGGTAATTTCTCGCGGTTATGGTGGTGAAAGCAATGACTACCCGTTTTTGGTTTGTGCAAGTGCTGATCCTCGAAAAACAGGTGATGAGCCAGTCCTGATTGCAAAACGAACAGCTGTACCTGTTGCCATTTCGCCGAATCGTCGGGAAAGTATCGAACTGCTTTATAAAGCTTATCACCCACAAATTATTATTAGTGATGATGGGCTACAGCATTATAAATTACAGCGAGATGTTGAATTAGTGGTAGTTGATGGTGAACGTCGTTTTGGTAATGGGCATTTATTGCCAGCAGGACCATTGCGTGAATTACCACAACAACGTTTAGCAACGGTAGATGCGGTAATTTGTAATGGTGGGACGGCACAAGCCGATGAAATTGCGATGCAGCTCACAGCTAAGATGGCAGTGAATTTATCTACTGGAGAACAACGAGCATTAACAGAATTTTCTCAAGTGAATGCAGTGGCGGGGATCGGGTATCCGCCACGTTTTTTTGCCACTTTGCAACAACAAGGTTTAACTATACTTGAACAACAAGCTTTTGCGGATCACTACGCCTTTCAAGCGGCTGATTTAGCGAAAATTGATCATAAAGATATTCCACTATTTATGACGGAAAAAGATGCGGTGAAGTGTGCTGCTTTTGCTCAAGAAAATTGGTGGTATGTGCCTGTTACAGCAGAAATTGCTCACAATGAATTAACCTCTTTAATTGACAAAATCATAGCTAAAGTAGGTATAGCAACTTACAAGGAGTCTTGATGAAATCTTCTGTTATTACAATGTTGGCTTGTCCACGTTGCCATCAAGCATTATGTTTTGATGCAGAACAACAACGCTTTATTTGTGAAAATGAACAAGTGGCATACCCGATAAAGAATGGTATTCCCGCCTTATTACCAGAAAATGCCATTTCTCTAACGATTACAGATGAACATTCCAATCACAATCCCACAGAAGGAGCGTAAAATGAGTTTTACTGTCATTATTCCTGCTCGCTATGCGTCTAGTCGTTTACCTGCCAAACCATTAGCCGATATTGCGGGTAAACCGATGATTCAACATGTATGGGAAAAAGCACAATTATCAGGAGCGACACGCGTTATTGTTGCCACGGATCACCCGCAAATCGTTGAGGTGGTTCGAAGTTTTGGTGGTGAAGTTTGTTTAACCTCAGAGGCACACTCCTCTGGTACAGAGCGTCTTGCTGAAGTCGTGAGTCAAATGAAGTTGCCTGATGATGAAATTATTGTGAATATTCAAGGTGATGAGCCTTTAATCCCCCCTGTGATTGTGCAGCAAGTTGCGGAGAACTTACAAAAATATCAGGTTAATATGGCAACCTTGTCGGTAAGTATTGATGAGCCACAAGAGCTATTTAATCCTAATGTGGTGAAAGTGTTAACGGATAAAAATGGCTATGTCTTGTACTTTTCCAGAGCAGTGATTCCTTGGCAACGCGATCAATTCACTACGGTTTACCAACAGCCATCACAAATTCCCACTTTATCCATTGAAGAGCAAGATTATCAGCGTCATATTGGTATTTATGCTTATAAAGCAGGGTTTATTCGTCAATATGTGGCGTGGCAACCAACGAAGTTAGAAAAATGTGAATCGTTAGAACAGCTGCGTGTGCTATGGCATGGTGAGCGTATTCATTGTGAACAAGCAAAAGAAGTGCCTGCGGTTGGCGTGGATACAATGGAAGATTTAATTAAAGTTCGTGAGTTACTAGCACGTTAATCCTATGTTTGATGCAAAAGTTTTTCTGCGAGATGCACCAGAGCAACCTGGTGTTTATCGAATGTATGACCGTAACAATACGGTCATTTATGTCGGTAAAGCAAAAAATCTGAAAAAACGCCTTTCTAGTTATTTTCGTAAACAAGTTAGTAGTAAAAAAACAGAAGCATTGGTTGCCGCAATCGATCATATTGATACAACAATTACCCATTCAGAAACCGAAGCGTTATTACTAGAGCATAATTTTATTAAGCAGTACCAGCCTCGTTATAACGTGTTGTTGCGTGATGATAAATCTTATCCATTTATTTTATTAACTAATGAACGTCATTCACGGATTACCCCCTATCGTGGAGCGAAAAAAATTGCGGGGGAATATTTTGGTCCTTATCCACACTCTTCTGCCGTGCGGGAAACCTTATCATTGATGCAAAAATTATTTCCTATTCGTCAATGTGAAAATAGTGTGTATAACAATCGGTCTCGTCCGTGTCTGCAATATCAGATTAAACGCTGTTTAGCACCTTGTGTTGCTGGGTATGTGAGTGATGAAGAGTACCAGCAACAAGTAGAGTTAGCTCGCCTGTTTTTACAAGGTAAAGATCAACAGGTTGTTACACATCTGATTAAAAAAATGGAGCAAGCTAGCCAACAGTTAGCGTTTGAAACTGCGGCACGTTTTCGTGATCAAATTCAAGCGGTACGCTCGGTAATGGAAAAACAATTTGTTAGCAATGATCGTCTAGATGATATTGATATTATTGCGATTGCATACAAATCAGGATTAGCTTGTGTACAAGTATTATTTATCCGTCATGGTAAAATTTTAGGAAATCGCAGCTATTTTCCCAAAATTCCAGCTAATACCAGTTTGACGGAAGTGATTGAAACTTTTCTTGGACAATTTTATTTACAGGCACATCAAGGCCGTAGTATTCCAGATAGTATTGTCTTGGATCATACCTTAGCAGAAAAAGTGATGTTGGAAACGTTATTAAGTGAACAGGCGGGGCGGCAAATTCAGATCCAAGATAAAGTGAAAGGAGAAAAAAATCGTTATCTACAATTAGCGCAAACCAATGCTAAAGTCGCATTGACTACCCAATTACAACAACAAGGGAGAATTGAAGAACGCTATCAGGCGTTACAAGTTTTATTAGGAATAGAGAATATTCAACGTATGGAATGCTTCGATATTAGTCATACGATGGGGGAAAACACTGTAGCTTCTTGTGTGGTATTTGGGGCGGAAGGTCCATTAAAAGCAGAATATCGTCGTTTTAATATTGAAGGCACGCATGGCGATGATTATGCTGCGATGGAACAAGCTTTGCAGAAGCGCTACGACAAAGATCTCACTGCCGACAAAATCCCAGATATTATTTTTATTGATGGCGGCAAAGGACAGTTGAATCGCGCATTAGCTGTCTTTGACAATCTAAAGGTAGATTGGGATAAGCGTAAACCTAAATTAATTGGTGTAGCGAAAGGCGTTGATCGTAAAGCAGGGTTGGAAACCTTATTAATTGGGCATACAGATCGAGAGATTCATTTAGCGCCAGATGATCTAGCCTTACATTTAATTCAACATATTCGCGATGAATCACATAATCATGCGATTTCTGGACATCGTAAAAAACGGCAAAAGGCTTTTATGCAAAGTGGTTTAGAAAGTATTCCTGGTGTAGGAGCCAAACGTCGTCAAGCATTATTAAAATATTTAGGTGGTTTACAAGGGGTGAAAGCGGCTTCGGTGGAAGAAATAGCTTCAGTGAAAGGAATTTCTCGTGCATTGGCAGAAAAAATCTTTGAAATTCTAAAACATTGATTTTGTTTATAGGAAAAGTGCGTCTTATGCTTTACAATAGCGTCGCATAGTGTTAAATGATCTGGTGATCAAGATGAAGTTAAATATTCCAACCTTTTTGACCTTTTTCCGTGTGGTACTCATTCCATTCTTTATTCTCTTGTTTTATCTTCCATTTAGCTGGGCACCGTTATGGACTGCTATTATTTTTACAGTGGCGGCAGTAACAGATTGGCTAGACGGTTTTTTGGCGAGAAGATGGAAACAAACAACAAGGTTTGGGGCATTTCTTGATCCCGTTGCTGATAAAGTAATGGTCGCAGCGGCGTTAGTTTTAGTGGTGCAACATTATCACGTTTTCTGGATCACCATTCCTGCAATCGTTATGATTTCTCGAGAAATTATTATTTCAGCCTTGCGTGAATGGATGGCGGAGTTAGGCGATCGTAATAAAATTGCTGTTTCTTGGTTAGGCAAAGTAAAAACAACTTCACAAATGATCGCGTTAATTGGTTTATTATGGCGTTATAATCCAACAATGGAGATTATTGCGATTATAGCGCTTTATATTGCTGTTATTTTGACAGTGTGGTCGATGTGGCAATATTTAACTCTAGCGAAAGAGAGTTTATTAAGTGAAGATGAATAGTTAAATTAATATTGATGAAATCGCCCTCAAATGGAGGGCGATTTTTTTACATAGATTTGCGATTGTAGAAGTAGGGGTTTTTGCATACAATAGCAAGCCGTTTTTAGCGACAGGATAAGAATTGTGGCAAAAATTAAATTAATTGTAGGTTTGGGGAATCCAGGCAACAAATATAGCGATACTCGCCATAATGCTGGCGAATGGCTAATAGAGCGACTCGCGCGTCGTTTTAATGTAAATTTAAAGGAAGAAAATAAATTCTTCGGCAAAACGGCAATGGTTACTATTGCAGGGCAAGATGTACGTTTATTAGTCCCAACGACATTTATGAATTTAAGTGGAAAATCAGTAGGGGCATTAGCAACTTTTTATCGTATTTTGCCAGAAGAGATTTTGGTTATTCATGATGAATTGGATTTACCACCAGGCAGTGCCAAATTAAAACTTGGCGGTGGACATGGTGGACACAACGGTTTAAAAGATATTATTGCGCAGTTAGCAAATAGTAAAAATTTTTACCGTTTACGTCTAGGAATTGGTCATCCTGGTGATAAAAATTTAGTGGCTGGTTATGTATTAAGTAAAGCTTCGCCACAAGATCAGCAGTTAATTGATCAAGCGTTAGATGAAGCAGAACGTTGTGTTGAAATTTTGATTAAAGAAGGAATCGATAAAGCGATGAATCGCTTAAATGGATTCCATGTAGCATAAAAAGGACAAATTATGGGGTTTAAATGTGGTATTGTCGGTTTACCAAATGTTGGTAAATCAACGTTATTCAATGCGTTAACTAAAGCTGGAATTGAAGCAGCAAATTATCCGTTTTGTACCATCGAGCCAAATACAGGGGTTGTACCGATGCCAGATAGTCGTTTAGATGAATTGGCAAAAATCGTGAATCCACAACGAGTGCTACCAACCACGATGGAATTTGTGGATATTGCTGGTTTGGTTAAAGGTGCATCAAATGGCGAAGGACTCGGGAATAAATTCTTAGCTAATATTCGGGAAACAGATGCGATAGGACATGTGGTTCGCTGTTTTGAAAATGATGATATTGTGCATGTTGCAGGGAAAATTGATCCTGCTGACGATATTGAAGTAATTAATACAGAATTAGCATTAGCCGATTTAGAAAGTTGCGAAAAAGCAATTCAACGTTTGCAAAAACGTGCTAAAGGTGGCGACAAAGAGGCAAAATTTGAATTATCTATTATGGAAAAATGTTTGCCCGTTCTCGAAAATGCAGGCATGATTCGTTCGATTGGTTTAGATAAAGAAGAATTACAGGCAATTAAAAGCTATAACTTCTTAACGTTAAAACCAACAATGTATATTGCCAATGTGAATGAAGATGGATTTGAAAATAATCCGTATCTTGATAGAGTGCGTGAAATCGCAGAGAAAGAGGGGGCTGTAGTAGTTCCTGTATGTGCGGCGATTGAAGCAGAGATTGCAGAACTAGAAGACGAAGAAAAAATAGAGTTTTTGCAAGAGCTTGGGCTAGAAGAACCTGGTTTAAATCGTGTGATTCGTGCGGGTTATAAGTTATTAAATTTACAAACTTATTTCACTGCAGGGGTAAAAGAAGTGCGTGCTTGGACAGTTCCAGTTGGGGCGACAGCGCCAAAAGCTGCTTCAGTGATTCATACCGATTTTGAAAAAGGGTTTATCCGCGCAGAAGTGATTAGTTTTGCGGACTTTGTGGAGTTTGGTGGTGAAAATGGCGCAAAAGAAGCAGGTAAATGGCGTTTAGAGGGGAAAGAGTATATTGTGCAAGATGGTGATGTAATGCACTTTAGATTTAATGTCTAACTTTGTAATAATAGTGATGAAAAAGGAGAGGTGAAATCCTCTCCTTTTTTATAAACTTACATATTCTGCATGATATCTTCGGCAAATTCACTGGTAGAACGTAACGTTGCGCCCTGCATCATATTCGCAAAATCTGCGGTAACTGTTTTATTAGCAATAGTTTTTGCAACCGCAGAAACCACTAAATCGGCTGCTTCAAACCAGCCTAAATGACGCAACATCATTTCACCGCTCAAAATTAATGAACCTGGATTAGCAATATTTTTACCAGCAATGTTTGGTGCAGTGCCATGTGTTGCTTCAAAGATAGCGGCATCTGTACCAATATTTGCCCCAGGAGAAATACCGATACCACCTACTTGTGCAGCAAGTGCATCAGAAATGTAATCACCATTTAGGTTTAATGTCGCAATGACATCATAATCGGTCGGGTGTAGGAGAATTTCTTGCAGAAACGCATCTGCAATGCAATCTTTAATGATAATTTCTTTGCCTGTTTTTGGATTGGTAAGTTTTAGCCAAGGACCTTGATCAATGAATGTCGCCCCGAATTCAGTAGCAACTTGGTATCCCCACTCTTTAAATGCACCTTCAGTAAATTTCATAATATTACCTTTATGCACTAAAGTTAATGAATCACGATTATTATCAATCACATATTGTAAGGCGGCTCTCACCAAGCGTTGTGTGCCTTGTTTAGAAACTGGTTTAACACCGATACCACACTCTTCTGTAAAACGGATCTTTTTTACGCCCATTTCTGTTTGTAAGAAATGAATTACTTTTTTTGCTTCATCAGAACCAGCCGTCCATTCAATGCCAGCATAAATATCCTCAGAGTTTTCACGGAAGATCACCATATTGATTAATTCAGGGTGTTTTACGGGACTTGGTGTACCATCATAATAGCGAATCGGACGTAAACAGTTATAGAGATCTAATCCTTGACGCATAGCCACGTTTAAAGAGCGAATTCCACCGCCAACGGGTGTCATAAGTGGACCTTTAATTGCAACATGATATTGACGAATAGCCTCAATCGTTTCATCAGGCAACCAAGTATTTTCACCATAAACTTGATTTGCTTTGCCACCTGCGTAAATTTCTAACCATTGGATTTTGCGTTTTCCTGCATAAGCCTTAGCGACTGCGGCATCAATGACTTTCTGCATTGCTGGGGTAACATCAACTCCAATGCCATCTCCCTCAATAAAGGGAATAATTGGTTGATCAGGTACAATTAATTGACCATTTGCAGTAAGTTGGATAGGTTTACCTTGGGTTGGCTTTTTTATATGAGTTTGCATGAGTTGTCCTTCCAATAAGAAATTTAAGAAAACAAAGGAAAAATAATTTTTTGAAGGCTGCTTTTGCTAAGAAATTTAGTCAGGGATAGTCAGCAATCAAATAGGTTTTAGTATAGAATAAATGCCTAATTGGAACAGGTATCTACATCACATTTTTAACATTCTTTTAATAATTTAATGAGAAATTTTACGCGTACAAATTATCGAAATTCACGAAAAGCATCAGGAATAAAACGGCAACCTACTTTGTCAGAAACTAAGGTTGTTTTATTTAATAAACCGTATGATGTATTGAGTCAATTCAGTGATGAAGCAGGACGACAAACCTTAAAAGATTTTATTTCGATAGCAGATATTTATCCTTGTGGTCGGCTTGATCGTGATAGTGAGGGGTTAATGATCCTGACAAATCATGGTGAGATTCAGCATCGGTTAACAACACCTAAATTTAAATTAGCGAAAACATATTGGGTGCAAGTCGAAGGCATTCCGACAGAGGAAGCGCTTACTGAGTTGCGTAAAGGTGTGATACTAAATGATGGTAAAACCTTGCCCGCAAAGGTGAAATTAATCCCTGAACCGATAAATTTATGGGAACGTCATCCACCCATTCGAGAACGTAAGCATATTCCAACCAGTTGGTTAGAAATTACTATTCATGAGGGACGTAATCGACAAGTACGCAGGATGACTGCACATATTGGTTTTCCGACTTTGCGTTTAGTGCGTGTATCATTGGCAGGTTTTCGTTTATTTGATTTTCCAGAACTGGCATTAGGTAAAAGTTATTTATTAAATGAGAAGGAAAAACGACAATTATTACAACGTTTGAAATTAGCGGAGGAGATATGTTAAATCCAAGAATTACTATGGCTTGTGTCGTACATTGCCAAGATAAATTTTTATTTGTTGAGGAATTTGAATACGGCAAGATGACGCTTAATCAGCCAGCAGGTCATTTAGAAGAAAATGAAACCTTGTTGGAGGGGGCAAAAAGAGAATTATTTGAAGAAACAGGGATTGTTGCGGATATGCAGGCGTTATTGGGTGTTTATCAGTGGCACGCACCTCGTTCAGGAAAAGATTATTTTCGTTTTGTGTTTATTGTTGAATTAGATGAGTGTGTTGAGCCACAACCGCATGATAGTGATATTAGTGGTGCATTATGGCTTACAGTAGAGGAGTTTCAACACTATATTCAACAAGAGGGAAATGCTGCACGTAATCCGTTAGTCTGGCAATCTGTATCAGATTATTTAGCAGGAAAACGTTATCCGTTAGCGGTATTACAGAGTTTTAATTTTGTTTAAGCTATCTAATAAATTCCCTCTCTTGTTAATTTAGTGTGAGTGAAGAGAGGGAATCGTTTTCAAGGAAATGATGTATTTATTGCAACTCTTGTTTTGCCTGTTTGTAGATTAACCACGCCGCTTTTAGAGCGAGATAAGACATACAAGCCGCCACGATCAGATCAGGTAAATTGCTTTGAGTATAGAATACAGCGATTGCGGCTAAAATAACCATTAAGTTACCAATCGCGTCATTCCGAGAGCAAAGCCAAACACTTCGCATATTGCTATCTCCCTCTCGGAAAGCATAAAGTAGAAATGCAATAAGCAGGTTGGCAACAAAGGCTAATATACCAATAATTCCCATTTCGTGATAGTTAGGTATTTCTCCCTGCCATAGTTGGTAGAGGGTAGAGAATACAATACAAATACCAAAAATTCCCATAGTATAGGCTTTTAATAATGATGCTTTTGCTCGTAAATTTAGCGTTTTGCCCAATACAAATAGACTGATGAGATAATTAGCACTATCACCTAAAAAATCTAAACTATCGGAGAGGAGTGATACAGATCCTGCTTTAATACCTCCAATAATTTCTACAATAAACATAAGTGCATTAATAGAGAATGCCCACCAAAGTATTTTTCGATATTTTTCCGATTGTATGGTTGTTGAGCAACAATGTTGATGTTCACACGCCATAATAAACTCCTTTACTTGAAAAGAAATAGGACTAGACTATAAAGCCTGTAGTCATTACAGGGTCAAGCGTATTATGCAATTTTTTACAATTAAACAACTGAGTTTAAAAAGTGGCATTCATATTGAAACAATTCGTTTTTATGAAAAATCACAGCTAATTTTTCCTGCTCAAAGAGCAAGTAATGGTTATCGACAATTTACTGTAACGCATTTGCAGCAATTAAAATTTATTAAATCTTGTCGTACGTTAGGTTTTGATTTATCAGAAATTAAAACGTTGTTGATGTTACAAAATTCTCCAGAAACAGATTGCCAAGATGCTAATCAGATTGCAGAACATCATCTATTGTTAGTAGATGAGAAAATTAAAGAGTTACAAAAAATTCGTGAGTTATTAGAGAGCATGGTGCAGTGTGATCAACATACAGTTAAGCAGTGTTTAGTAATTAATACCTTGAAAGATAAGGGGTAAAAATAACGCTTGCCTATAGTAGTAAGACAAGCGTTTGATTTACACACAGGAGAAAGAGAAATTAAATCTCAATATCTGCGAATAATGCAGTACTGAGGTAACGTTCCGCCGCAGACGGTAAAATAGCAACAATTAATTTATCTTTAAATTCTGGTAGTTTTGCAATACGATCCGCAGCAGCTACTGCAGCACCAGAAGAAATTCCTACTAAAAGACCTTCTTTTTCAAGTAACAAACGAGCAGTTTTAATTGCCGTATCACTATCTACTTTTTCAACACGATCAACTAATGATAGGTCAAGGTTTTTTGGAATAAAACCTGCTCCAATTCCTTGAATTTTGTGTGGACCTGGTTTTAATTCTTCCCCAGCAAGATATTGAGTAATAATTGGTGATTCTTCTGGTTCAACAGCAACTGAAACAATGTTTTTCTTCTGGTCTAATTTAATATATTGTGAAATACCAGTAATGGTACCACCAGTCCCTACTCCAGCAACAAGCACATCAATTTTACCTTCACTATCATTCCAAATTTCAGGACCAGTTGTTTGGCGATGGATAGCAGGGTTAGCTGGGTTTTCAAATTGTTTAAGCATCACATAACGATCTGGATCAGAGTTTAAAATTTCTTCTGCTTTCGCAATGGCACCTTTCATACCTTTAGCACCTTCAGTCAAAATAAGGTTTACACCAAGGCTTTTTAGGAGTTTTTTACGTTCATTACTCATGGTTTCAGGCATTGTAATAGTAATTTTATAACCACGAGCAGCAGCAACATAGGCAAGTGCAATGCCAGTATTACCACTGGTTGCATCAATAATTTCTTTATCTTTAGTTAAAATACCATCTTTCTCTGCTTGCCAAACCATATTGGCACCAATACGGCATTTTACGCTGAAACTTGGGTTACGACCTTCAACTTTCACCACAAGATTACCGTTTTGTCCAAAATGTTGTAAACGAACGAGAGGAGTGTGGCCAATACTTAATGTGTTATCTGCATAAATAGTCATAATTAATTTCTCCGAATGATATATTCATTGATTAAGATGCAAGTAGATTACTCTTAAGCAGAAAAGATGAACAATGCCTATTGGCTATATTTTATAACTGAATGGAATTTATCTTAGAGATGATACGCTTTTTAGCTATAAAAAAGCCAACAAACAGCAAGTTTGTTGGCATAGATGAAATAAAGAAAATTATAAAATTTGGCGTTGTAGTTGCCCAATAATTTGCGGATTTTCTAAGGTAGAAATATCTTGTGTGATGACTTCATTTTTCGCAATCGAACGTAATAAACGGCGCATAATTTTACCCGAACGTGTTTTTGGTAAGTTTTCTGCAAAACGAATATCTTCTGGTCGGGCAATTTTGCCAATTTCTTGTGCCACCCATTGTTTGAGTTCTTCGGCGACGTGTTTAGCCTCCTGATCATCAGGAATTGAACGGTTTAATACCACGAACGCCACAATCGCTTCCCCTTTGATTTCATCTGGTTTACCAACAACAGCCGCTTCTGCGACTTTTTCATTAGCGACTAATGCTGATTCAATTTCCATGGTGCCAAGACGATGCCCTGAAACATTGAGTACATCATCAGTACGACCAAGAATCCAGAAATAACCATCTTCATCACGATGAGCTGAGTCGCCAGCGACGTAATATTTACCACCGAGTTCTTCAGGAAAATAGGTTTTCTTATACCGTTGATCATCATTCCAAACCGTACGCAACATAGATGGGAAAGGGCGTTTTATGACTAAAATACCACCACTGCTATCGGTAATTTTTTGTCCAGTTTCATCAACAACATCTGCCATAATGCCTGGCTGTGGTAAGGTACAAGAACCTGGTTTTAAGGACGTAATACCAGGTAATGGGGATAACATTATTGAACCCGTTTCAGTTTGCCACCAAGTATCAACAATCGGGCAGCGCCCTTGCCCAATAACATCATATAACCATATCCATGCCGATGGATTAATTGGTTCCCCTACGCTACCTAATAAACGTAATGAGGAGAGATCATATTTACGTGGAATATGATCACCAAAGCGAGTTAAAGCACGAATTAAAGTCGGCGAGGTATAAAAGACATTGACTTTATGGCGCTGGATAATCCGCCAGATCCGTCCCGCATCAGGATAACTTGGTACCCCCTCATAAATGACTTGTGTTGCGCCATTGGCTAATGGACCATAACAAACATAGGAATGCCCTGTAATCCAGCCCACATCAGCACTACACCAATAAACATCTTCTGGTTTATTGTCAAAGATATTGCGGAAAGTATTAATTGCGCCGAGTAAATAACCAGCGGTACTATGCACAATGCCTTTTGGTTTACCTGTTGAACCTGAGGTATAAAGGATAAATAAAGGATCTTCGGCATCTAACCATTCAGGCTCACAAAATGCAGGTTGATTTTTTGATAATTCGTGCCACCAAAGATCTCGTCCTTTTACCCAAGGTGTATCAATATTTAAGCGATAATAAACAATCACTTTTTCAATGGTTTCGCAGCCCATTTCTAAGGCATTATCGACAGTTTCTTTTAGTGGAATAATTTTACCACCGCGTAAACCGCCATTAGCGGTAATGACTATTTTCGCGCCAGCATCTTCAATACGATCACGTAATGCACTGGCAGAGAAGCCGCCAAAAACAACGGAATGGATTGCCCCAATTCTGGCGCATGCTTGCATAGCAATCACAGCTTCGACAACCATCGGCATATAAATCACGATACGATCACCTTTACGAACACCTTGTTCACGCAGCGCATTAGCAAAACGACAAACACGATTATGTAGTTGTTGGTAAGTAAAGGTATTCACTTGCCCAAAATCAGATTCAAAAATGAGAGCCACTTTGTCAGATTTATCAGGTAAATGCCGATCTAAACAGTTATAGGAGGCATTGAGTTTGCCATCAATAAACCATTTATAGAAAGGGGCATTACTGCCATCAAAGATGGTCATAAATGGTTTTTTCCAACTAATTAATTCTCGTGCTAAATCTGCCCAATAATTTAAATAATCTTGATCAGCAAAGTCCCAAAGTTGTTGATATTGTTCATTATTACCGATATTCGCTTGTTGACGGAATTCATCGCTAGGAGGGAATATACGGTTTTCTTTTAAGATTGAATCTAATTGTTGCATAAGCATCTTCTCCTTAGTGAGTGAGTAAGAGCGATGCACGGCTTAACGAATCGCTTAGGTATTAACAACTTACAGAAAAGTTAAATAATAATCAATTTTTTGTTAATAAAATGTTTTAATCAAGATCACAAATTTGATAAATTTTTGCCGAAAAATAAATATATAGGGGGAAATGTGATAATTGGAAAGAAATGAGCAGATGGTAAGATTGAATTTCTATCAATATAAGAGAATATCTTTATAGCAAAAGTTTGATAGTTTAGAGGTCGGATACAAGTCTCCGACCTACACTTTATTTTCTAATCACATCATTTGATGATACAAATTTAATTGAAGAGAAAAACAACTCGGATTTTTTTTGGGGGGGGGGAAATGGCAATTTCAAGCATCACATCAATCATCAAAAAGGATATTCACAAAGTTTGGGAACTTATTTTAGCGGTGGAGAACTACCCTGCTTGGCGGAGCGATATTCGCAAAACGAAAATAATTAATGACAAGCAATTTATCGAATATAGCAAAGAGGGATATGCCACGACATTTACCATTACCGCCCAAGAACCCTATAAACGCTGGGAATTTGATATGGAAAATAGCCATATCAAAGGGCATTGGATTGGGGTTTTTATTGCTAAAGGAGATGAAACGCAAATTGAATTTACAGAAAATGTCATTGCCAAAAAGTGGTTTATCAAACCTTTTGTCAAATTTTATTTAGCAAAACAACAAAAGCACTTTGTGCTTGATTTAAAAAAGGCGTTGGAATAGTCATCTCACTCGAATTTTTAAATCCAACAATTTTTGGTAAGGGTTTGAAAGCGTCGGATACAAGTATCCGACCTCTTTGTATTTTATAGTTTTATTACTAATTGATCATAAGCGCGTTTTGCTTTAGCCCGTGCTTGTTCTGTTTCTTCTGCACTGGCTAAAATTACTCCTAACCGACGGTGTCCGTTCACTTCGCCTTTACCGAATAAACGTAAGCCTGTATCAGGTTCAGCTAACACTTTTTCTAAATTAGCAAAACTGACTTGTGTTGATTTACCCTCAACAACGATTGCTTTGGACGCACTTGGTGCAAGTAATTTAATTTGTGGAATTGGTAAGCCAAGAATAGCTCGCGCGTGTAGTGCAAACTCAGACAGATCTTGTGAAATTAGGGTAACCATACCTGTATCATGTGGACGAGGTGAAACTTCATTGAAAATAATGTCATCACCACAAACAAACAATTCAACGCCAAAAATGCCGTAACCACCTAATGCACCAGTGATTTTTTCAGCGATTTGTTGGGCTTTCTGTAAAGCCACTTCACTCATTACTTGTGGTTGCCAAGATTCACGATAATCGCCATCTACTTGAACGTGCCCTATTGGGGCGAGGAAAGCGGTGCCATCACGATGACGAACGGTTAATAAAGTAATTTCATAGTCAAATTTGATAAATCCTTCGACAATGACCCGACCACCGCCAGCACGCCCACCCTCTTGGGCATATTGCCATGCTTTTTCTAAATCATTTGAATTTTTTAGAATACTCTGCCCATGCCCAGAAGAGCTCATAATTGGTTTGACTACACAAGGTAAACCAATATCCTTCACTGCTTGTTGAAAATCTGTGAAGTTATCAACAAAACGGAATGGTGAGGTAGGCAAACCTAATTCTTCAGCCGCTAAACGTCTGATTCCCTCACGATTCATCGTTAATTTCACTGCTTTTGCCGACGGAATGACGTTAAAACCTTGTTGTTCTAACTCGACTAACGTATCTGTTGCAATCGCTTCGACTTCTGGGACAATATAATCAGGTTTTTCTTTTTCAATCAATGCTTTGAGTGCTGCACCATCTAGCATTGAGATAGTGTAGGAACGGTGTGCTACTTGTTGTGCAGGCGCATTGTCATAGCGATCGACTGCAATCACTTCGACGCCAAGGCGTTGTAACTCAATCACAACTTCTTTCCCTAATTCGCCTGATCCTAGCATCATTACTTTTGTTGCTACAGGTGTAAGCGGTGTACCCAATGTTGTCATAAAATATCCTCTGTTGTGTGCAAATATAGTCTATAGATCTAGTAAAAAATAAAAAGCCAAGTTAGAAAACTTGGCTTAAAAAATTAGTGATTTAAAAAACTGTCATCAAGGAGTAAATCCTGATTATTATTAATGCCAATGCCCAGTTCTAATACTTTTTGGGCGGCAATTTTAGCATCAGCGAGTGAATGTTCGGTATAGGTTCCACACTGATATTCATTTAATTCAGGAATCTGTTTTTCACTTTCAACTTTTAATACATCTTGCATGGCTTTTTCCCAAGCAAGAGCAACTTGTTGTTCAGTTGGAGAGCCAATTAAACTCATATAGAACCCTGTACGGCACCCCATTGGTGAAATATCAATAATTTCTACATTACTACTATTTAAGTGATCACGCATAAATCCAGCGAAAAGATGTTCAAGGGTATGAATGCCTTTCGGACTGATGCTATCTTTGTTTGGTTTGCAAAAGCGTAAATCAAAAACGGTAATTTGGTCGCCTTTTGGGGTTTGCATCGTTTTAGCAACACGTACGGCAGGTGCTTGCATTTTGATATGGTCAACTTTAAAACTGTCTAGTAATGGCATGAAAAAATCCTTATTTTTAATTTAATTGAACTTTTCTAAAATCGCTTTGTCTTATAAGCTGCAACATAATGGTTGTTTAAATTAGTTCCTTAGGTTATTGCCGCTCAGATGAGTGGCTTTTTTTATTTTAAGATCGGAGACTTGTGATTGTATAGTCATTTCTTAGAACAAATTTTTATTTCTTATAAAGAAATACTCACTTGTTATAAATAATTAAGATCTAAAATAATTTTTCCTTGTGTAGCACCTGTTTCTAATAAACGGTGTGCCGTTTGTATTTCTTTAAGTGGAAAAATTTGTGCAATCTGTAAATGTAATGTGTTATTTGCTAAGTAACCTAACATAGTAGCGAGATCATCTCGGCTTGGTACGGCAAGCATTTTTTCCACAATCAGTTGTTGTTGTTCACCAGCCTGTTGTAATAAAGGGACATAAATGGTTGGAATACAGATCACACGTCCACCTTTTTTCACCATTTTTAACGCATTTACACCACTTTCACCACCGACTAAATCAATAAAGAGATCAGCCTGTAAATCGGGATAATTTTTTGGCTGGTGATAATCAAACCATTGTGTTGCACCTAATGCTAATGCCGCTTCACTTTTGCCTTGAGAGCAGATAACGGAAATTTTCACTGGTTGTTTAGCAAGTAATTGCAACAATAAATGACCTACACCACCTAATGGTGCAGAAAGCAGAATATGTTGCTCTGGTTGTAAGTTAGCTTGTTTTAATATTTGGTAAGCAGTTACTGCAACGGTTGGCATTGCACCTGCGGCAAGTAATGAAACTTGTTCAGGCACATTTGCCACTAAAGCTGCATCGACCGCGACATAACGCGCATAACCGCCACCCTCAAAAGTGAGGGCGGTAACACGATCACCAATGGTAAAACCACTTTCACTACCCGCCTGAATCACAATTCCAGCAACATCAAATCCTAAAATAGCAGGAAAGCGTGATTTAAATTTTTCTGCTCCCCACCCTAACCCTTTGCGTGTTTTAAAATCAACAGGATTAATGCCTGCAAAATGATTTTCAATTAATACTTGCTGTGGAGAAATTTCTGGAAGAGGTAAATGTTCTTGAAAGATAAGAACATCTGCTTCACCAAACTGACTAATGGTTGCACCGTAATTTTGCATAATATTGTCCTAATATTTCAGTAAATAATATGATTTATAATTATTTTTTATTGTGATCATTTTTCCCCATAATCCTGATTGCCAGTATATCAGAATGTACTTTAACCGCTTTTATAATATTTCATTATATTAAAGTGATTTTTCATATTTAGAAATGTGATGTGGGTCATTTATTATTTTTGCTAACCCTATTTATAAATGAATATACGAGGATTAAATTATGTCAGTATTCCCAATTCACACGATTGAAAGCGCACCTGAATCTACT
Source organism: Gallibacterium trehalosifermentans (assembly GCF_042433055.1). Classification (NCBI taxonomy): domain Bacteria; kingdom Pseudomonadati; phylum Pseudomonadota; class Gammaproteobacteria; order Pasteurellales; family Pasteurellaceae; genus Gallibacterium; species Gallibacterium trehalosifermentans. The sequence continues at coordinate 53,771 of NZ_JBHLWB010000007.1, forward strand.
CGCTCAGTATTAGAGGCAGTAAAAAAAGCAAATGGTTTTATTCCTAACTTAATTGGCGTATTAGCCAATGCGCCTACTGCATTAGAAACTTACCGTACTGTTGGCGAAATTAATGGACGAAATAGTTTAACAGCAGAGGAAAGAGAAGTGGTACAAATTACGGCGGCTGTTGTAAATGGCTGTGGGTTTTGTGTGGCGGGGCATACAAAAATTTCATTAAAGTTACTGCGTATGCCTAAAGAGGTGGTCGAGGCGATTAGAACAACGGCGAGAATTGATGCGTCTGCAAAACTTGATACGTTAGCGCGTTTTACACTTGTTGTAATTTTGCAAAAAGCAAAACTGACGCAAGCGCAATTACAGGCGTTTTTTGCTGCAGGGTATACACCACAAAATGCGATTGATGTTATTTTAGGGGTGAGTCTTGCTACATTATGTAATTATGTTAACAATCTTGCAGAAACGCCAATTAATCCAGAATTGCAGGAGTTTATTTAAATTTATGGGGGATTAATGATACTTAGACTACTGACAAATCAGAGTTAAGTAAGATCTTTATAAAATACTCAATGGGTTCCCTTGTGTCTTTCCCGAATGGAGGAAAGATTTTTAGGCAAAAAACGTCTAATTTTTCAGAGTTTTGTGAAGAAAAATATCAGTTTTTTGCCGCCCGAAAAATCTTGACGAAATGAGGAAGTAGCATGGTACTAGGGTGTCTATTATTCACAAGTTCGTTCAGCTCACTTGTTCACCCTTCGGGTCGCTGCAAGCAGCGCTCAAAAAGCAATGCTTTTTGTTTTTCCCACTTTTCTTTGCACGAGCAAAAAATGGAGCGCCCTTTAGGGTGAAACCTAAATCTCAATGTGAGTGAAAAATAAACCCAAAATGAATATGACTTGTCAACAAACTGAATAATTATATTGCTAAATTCATTATCTATTTTGCGCAAACAAGATCTTAGCACTCTGATTATTTTTCTATTGCAAGATAAAAATAAACATATATTATACAACCCTATTTTTACTTGGGTTCCCTCACCCCAAATGATATATGTAATAAAAAGGACACAAGATGATTTCAGCACAAACACTATTTAGCGATCGTGAAAAACGTCGCGCACTTATTTTATTAACCTTTTTCCATATTTTTATCATTGCGATCAGCAATTATCTCGTGCAAATTCCCTTTACAATTAACCTAGCTTGGTTCGATTTTAGTTTTCATAGCACATGGGGAACATTAACTTTCCCATTTATTTTTCTTGCTACGGATTTAACCGTACGAGTATTTGGAGCAAAAGAAGCGCGCTGGATTATTTTTTGGGTGATGTTGCCTGCATTAGTCGTAAGTTATGTGATTTCTACATTGTTTTCAGATTCGCAGTATCAAGGTGTGGTGGCATTAGCAACTTTTAATCTCTTTGTTTTTCGCATCTCTTTTGCTAGTTTTGCGGCGTATGTATTTGGTCAATTATTGGATATCCTTGTTTTTAACCGACTCAGACAATTAAAAACGTGGTGGATTGCGCCAGCGAGTTCAATGGTATTTGGTAGCCTTTGTGATACTTTTGCGTTCTTTGCGATCGCGTTCTATCACAGCACAGATCCTTTTATGGCAGCAAATTGGGTAGAACTTGGTTTTGTGGATTACGTATTTAAGCTTTTTATTGGATTACTCTTTTTTGTGCCAGTGTATGGTGTGGTGTTAAATGCCATTATGCGTAAGTTAGCTATACTAAGTCTGACGCAAACAGCAGAAAATCATGGCTAATTGGCAATATAAATATCAAAACGATGGTTTTTCGTTTTCTGGCTAAAATGAGGGATTTTATTAGCTAAATAATTGGCATAATCGGGGCGTTTAACAACAACTCGGTGTGCCAATTTCAATGCGATTTCCAGTAACTGATCGGCATCTAAATCTGCACCTACCAACGACTGAAAGACGCGCATCTCTTTTTTCACTAAGGCACTTTTTGTTTTGTGTGGGAACATAGGATCTAAGTAAACCACATCAAAATGGTTGGTTTGCGGATCTAATTCTGCGATCGTTTTTATTGGCAATAATTGCATTCGTTGCTGCATAAACTCACCAATTTCTGCATCTTGATAAGCACGTTGCAAACCATCTGCTAATAGTGCTGCTACCACAGAATGACGCTCGACTAATGAAACGTGGCAACCAATCGAGGCTAACACAAAGGCATCTCGCCCTAATCCTGCTGTTGCATCAAGTACGTGTGGCAATTTACCTTTTTTTATGCCAACAGCTTTAGCCACGGCTTCACCTCTACCGCCGCCAAATTTACGCCGATGTGCCATCGCGCCTTCAACAAAATCTACTGTAATTGGACCTAATTTTGCTTCATCTGTTTTACGCAACTCTAAGCGTTGCTCAGTGAGAACTAAAGCAAATAGCGCGTTATCTTGATGTATGAATTGCCATTTATCAATTAATTGTTGGAATTTTTCTGGCTGTTGACTCTCATTAATTAATTGAATTTCCATTATTTCCTCACCAAATAAACACCACTTTCGATATGGTGGGTATAAGGGAATTGATCAAAAAGTGCTGCTTTTTCAATGCGATGTGTTTGGCATAAGGTTGCTAAATTCTGTACTAATGTTTCAGGATTACAGGAAATATATAAGATATTGTCGTACTGCTGTACCATTTGCAACGTTGCTGGATCTAAACCTGCTCGCGGTGGATCAACAAAAATTGTATTACATTGGTAATCTTGCAGATGAATGCCTTTTAAGCGATTAAATTCACGCACACCTTGCAATGCTTGCGTAAACTCTTCGGCAGACATGCGGATAATCTGCAAGTTGTCGATATGATTTGCTGCAATATTAAATTGCGCTGCTTGCACAGAGGGTTTAGCGATTTCTGTAGCGAGCACTTTATTAAAATTTTGTGCCAACGCAATCGAAAAATTGCCGTTTCCACAGTAGAGTTCCAATAAATCGCCTGTAGCATTTTGTGTACAAGCCAATGCCCATTCAATCATCTGACAATTTATGCCTGCATTTGGTTGAGTAAAGCTATTTTCTACTTGACGATAAACATAGTTTTTACCATTGATTGGCAATATTTCATCAATAAAATCCTGATCTAAACAGATCTTTTGTTTATTAGCACGACCAATCAACTGTAAATTAAAACCCTGTTGTTCTAATTGGGTTTTTAGCTGTTTCGCAGCAGCAAGCCATTCGTCATCTAACGTTTTATGATAAAGCAGGCTAACAATAATCTTATTGCTTAACGTACTCAAATAATCAATTTGAAACAGCTTATAGCGTAAAACGGGTTGCTGCTTTAATAATGGCAACAGAGCTTGCATCATTTGATTGATTAATAAACTCGCAATCGGGAATGTATCGATACGTTGTCGCTGTTTGGTCTGCTGATCAAACATAATGTGATATAACTCTTCTTGCTCGTGCCATACACGAAATTCTGCACGCATACGATAATGTTGTCGTGCAGATGAAAATAGCGCAAGCTCAGTTTGGGTGTAAGGAGCAAGTAGTTGAGTTAAATAGTTTTTTTTCTGTGCTAATTGTGTTGAATAAGCTATTTCAGAGAAATCAGTCTGCATAATTTTTTTAATAAAACAAAATAATGGCGGAGATTTTAACATAAAAAATAGCTTAGGCTGAAAAACAGGAAAATTATTCGTTAAGTTTGATTTACTTCACTATTCTGAAAAATAAACGTAAAAAGGCTTGAAAAGAGAATGTTCTCGCATTATGTTCTTAAACAAGAACAGGATTTTTTTCTTGGCTGGAAACAGCCTTCATACAAAGAGAGGTAAATGTTATGACCCTAAATATTACTAGTAAACAAATGGATATTACTCCTGCAATTCGTACTCATATTGAGGAACGTTTAGCTAAATTAGGTAAATGGCAAACCCAATTAATTAATCCTCACTTTATTTTGCAAAAATTACCAAAAGGATTTGGGGTAGAAGCGGTGATTGGAACACCTTTTGGTGAGCTTGTCGCCAAAGCAGAACACGAAGATATGTATTGTGCAATTAATGATGTACAAGAGAAATTAGAACGTCAACTTAATAAACTACAACATAAAGGGGAAGCGCGGCGTGCTAGCGAACGCTTAAAAGATTCATTTAATTAGTTTTTATATTTGAAATGGAGGTCTAGCAAGCGCTAGACCTTTTTTATGGGATATTAAAAACCTATTACCCTATAGTAATAGGTTTTTTGTAGGTTATTTTTTATAAATATATGAACCATTGTCTTGGCGGATAAATTTCGCGCCATTTGGTAATTGGAGTTCAGATACACGCCCTGCATTATTCACTTTAACCGCAACTTTATCCCCAGGTTTAAAACTACTTAATGCATTACCCGCTCCGTTTGCTTTTGTCATCGCATTCACATCGGCAATATTTAATTTGTTATCACGGAAAACTTGCATGAGTGAGGTACCTGCTGGAACAGTTAAATATTTAGTGGTACCACTTGATGAGGTAGATGGTGTTGATGCCGTCGCTTTAGGTGTTTTTGCAACGGGTTTTGCTTCAACCACAGGTATATTTTTTCCCTCAAGTAGCGCTTGAGCTCGACGACTTTCTTGTTGTTTTGCTTTGAATTCTTCGCGAGCTCGTTGTTCTGCTTTTGCTTTCGCTTGAGCAATTAACCGCGCTTGTTCTGCTTCATAAGCTTTTTGTTCAATTTGATTAAGTTGTTCTTGTGTCAGGGTTGGTTGTGTTTCTACTGCGTTTGCACTATTTTCTGCCGTATTAGCAAGAGTATCTGTTGTTATTGAAGAATGGGCTGAGCTTTGAGGTGCTCCTTTATGACTATCTTGTGTTAACGCGTTAACCTCTGCCACATTATTTGCTGCGGTATCTGCTACTGCTGGTGTTGATGTTGTTGCGCCATTTGCTGGGGAACTTTGCTGCGCAGCAAGGTTTGTTTCTGAAATTTCGTTTGGGTCAATCGGCTGAAACTCTACTGGTAAAGTATTCTCTTGTGATAATAAGTGATCGACTGGTTGACTACTCGGTTTTAGCCAAATAAATAGGCAGATAATTAGAATTAAAGCAATAGATGTTATGGCTAAACGGCGATAACGTGTTGGTAAATTTGTGATTACATGAGTTTTATTCTGAGTGGTTGGTTCGTTCTCAGAATCTTCATTCTCATCTGTTGTTTCAAAAGATTGAGTTGTTGTATCTTGCTCTAGTGATCTTTTAGCTAATAACGCTTTAAGTTTATCCAAAAATGAAAGGTGTGATGACGGTTTTTGAGGAGATTTCTTCGGAGTAATAGGTTCAAACTCATCGAAATCTAAATTCAATTCATTTTGTTTGTTGTCTTGTTGTTCAGGTTGTTGTTCCTTGTCTATATTGCTCACGATATACCTCAAACTATTAAAAATAGGGAAATATTTTTTGTTTTTGGTAAGGCGCATTGTTCAATTTGCCTTACAGAAAATTCATTAGTTCACCCATTGTGGGTTACAGAGTGTTTACATTTAGGTGTGCTATTTTAAAGGAAAAAATAACGTATTACTAAGTTTATCTTGAGTTATGTCAGAATATTTTTAGCTGTACCATGTTTTACTTTTTTCACCTGCAATTTCGCGCGCTAATTTTGGTACGAGATAACCTGAAGAAATCGCAATTAATTCACGATAAATGGTTAATGCTTGTTGATCATTTAGCCAAAAATGGCTTGCGCCTTCAACTTTATCCAATAGATGTAAATAATACGGTAAGACGCCAACGGAAAATAGCTTATCACTTAATGCTTTTAAGGTCTGGGCGCTATCATTAATCCCTTTTAATAATACCGATTGATTTAACAACATGACGTCTGCTTGTTTGAGTTTTGATAGATGCGTGGCAAGTAGATCATCAATTTCATTAGCATGATTAATATGCAATATCATCACTTTATTGAGTTTAGATTTTGCAAAAAGTTGTTGTAATTCATCGGTAATCCGTTGCGGAATAACAACTGGTAGGCGAGTATGAATGCGCAATGTTTTAACATGTGCAATTTGTTCTAATTGTTCCATTAACCAAGCAATTTCGTGATCCTTTGCCATTAAGGGGTCGCCGCCTGAAAAAATGACTTCTTCAATTTCAGGGTGTTGCGCAATGTAGTTTAAAGCTTTTTTCCAGTTGGTTTTATTACCAGGATTATCCGCATAAGGGAAATGGCGGCGAAAACAGTAACGACAATTCACTGCACAACCACCTTTGACCATTAATAACACCCGATTATGATATTTATGCAATAAGTTTGGCACAGGATTATCTTGTTCTTGCAAGGGATCTTTGACAAAACCAGCAACAGGTAAAAATTCTGCTTGCGAGGTCATTACTTGTAAAAAAAGAGGATCATTAGGATCGCCTTTTTGCATTTTTTCTACAAAGGGCAAAGGAACACGCATCGCAAATAAACGGCGCGCAGCAATATCTTGCTGATAATTTTCCATGGGTAGTTTGAGATAGTTTATGAGTTCAACAGGATCAGAAATCGCCGTTGTTAGATAATCTGTCCAACTTGATACTTCTCTAATCAGGTAGTTTTGGGTTATCATAAGCACTTTTAAAAACGTGAGCCTTTTATGCAAAACAAAGGACACTATTTTTTCATTAATGAGGATATTATGGCAAGTTATTCTACCAGTGATTTCAAACCAGGTCTTAAATTTATGCAAGACGGTGAGCCTTGTGTAATTGTTGAAAATGAATTTGTGAAACCTGGAAAAGGGCAAGCATTTACGCGTACTCGTATTCGCAAACTGATTTCTGGCAAAGTGTTAGATGTAAACTTTAAATCAGGTACAACAGTAGAAGCAGCAGATGTTGTGGATACTAACTTAACATTCTTATATAAAGATGAAGAGTTCTGGCACTTCATGAACAACGAAACCTTTGAACAACTTGCAGCAGATGTAAAAGCGATTGGCGATAATGATAAATGGTTGTTGGATCAAGCTGATTGTATCGTAACGTTATGGAACGGTTCGCCAATCAGTGTAACCCCACCAAATTTTGTTGAGTTAGAAGTTGTGGATACTGACCCAGGTTTGAAAGGAGATACTGCAGGTACTGGTGGTAAACCAGCAACATTAAGTACTGGCGCAGTAGTGCGTGTTCCATTATTCGTACAAATCGGTGAAGTGATTCGTGTGGATACACGTTCAGGTGAATATGTTTCACGTGTGAAGGATTAATTTAAACTTAATCTTGTAGATGAAAAATCCTCTGAAACCGAGTAGGTAAAGAGGATTTTTATTTATGGAGTTTAATCAGTAAAAGGATAATGAAATGAGTGCAAAATTGCCAATTAGCGTTACGATGCTAGTCAAAAATTCAGCGAAATATTTAGAGCAAGTATTAAGTGCATTAGCACAATTTGATGAAGTCGTACTATTAGACAATGGTTCAACGGATAATACGCTCGAGCTTGCACAAAAATTTAATAATGTCGTGGTTAAACACTCGCCTTTTATTGGTTTTGGTCCATTAAAAAATCTTGCCGCCGAGTATGCGAAGCATGATTGGATTTTAAATATTGATAGTGATGAAGTATTACCGAATGCGTTGGTAGAAGAACTTAGCACACTGGATCTAAACCAGACTAAAACGGTTTACGCATTATCTCGTTTAAATCACTATCGTGGTAAAGCCATTAAAACGTGTGGCTGGTATCCTAATTATGTACCACGTCTTTATCATCGCCAGTATGTACGTTTCAATCAAAAATTAGTGCATGAAGCATTAGACATTCCAACTGATGTGGCTGTTGTGCAATTACAGCAACCTTTTTTACATTATTCTTTTGCTGGTGCAGCAGATTTAATCCAAAAAATGCAGCAGTACACGACATTGTTTGCCGAACAACAAGTAGGAAGAAAAAAATCTTCTGTGTTTTCTGCCATTTCACATGGGCTTTCATCATTTATTAAGCATTATTTTTTGAAAAAAGGTTTTTTAGATGGGCAAGATGGATTTGTGATTTCCTGTGCAAATGCAATGGGCGCATATTATAAATATATCAAGTTAATGGAGTACAATCAGCGTATTACCACATCATTGATTATTACGACCTATAATCGTCCAGATGCGTTAGAGGCAGTATTGAATTCAGTATTACAGCAACAGCAATTACCCACAGAAGTATTAGTTGCTGATGATGGTTCAACAGAAGAAACCAAGAAAGTGATTGAACGTTATCAAGCACTATATCCAATTCCACTAATTCATTGTTGGCAGCCAGATGAAGGGTTTAAATTAGCGGAATCAAGAAATCGAGCATTAGCAACTGCCAAAGGTGATTATATTATTGTTGTCGATGGCGATATGGTGCTACACCCTTTATTTGTTCAAGATCATATCCGTTATGCAACACGTAACGTATTTGTTCAGGGGAGTCGGGTTTCCTTACCAGCAGCAAAAACAGATGAGATTTTACGCCAACCAAGTCATTATCCAACGATAAAATGGTACCAATCTGGGATTGAAACTCGGTTTGAAAAACGTTTATCAGCCTGCCATCTCTATTGGTTAAACCGTCTATTACATAAAGCAAAAACCAATTATTACAAAGGGGTTCGAGGGTGCAATATGGCATTTTTCCGTGAAGATGCCTTAAAAGTAAATGGTTTTAATAATGATTTTGTTGGTTGGGGGCGGGAAGATAGTGAGTTTGTCGCGCGTTTTTTTAATGCAGGCATGAAACGTCGGGATATTCGTTTTGCCGCGATTGCTTATCATTTATGGCATAAGGAAGAAGCAAGAGATGCGTTGCCACAGAATGATCAACTGTTAGCGCAAGCAATTAATGACAAAATAATTTACTGTAAAAATGGTGTGGATCGTTTTTTAACTGAGAAATCATAATGCTACGCCAACTCTATACAATATTGTTATATTTATTACTGCCTGTAGTGTTAGCCCTATTCGGCTGGAAAAGTCGCAAAGAGATTGGCTATCGCCAGCGTTGGCGAGAACGGTTTGCTTGTTGGCAACAGGCATTACAACCAAATAGTGTTGTCATTCATGCAGCTTCTGTTGGCGAAGTATTACTTGTTGCGCCATTAATTCGCCAACTCTTAGCCCAATATCCTGCCACGCCACTTACTATTACTACTTTTACGCCAGGTGGTTCAGATCAAGTACACACATTATTTGGTAAACAAGTGCAGCATTGTTATCTGCCTTTTGATTTACCATTTCTAATGCGTCGTTTTATCACACAATTACAACCGAGAGCCTTTATTATTGTCGAAACGGAATTATGGTTTAATTTATTACATCAATTACGTTTACAAAAGATTCCAACGTTATTAATTAATGCACGTTTATCAGCGAAATCCGCTAAACATTATCAATATTTTTCTGCTGGATTAACTGAGGTTTGGCAAGGTTTAACAGCTGTTGCTGCACAAGATCAATTAAGTGCAGAACGCTATCAAGCCTTAGGTGTGCCCAAAGACAAAGTGCTTTGTACAGGGAATTTAAAATTTGATCTGGTCCTCTCTGATCAGGAGATTGAAGAGTATCGAGCAGCGAAAAAACACTTGATTGGTGAACGTCCTGTTTGGATTGCAGGCAGTACACACGCAGGTGAAGAAACATTGATTTTAGCGGCTCATCAACGTCTGTTAGCAACCTATCCTGATTTATTATTAATTTTAGTGCCTCGTCATTCTGCCCGTTTTAGTGAAGTTGAAAATTTACTACAAGCAAATTCACTGCATTATCAAAAACGGAGTGAATGTCAGTATATTGAACCGATGACCCAAGTTTTATTAGGCGATACGATGGGTGAGTTATTAAAATTGTATGCGTTGGCAGATATTGCCTTTGTTGGCGGCAGTTTAATTGAACGTGGTGGGCATAATCCATTAGAACCACTGTTGTTTAAAATGCCTGTCGTAACAGGGAAATATACCTTTAATTTCAAACAGATTTATAGCACGTTAGTTTCTTTATCAGCGGTACTTGTGGTGGAAAGTGCAGTTGATGATTTAACTGCAACCATTACCACTTTATTGGTCGATTCAGTAAAAGCAAGCCAATATGGTGAGCAAGGATTTGCTTTTTTACAACAGAATCGTGGTGCATTACAGCGCACATTAACTTTATTAACACCCTATTTAAGTGAGAAAAAAGAGAATGATTACAATGATTTATCCAGGAACATTTGATCCCATTACTAACGGACATCTTGACATTATTTGTCGGGCGGCTAAGTTGTTCCCTAAATTAATTGTAGCGGTTGCAGCGAGTCCGAGTAAAAAGCCAATGTTCTCATTACAACAACGTTTGGCAATGGTACAAGCGGCTACCGCTGATCTGGATAATGTGGAAATTCTTGCTTTTGACGGCTTGTTAGCACATTTAATTTTACAGCGTAAAATTCAAGGCATTATTCGTGGTGCTAGAACATCTAGTGATTTTGACTATGAATTACAACTGGCACATCTAAACCGTTTATTAACCAATGGCGTGGAAAGCCTATTTTTCCCACCATCAGAAAAATGGTCGTATGTTTCCTCAACAATGGTGCGTGAAATTCTATTGCACGGTGGGGATATTCAAAAATTAGTACCAGAACGTGTATTTGCTCAAATTACTCAAGCGGCTTGATAGCCTTGTAGCAAAGCCTGCCAATTCTGTTCAGTAAAATGAATTTGGTAGCGCTGAATTTCTTTTTGAAATGAACGATATAGCCGCTGTAAGTTAGCGGCTTTCCATTCATCTCCCGCACGAAAATTGCATTTATCAAAATCAAGTAACCAAAATTTATATTGTTGCTGATGCGTTTGTAACAAAATATTGTGTGCATTGAGATCACTATGGAACACTTGTTGATCGTGCAGCTGTTTAATCAGTTGTCCAATTTGTCGCCATAATGCGTCAGGTAAAGCACGTTGTTGTAGTACCGCAACGAGATCTTGTCCATTTTCAATTAACTCAATCAAAATATCGGCACGATAGCAACAGAAAGTGCGGGTAATTCGTGCGGCGATAGGCGTAGGAATAGGTAAACCTTTTTGTGTAAGTTGTTGTAATAGCTTAAATTCTTTAATGCTTCGACTACGAGATAAACCTAAATATAAAAAATGGTCTTTAATCAATTTACCGAACAATCCACCTCGATAATAATGGCGTAAGGCACTATTACACCCCACTTCTGCTTGTGTATTGATAAACCACGTGGTACCTCGCCCTTTTGCTGAACCTAAAATTTTGTGCTGTTGTTGCCAAAATTCAGGATCAAAATAACGGCTTAAATCGGTATCCTTTAGTGCAGGGTGAAATAAATAGTGGATTTTACGCATTTTTATCCTCGTATTACTGCGTAGAAAACGGTTTTTGATTAAAATAGTTGGCAATTTTAGCATATTAAGAGTGAATTCCATGAGTCTATTTTCTCAACCACCAAAATCATTATGTATTTTACGCCTCTCTGCGATTGGTGATGTATGTAATGCCTTGGCTGCTGTACAGCAAATTCAAGCCTATTATCCGACAACGAAAATTGTATGGATTATTGGTAAAGTTGAAGCACAACTCTTTAAAAATATTCCTAATATTGAATTTATCGTATTTGATAAAAAACAAGGTTGGCAAGGGGTATTTGCTTTATGGAAACAATTACGAGCCTATCAATTTGATGCTTTGTTGGATATGCAAGTTGCCATTCGGGCTTCAATTTTGTCATTAGGTATTAAGGCAAAATATAAAATTGGTTTTAATAAAGAACGCGCTAAAGAAGGACAATGGTTATTTACTAATCGTAAAGTTGGGGCTGCGCGAGGTTATCATGTATTAGATGGTTTTTTGAGTTTTGCGGAATATATTGGTGTACCGATACAAGCGCCTTATTGGCACTTTCCAATTAGTGATGAGGATCGTCAATATGTACAAAAATTTATTGATCCTACACGAAAAACCGTTGTTATCTCTCCTTGTTCGAGCAAAAAAGAGAAAGATTGGCTATTAGAGCGTTATATTGAAATCGCTCGGTTAGCGGCAGAAAAAAATCTCCAAGTCATTATTACTGGATCGCCTAATGCGTATGAAATGTCTGTGGCAGAACAGATATGTCAAGGCTGTCCATTACCTATTTTGAATTTGGCAGGGAAAACTTCATTGCAACAGTTAGTTGCTTTATTGGGCGAAGCTGATCTGGTGATTACCTCAGATTCAGGACCAGCACATATGGCAACGATGCAGCGAACCCGAGTATTAGGTTTATATGCTTGTCATAACCCACAACGTACAGGTCCTTATTACGATGTTGATAATGTCATCTCGGTATATGCACAGAATGCACAACAACAATATGGAAAACATTGGCAGGCATTACCGTGGGGTACAAAAGTTTATGGAAAAGATTTAATGGCGCAGATTACTGTAGAACAAGTCGCTGAAAAAATGTTCCAGCTTTTAGCAATAAAGTAGTTTTTTAACTTGCTTTTTAAGCAGATTTGAGTACAATTTGCGACCTTACAGTCGTTCCGTTTTTTCGTTCCTTGCTTCCGCAGATTGGCGACTGGTCTATAGTCGGAGGCTGATTAACCCGTAAGGAGCAGTAATGCGTCACTACGAAATCGTGTTTATGGTTCACCCAGATCAAAGTGAACAAGTACCTGGCATGATTGAACGCTACACAGGTTCTGTAAAAGAAGCTGGTGGTCAAATTCATCGCTTAGAAGATTGGGGTCGCCGTCAGTTGGCTTACCCAATTAACAAACTACATAAAGCACACTATGTGTTAATGAATGTAGAAGCACCGCAAGAAGTCATCGACGAGCTTGAAACAACTTTCCGTTACAACGATGCAATTCTTCGTAACGTAATTATTCGTACTAAGCACGCCGTAACAGAAGCGTCCCCAATGGTTAAAGCAAAAGATGATCGTAAAGCTTTAGCTGATGTTGATAACAACGATTTTGAGGATGCTGAAGAGTAATTTGAAGATTGATAATCGTTTTTCGCTGATTGGAACCGTTGTTTCACAGCCAAAACGACATCAAAGCCCAAGTGGAATAGTGCATTGCCAATTTTGGTTAGAACATCGTTCACAACAGCAAGAAGCTGGATTAACTCGGCAAGCATGGTGCAAAATCCCTATTCAACTTAGTGGTCATCAATTAACAAGTAAAACTCAAGGCATTACGGTCGGCAGTAAAATTTGTGTATTAGGATTTATCCATGCACATAAAACTAAACAAGGTATTGACCAATTAGTATTACATGCCGAGCAAATCGAATTTATAGATTAGGAGAATCGCCACATGGCACGTTATTTCCGTCGTCGTAAGTTCTGCCGTTTCACAGCGGAAAATGTAGTTGAAATCGATTATAAAGATATTGCTACATTAAAGAACTACATTACAGAGAGCGGCAAAATTGTCCCTAGCCGTATTACCGGTACTCGTGCGAAGTACCAACGCCAATTAGCTCGTGCAATCAAACGTGCACGTTATTTAGCGTTGTTACCGTACACTGACAATCATCAGTAATTAACAAGAGAGGATACGGTAATGCAAGTCATTCTTTTAGATAAAGTTGTTCACCTAGGTAATGTTGGTGATCAAGTAAATGTAAAATCTGGTTATGCACGTAATTTCTTAATCCCACAAGGGAAAGCAGTTATGGCAACTAAAGCAAATATCGAGTATTTTGAATCTCGTCGTGCTGAATTAGAAGCAAAAGCAGCAGCATCATTAGCAGCAGCGCAAGCGCGTGCAGAAAAATTAGCTGCATTAGCAACAGTAACTATCGCTTCTAAAGCAGGAGACGAAGGTCGTTTATTTGGTTCTATTGGTACTCGTGATATTGCTGAAGCAATTACAGCGAAAGGTGTTGAAGTTGCGAAGAGCGAAGTTCGTCTTCCTAATGGTGCATTACGCACTCTTGGTGAACACGAAGTGCGTTTCCAATTCCACGGTGAAGTGTTTGCTTCATTAAATGTTGTTATTGTTGCAGAATAATTACGTTTAATTGTTCTTAAAAACATTAAAACCCTAGCTATTTGGCTGGGGTTTTATTTTTTATTACCAAGCTAATTTAATCACTATTTTTACAGGATAAATGTTATGCAATGCCCTTGCCAATCGGGTTTAGCCTATACAGATTGTTGTCAATCATTACATCAACATCATCAATTTGCCCAAACCGCTGAGCAATTAATGCGTTCACGTTATGCCGCTTTTGTGTTAGCTGAGATTGATTATATTGTAGAGACGACAGTACCTGCCCAGCAGACATTACTAAATAAAAAGGCGCTACGTCAGTGGTCATTGAATACACAATGGTGTGGTTTAGAAATCATAAAATTTATTCCTGAAGCAGATAAAAATCACGCTTTAGTTGAATTTAAAGCCTATTATCAAGAAAACGAGAATATACAAGCCCATCACGAGCTTTCTACTTTTGTGAAAATAGCTGAAAAGTGGTATTTTCTTGATCCAACAGTACCTTGCAAATTAACAATGAAACAGCCTTGTTTATGCCATTCAGGGAAGAAATTTAAACAATGCTGCGCCCCATTTTTATCTTTACACTAAAACTATGACGATACCTTTTTTCTTCTTGATTGATTTTGAACAACAGCAGTCTATTGTTGTGCCATTGGAGAAGGCAGCCGAACAAGGGCTTTATTTTGATATTTTCGGTAAAAATAATGTACCCTCAACTTTTTCTGTACCAGAAGACGCGCTGCAGTTAGGCATCTCGCCAATGGATTTTTCGAGCTATAAACAGGGGTTCTCTTTAGTTCAGCAAGAAATTCAACGTGGCAATAGTTATTTACTAAATTTAACTTACCCCACACAGATTAAAACGAACTATTGTTTGATTGATATTTTTATGCAGAGTAATGCCCCATATAAATTGCTCTATCAGGATAAGTTTGTCTGTTTTTCACCAGAATGTTTTGTGCGGACACAAGGGAATAAAATTTATACTTATCCAATGAAAGGAACGATTGATGCAACGTTGCCAGATGCAAAAGCACAGCTATTATCTTCGCCAAAAGAATTATGGGAACATCATACGATAGTGGATTTGATGCGTAATGATTTAGCGATGGTGGCGAGCAATATTGAAGTCTTGCGTTTTCGTTATGCGGAATTAATTCAGACTGAACGAGGGGCAATTTGGCAAACAAGTTCAGAAATTGTTGGTGATCTTCCTGTAAATTGGCGCGATGATCCGTTAGCGATTATCAAAAAAATGCTGCCCGCAGGTTCAATTAGTGGCGCACCAAAAGCGAAAACCGTCGAGATTATTCAGCGTGCAGAACAGCAGCCAAGAGGCTTTTATACGGGGGTATTTGGCTATTTTGATGGTGAATGTTTAGAAAGTGCGGTATGTATCCGTTATATTGAGAAAACGGAACAGGGTTTACAGTTTCGTAGTGGTGGTGGCATCACTCGTCATAGTGATGTAATGAGTGAATACCAAGAGTTGCTAGCGAAAATATATATTCCAACGCAACGAGGATAGAGAATGTTTTTTTGTTTTGAAACGATTGCCATTCAAAATGGAGAGGTACAGCATTTAAGCTATCATCAAGCACGCTACCAGCGAACGGTACAACACTACTATCAAATGAATTATCAACACTTTGATTTTTCAACAATTATTCAAGTGCCAACTGAATTTCAACAAGGATTAGTACGCTGCCGCATTGACTATAACCAAACTGATTTTCAAATTCAGTTTTTTCCCTATCAACGACGCCAATTTCGATCTTTTCACCCAGTGATTGCAGATCAGATCGACTATCAATTTAAATATTGTCATCGTGAACCGTTAAATCAGTTATACCAACAACGACAAGGCGCCGATGAAATTTTAATTGTACAGCAAGGACAAATTACAGATTGTAGTATTGGTAATCTTGTTTTTTTACGGCAAGGAGAATGGTTTACACCAGCACAACCTTTATTAGCAGGAACCCAGCGACAACGTTTACTAGAACAAGAAAAAATCCATTTACGCACTATCTTATTAACGGAACTCGAGCTCTTTGAAGAAATTAGATTGATAAATGCCCTAAATCCTTTAGATAACGTATGAAAAACACAGAAGTATTCACGGAATTTCCGCTATAATAGCCAGCGGAAAAAGGCATTGTTATACAGTCGCATGTTGATAGTTAAAAGAGGCATAAAAAATGATGCAGACTATTCAATCACAAGATCAAGGTTATTGGTTATTAACTCAAGGTTCAGCTCTCTATTTACGAGAAAGTGAGTTGCCTTATGGTAATGCAGTGGAACATGGCGTTGCAGGGTTACAAGGGTGTGTGATTGGGGAGTTTCATCAGCAGCCATTATGGTTAGTGGCAGAAATACCAAATGATCAACAGCGTGAGTACACCTCATTACGTACACAACTGTATCGTGAT
This sequence comes from Gallibacterium trehalosifermentans, assembly GCF_042433055.1. Classification (NCBI taxonomy): domain Bacteria; kingdom Pseudomonadati; phylum Pseudomonadota; class Gammaproteobacteria; order Pasteurellales; family Pasteurellaceae; genus Gallibacterium; species Gallibacterium trehalosifermentans. The sequence goes on from NZ_JBHLWB010000007.1 coordinate 70,195, forward strand.
GAAGACGTGTTTAATTTGTTAAATCGAGGTGTGGCTCTGAATTATTTTTTTACCACTCATCGTTTTTGCAGCAAATGTGGTGAGCGTAATTATTTACCTACTGATGAGTTTGCGGTGGAATGTCCAAAATGTGGTTATCGTCATTATCCAGTGATTTGCCCTTCAATTATTGTGGCGGTAAGACGAGGAAAAGAAATTTTGTTAGCCAATCATCGACGCCATATTGGGGGAATTTATACCACATTAGCTGGGTTTGTTGAATCAGGGGAAAGTTTAGAACAAACTGTGCAACGTGAAATTTTTGAGGAAGTTGGACTGAAAGTAACAAATATTCGTTATTTTGGCAGCCAGCCATGGGCATTTCCAAATTCATTGATGGTCGGTTTTTTGGCGGATTATGAAAGTGGTGAGATTTGTTTACAAGATAGTGAGATCCATGATGCAAAATGGTTCCGTTATGATGAAACACTGCCAATGTTACCACCAGAAGGAACGATAGCGCGCAAATTAATCAAAACAACATTAGCACTCTGTGCAGAGGATTAAAAATTTATGACTGAATTAAAAAATGATCGTTATTTACGTGCATTATTACGTCAGCCAGTGGATATGACACCTGTTTGGCTGATGCGACAAGCAGGGCGTTACCTGCCAGAGTATAAAGCGACACGCGCCCAAGCAGGCGATTTTATGTCATTATGCCGTAATGCGGAATTGGCTTGTGAAGTAACGTTACAACCATTACGGCGTTATGCGTTAGATGCAGCGATTTTATTCTCTGATATTCTGACAATTCCTGATGCAATGGGGCTTGGATTAAGCTTTGGCGCGGGAGAAGGACCAAAATTCGCTAAACCCATTACCAGTAAAGCAGATATAGCACAATTACCAATTCCTGATCCTGAAGATGAATTAGGATATGTGATGAATGCGGTAAGAACAATTCGTTGTGAATTACAAGGCTCAGTTCCATTAATTGGTTTTTCTGGAAGCCCGTGGACATTAGCGACTTATATGGTTGAGGGGGGCTCAAGTAAGTCATTTAGCAAAATTAAGAAAATGCTTTACGCGGAACCACAGCTATTACACCTGTTGCTTGATAAATTAGCTGATAGTGTCATTTTGTATTTAAATGCCCAAATCAAAGCAGGCGCGCAAGCCGTAATGGTGTTTGATACTTGGGGGGGCGTATTAGGACATCAGGAGTATCGAGAGTTTTCGCTACGTTATATGGAAAAAATTGTCGCTGGATTAATACGTGAAGCAGAGGGACGCAAAGTTCCCGTTACGCTCTTTACCAAAGGTGGTGGTTTATGGCTGGAAGCGATTGCGGCAACAGGGTGTGATGCAATAGGACTAGATTGGACGATTGATATTGCGGAAGCCAAAAGACGTGTTGGTGATCGTGTTGCGTTACAAGGGAATATGGATCCAAGTGTATTATATGCACCAGCAGAACGTATTGAACAAGAAGTCAAAACAATTCTAGCGGGGTATGGCGAGGGCTATGGACATGTCTTTAACTTAGGGCATGGTATTCATCAAGATGTGCCTGTTGAAAGTCCAAAAGTCTTTGTTGATGCGATTCACCGCTATTCTAAATCCTATAAAAAAGCATAAGGAAAGAGAATGCGTAATCCAATTCAAAAACGATTAGCTAATCTAGAAAGTTGGCAGCAACTCGTCTTTATGGCGTGTTTATGTGAGCGTATGTACCCAAATTTTGTCATGTTTTGTCAGATTGTGGAACAACCGCAACACGCTAAGATGTATCACAATATCCTAAATCTTGTTTGGGAATACTTAACAGTAAAAGATGCCAAAATTAATTTTGAGCATCAGTTAGAGAAGTTTGAAGAAATTATTCCAGATATTAACGATTACGATTTTTTTGGTATTGTGCCAGCAGTAGATGCGTGTGAGGCTTTATCCGATTTATTGCATACCATTATTGCGGGGGAAGCATTGGAGCAAGCAGTCAAAGTAAGTGTATTATCATTACAAACCGTTGTTGTCTCATTAGAAATAGAAGAGAACCGAAAGCTTAGTGAAAAAGAACTGAAAGAACATGAACTCATTACTGCTGAATTAGATATACAATGGGCAATTTATCGCACATTAAATTCGTTAGAAAATCGTGATATTTCAGTAATTAACCAGTTAAAAAATGAGATCCGTGCCACAAAAATGAGTAATATTGGAGTTGAAATAAGCAATTAATGTAATTTTTTTCTAATTTTGTGAATAAAGGGCTTTTAATCTGACGCAAGTTAGATTAATCTGTTGGTTCATGACAAGGCTTGAGCTGGGGTGGAATAGGGGATCTTCACCAATTAAAGCTATCTCGGCTTGCGATAAAAGAGATTGAAAAAGAGATAATCTATTCAATTTGTAACCATAGTAAATTTATAGAGGGTAATTATTTATGAACAAGACTGAATTAGTTGACGTAATTGCACAACGTACTAACTTAAGTAAAAAAGCATCTAAAGAAGCATTAGAAGCAACTTTAGAAGCAATTACAGAAAGCCTTAAAGCAGGTGATCCAGTACAATTAATCGGTTTCGGTACATTCAAAGTGAATCAACGTCAAGAACGTACTGGTCGTAATCCACAAACTGGTAAAGAAATTAAAATCCCAGCAACTAAAGTTCCAGCCTTTGTTTCAGGTAAAGCATTAAAAGATGCTGTTAAATAATTAAGATTGAGAGAGAAAAAGTCGCTGTATAGCGACTTTTTTATTATCTTTACTTTACTTAGAGACTGTGGACTGCTGATAAAATAGACGCTATCCAATGTAGGATTTTACTGCAGGTTGAGTAAAATATTGTTTATCTTCCCAACGTAACATGGTCATCTTATTTCCCCAAACACACCCTGTATCTAATGGATAAATATTTTTTGCTGTTGGATAATTAATTAGACTAGCCCAATGTCCAAATAGTAGATTAACTTGTTGATAGAGTGGATTTTGTAACTCAAACCAAGGGATTAAATCATCTGGTGCCGCTTGTGGTGGGCGTTTACACGCAAATTCTAATCGTTTGTTATGAAAGCAAAAACGCATTCTGGTAAAGACATTAATACTATAACGTAATCGTTCAATACCAGTGAGGGTAGGTCGCCAATGATCGGGCTGATCGCCATACATTTCTGCAAGTAAGGTTTGATAATCGCCATTTTGTAAAACTTGTTCTACTTCATGCGCACACTGTTTTGCGGTGGCTAAATCCCATTCTGGGCTAATTCCTGCATGAGTAATCACAAAGCCTTGTTCCTTTGAACGATCAATTAATAATGGTTGCTGACGTAACCAAAAGATAAGATCTGCAAAATCTGGTGCAGAGAAGATAGCATCAACACGATCTTTTTCTTTTACTTTTTTGATGCCGTAAGCGGTAGCAAGTAAATGGAGATCGTGGTTGCCTAAAACAGTTTGTGCCGCGGAACCAAGTGATTTTACAAAGCGTAAACATTCCAATGACTTATCGCCACGAGCAACCAGATCACCGACTAAATAGAGTTTATCTTGAGTTGGATTGAAGTTCACTTGTTGTAATAACAGTTGTAACTCATCAAAACAGCCTTGTAGATCACCAACAATATAGGTTGCCACAATTTCTCCTTACAAAGTGCTTAATAAATATGCCAGATAAAAGAAGTAAGTTGTGAGTAATATTCCTCCCTCTAAGCGTGTAATTTTGCGTCCTGTTGCGGCAAACCACCAGAGTAATAAGGTGCTAATAATTAACATGGCAAAATCCAGATATGATACTTCGCCCACTTCGAGAGGGAATATTGCTGCACAAGCCCCCATGACAAAAAAGAGGTTAAAAATATTGCTACCGACAACATTGCCTATTGCAAGATCTGAACTCCCTTTTTTTGCTGCAAAAATTGAAGTCGCTAATTCTGGTAATGATGTTCCTGTAGCAACAATAGTTAAACCAATAACAGCATCACTAATACCAAAATTATGCGCAATTTGTATTGCAGCCGAAACAAACAGATCACCTCCCCAGATTAAAGCGATAAGTCCAATAACGAGAAAGAAAATTACTTTTGTCATGGGAAGTAGGGCTGTGATTGCTTCCTGTTCAGTATCTTGTTGCTGTGTAGTTGAGAAAGTAAAACTCAGAAAAAGAATGAAAAAAAGGAGTAAAATTAAACCATCTGCGCGTGAGATTGTGTCGATGAGTTGTATATTTAATAGCTTATCAAAGCATAAAATAATAAAAGCAATAGCTGCTAATAGTGAGAAAGGGATTTCTTTTTTGATGGAACTTGCTTTTATTAAAATGGGAGTGGCTAATGCACTTGCCCCTACGATGACCAGTGTGTTGAATAAATTACTGCCAATGATATTACCAACAGAAATCCCCGCGTTTCCTTTTAATGCTCCCCAAAAGCTAGTAATAAACTCAGGTAATGATGTGCCAAAGGCAACAATCGTTAAGCCAATAACAAGTTCATTAATATGAAAGCGTCTTGCTAAGGCAATCGCGCCATCGGTAAAACGATCAGCCCCCCAGAGAATAAATACAATACCAATAAGTAGCGTGAGATATTCCATTCTAATCCTCAATCTTCTCTACATTCTCATTTTTCATCTGAGGAGGATTATCAGCTAACCAGTTTGCTAAACGAGCATAGTCAGCAATACTCAGGTTTTCCGCACGATCCGTTAAATTAATATCTAATACGGTTAATTGTTCAGCAGAAAAGAGATCCATTAAGGAGTTACGTAATGTTTTACGACGTTGATTGAATGCTTGAGTACATACTCGATTTAGCCAATAGAGATCCTTTACTGGGTGAGGTAACGTTTTATGCGGTACCAAACGTACAACAGCAGAATCTACTTTTGGCGCAGGTTTAAATGCGGTTGGTGGTACTTCTAACACAGGAATAACCTGACAAAAATATTGTGCCATAATGGTTAATTTTCCATATGCCTTGCTATTCACCCCTGCGCATAAACGATTAACCACTTCTTTTTGTAACATAAAGTGCATATCTTGAATCACATTATGATACTGGAATAAATGGAACATTAATGGAGTGGAAATGTTATACGGTAAATTACCAAAAATTCGTAATGGTTTTTGGTGGTTAGTGGCAAATTGCTTAAAGTCAAAGTGCATTACATCTTGTTCAATGACAGTAAGTTTTTGATGTAAGAATGGGTGATGACGTAATCTTTCTGCGAGATCTCTATCTAATTCAATCACTGTCAAATGATCAATTTGATCTGCAACAGGTTCGGTTAATGCACCTAATCCAGGTCCAATTTCAATAAGGAAATCTTCTTTTTGTGGATTAATCGCGGCAACAATGCTTTGGATAATATGATCATCATGTAAGAAATTTTGACCAAAACGTTTTCGAGCGGTATGTCCAAGGTGAGTTTTTGAATTCATAAGTTTTTATACTATTTTTTACGTTTAATTATGGAAAAAATGACCGCACAAAATGTGCGGTCGGTAATAGCGTGCAGTTTATGCTACAAAGATTATTTTTGCAAAATCTTAATGTCTGCTGAACGGCGTAAAGTTTTTACCCAATCTTTAGACGCTTCCATCGCTTGTTGATTAACAATTTGCTGGTAGGCTTTCTGCATATAGCTATCTTTGGTTCTATCGCCTTGGCGAGTATCAACAACTTGCAAAATATGCCAACCATATTTTGTTTTAAAAGGTTGGGAAATTGCCCCTTTTTTTGTATTTTTAATCATGGCTTGAAATGCAGGTTCATAGATTTCTGGAACATTCCAACCTAAGCTCCCCCCATTTGCGCCAGACAGGTAATCTTTGGAGTAGGTTTTTGCAGCATCTGCAAAAGAGGTTTTATTGGCAAGAATATCGGCGCGTAAAGAACTAAGTTGTTGTTTCGCTTGCGCATCATTTAATAATGGATTTGTCTTGATTAAGATATGATTGACTAAGTATTCAGGTACGGTAACTGTTTTAAGGGTGCCTTTTTGCTGCGCATCGTTGAACATCTGTTTTGCTAATTGTTCAACTTGTTCACGTGATACAGAAATATTCTCACTAATCGCTTTATCGCGAATTTGCCCCATAATAATTTGATGGGCGATTTGCTGGCGGAATCTTGCTTCACCAATGCCTTGGTAATCCAACGCATCTAAAAATTGACCATAAGTTAAGCCATTTTGTGCGGCAATTTGCTGCATAATTTGTTGAATCTGTTGTGGAGAAACAGAAATTTTCGCTTCAGCAATCGCTTTTTGTACTAGCATATCATCAATAATGCCTTCCAATGCGGCGGCACGGTTTTCTGGGGTATTGGCTTTCTTGCCTAAAGCTTTTGTTACTTGGCTATTAAGAATCGGCGTGCCATTGATCGTTGCCACAACTTTTTCTACAGCATAGCTGGTTGCAGTGAAAGATAAACAACCTGCCAGAAGAATGTATTTGATCCATTTATGTTTCATATAATGTTGTCCTTTGCAATGTAAAGTTTGTATTAGAGTTTTAAAATGATAAAAGGTTTCAATCAGATCGTAATAAATCCACCTGAAAACAACCATCAAATTTCATGGTTTTGACTTGGATTTGTTCTTGTCGCGAAGTTGGAATGTTTTTTCCTACATAATCAGCTCGAATAGGCAATTCTCTATGCCCACGATCAACAAAAATAACCAATTCAATCTTTGTTGCTCGTCCAAAGTCAATTAACGCATCTAATGCAGCACGAATCGTTCTCCCTGTAAATAAAACGTCATCAACCAAAATGACATTTTTATTTTGAATATCAAGCTGTTCTGAGGCACCACGATAAACAGGGAGTTCAGTAGCATCAGCATACTCTAGGTCATCACGATAAAATGTAATATCTAATTCCATATATGGCAATGTAATGTTGGTAAGTTGAGCAATTTTTTGTCGTAGCAACTCAGCAATTTCTGCGCCTCGTCGCTTAATACCAACAATAATCACATCATCAAGTGATTGATGTTTTTCTATAATTTCATGAGAAATACGAGAAATGGTACGAAAAAACTGATTCTCATCGATAATCACTTTTTCCATAAATTAACTGACCTTATCTAAGATAATAAACTGCTGATAAAAATAGCATAAAATCGGGAGTAACGCACATTGAAAACGCATTTTTGGTGAGAAAATAACCGTGTATAAATAATTTATTTATACACGGTTAGCACTAAAGGTTAAATTGCCCAATGCCCTGCATAAAAGATCACAAGGACGATAGCAATGACTACCGTACCAACATTGAGTTTTTTCCATTCACCAGATATGATACGACCGATAACTAATGCGGCAAAACCAAGCATAATACCTGTTACAATATTGGCTGTTAGCACGATAAATACAGCACAAATTAAGCCACTCATTGCGCCAACAAAATCATCAAAATCTAATTTTGCAACATTACTAAGCATTAATAAACCAACATACATCAACGCAGGTGCAGTAGCATAACCTGGTACTAATGCGGCTAATGGTTGGAAAAATAACATTAAGAGGAATAATAGCCCAACGACAATCGCGGTAATGCCTGTTTTACCACCAGCCGCAGTACCTGCAGCCGATTCTATATAGACAGCAGCAGGCGCAGTGCCAAATAATCCAGAGAAAAGGCTACTTACAGAATCAGAGGTTAATGCTTTTCCCCCATTGATAATTTGCCCATCTTTGTCTAATAGATTTGCTTGTCCAGCAACGGCGCGAATGGTTCCTGTGGCGTCAAAGACAGCGGTCATCACTAACGCAAATACGGCAGGTAATACCATCGGTTGTAACGCGCCAGCGATATCTAATTGTAAGAAGTGAGAGGTTTCACCAAATGATGGTAATTTGAAAAATTGCCCTGCAAATTTGACACTTGGATCAAAAATTAAGCCAATGATAGTAATGGCAATGATCACTAATAGGATACCACCTTTTACTTGCAAACGTTCTAAGCCGATAATTGCCGCTAAACCTAATAACGACATCATTACGGGGAATGAGGTAAACTCACCGAGTTTTACTGGTAATCCTGCATTATTTCCAACCACTAAGCCAACGCCATTGGCAGCAATTAATAAGAGGAATAATCCAATGCCGATTCCTGCACCGTGAGCGATACTGGCTGGCAGATTACGTAAAATCCAAGCACGGATTCCTGTGGCAGAAATGACACTAAACAAGATCCCCATTAAAAATACCGCACCTAATGCAACAGGGATACTTACTTGTTGTCCTAATACTAAACTGAATGCGGTAAAGGCCGTAAGTGAAATAGCGACGCCGATTGCCATTGGTGCATTTGCCCAAAAACCGATTAAGATAGATCCTAAGCCCGTTACTAAACAAGTGGCGATAAAGACAGACTCAGCAGAAAACCCCGCATTGCTTAACATTCCTGGTACGACGATTACGGAATAAACCATTGCTAAGAAAGTTGTGAGTCCCGCGATTACTTCTTGACGTAAAGAACTTTTACGGGCTGAGAGTTCAAAACGTTGTTCTAGCATATTAGCCATTGAATTACCTTTAAAAATGGATACTGATAAAAAATGAGGTGTGAATTTTACCTGAGATGAAAAAAATCTACTATCGAAAAATGCAAACGTTTGCCTATTCTGTTAAAAATTAAACGAAGATAATACGTTTAGTAAGAAATCCCCTTTAGTCTTTACCAAAAGTTCCGAGTTGATTTAACAGTGGTATCTCTAAAGAGGATTTTATTTAACCTTATAATGCTATCTTTCTTGTAATGATTGCTTCATTCGCGTGATTGGTTTAATCAGATATTGGAAAATGGTTTTTTCGCCTGTTTTAATATCAACAGAAGCGATCATACCTGGTAAAACGGGTAATTCATGCCCATCTTTATCAGTTAAATGACTACCTGATGTTCTGATTAATACACGATAGAAAGAGTTATTGGGGTTCAAGTTAAGATCGCTTGCTTGACGTTTATCTTGTAACGTACTTGGACTAAGCAGTGTAACGATACCCTCTAACCCGCCATAGATAGCATAATCATAGGCACTCAATTTAACGACAGCTTTCATACCAGGGCGAATATATGCCACATCTTTTGGATTAATATACGCCTCAACTAATAAGTTATCCTCGACGGGAACAATCTCCATAATATCTTGCCCAGCGGAAATTACTCCGCCAATCGTATTGACCCGAATATTTTTTACAATACCTTTTAATGGCGCGCGCAGCAAAGAACGCTCCACAGGATCCGCTCGCGCAGCAAGGTTCTCTTTTGCTTGATCAAGATCGCCCTGAATACGTACTAATTCATTGCTGGCATCGGTGATATATTTATGTTCACGCTCAGAAATTTGCAATGCCATATCATTGGCTGATCGTTTCATGCGCAGTAATTCAACTTGAGAAACCGCGCCTTTGTTTACCATGGGTTCAGTGAGTGCAATTTCAGAATCGAGTAATATTTTGCTTTCGCGTAGCGTTTTGATAGCCTCATCTAACGCCTCTTTTTTCGCTCGGTAAACACCCATTTCACGTTCACGCATTTCAACAGGAATATTTTCAGGGAAGAGTAAAGGCTTACCAGAAATTTCTGCTTTGAGACGGATAGCGATTGCTTCTAAGTTATCTACTTTCGCTTGTGTTTCTCGCAGAATCGCAGAGCTTCGGGTATCATCAAGTTTTAGCAGAACTTGTCCTTTTTCAACTAAATCACCCTCTTTGACCATCATCTGACTTAGGATACCAGGATCTAAACTCTGAATAATTTGTTCACGGCTATTTGGAATAATTGTACCTTGCCCACGGGTAACTTCTTCAATTTTGCTAAAATAAGACCAAGTGATAAAAACGATGAGGAATGCCGTTAATAGCCAAATCATCGCAAATAAACCAGTATGCTTTTCTTCTTGCAATGCTGCGTGTAAATCATTGAGTAAATGTAAGTCTTTACTGGCGATATTTTCCTTAACTTCTTGCTGACTGGTATTGGTTTGCACAGAGCGAGTTGCTATATTTTCTTTGATCTTACGTAAAAAAGATAAGATTTTATGTAATTGCTTATTTATCATTTCTAATATCCAATACTACGCTTGATTATTGTCTGGCTGCTTTTGTGTTGCATCTTGATTTTCAGAAACTGTGTGAGAGTTTGTTTGTTCCTGATGCTGTACCGCAGGCGCAGCTAATTTTTGTAAGATAACCTCTTTTGGACCGTCCATCACGACTTTACCGTTTTCTACTACCACAATTCGGTTGACTAATTGCAGCACCTGAGGACGATGAGTAATGACAACCAATGTTCGATTTTGTAGCCATTGTGCAAGTCCAATGAGCGCTTGTTGTTCATGGAATTGATCTAATCCTGTCGTTGGCTCATCTAATAACACGACTTTAGGATCTTTGAGAGTCATTCTTGCTAGGGCGATAGCTTGTTTTTGCCCACCAGATAACCCTAAGCCATTTTCACCTAGCTGCATATCTAAACCACGTGGGTGAGATTGAATTAAATTTAATAGCCCAAAGCGCTGTAACGCTTGTAATAAGGTTTGATCCGATGGGAAAGAATCCATTCTCCCAATATCAAGATTTTCTCTTAATGTACCTAAAAAGAGGCGAGGGCTTTGTTCTAATAATAAAACTTGATTACGTAAGAAATAAGGATCTAACTGTTGTAAGTTAATTCCATCTAAGGTAATGCTGCCTGCGTTTACATCGTATAGCCCTACGCCAAGTTTCAATGCGGTGGATTTTCCACTACCAATTTTCCCTAAAATGGCAACTTTTTCACCTGGTCGAATCGTTAAATTGAAATCTTGTAGTACAAATTGACCATCTTCTTGGTATTTAAAGCTGACATTTTTAAATTGTAAATGCCCTGAAACTTGCTGTAGGCTGATGTAATCCCGATCGATAGATTTATCAATCGGCTTTGAGACGATGCCATCAACCCCTTTGAGGGCAGTCCATGCTTGTTGGAAACGATTTGCTAAACCTGCGATTTGTCCTAATGGTGCTAAAGCACGACCCGATAGAATAACCGACGCAATTAATGCTCCCATGGTGATACGAGAACTAGGATCCTCGCTATGGATCAAGTAGGTACCAACAATGACGAGAATGACCGTATTTAACTGCTGTAATGCGGTGATAATATTGACGACAAAGTTACTAATATCTTTTACTTTAATAGAAGAGTAAGAACTTTTCGCTGTATAGTAATCCCAACGTTTTTGCGCCCATGACATGGCATTATTGGTTTTAATTGTTTCAATTCCCTCAATCGCCTCAACAACTAAACCTTGACGTTGAGATGATTCTCGCATTGATTCATTAATGGCTTTTGCTAAAGGGAATTGCGCAACGATACCAATAATAATTACAGTAGGAATAATCATTGCTGGTACAATAGCCAGTTTTCCCCCAACAATACCAATAACACTAATAAAGAGAATTAAAAATGGAAGATCGACGATAGTTAGTAAACTTGCACTGGTTAAAAATTCCCGTACTGCTTCAAAATCACGTAGATTATTGGCATAAGAACCAGAAGAGGCAGGGCGATTTTGTAAACGTAAAGACATGACGCGCCGAAAGAGCATTGAACTAATAATTAAATCGGCTTTTTTCCCTGCAATATCCGTTAAACGCCCGCGAATCATTTTCGCCATAAATTCAAAAGAGATGGCAAGTATCACGCCAATACTTAATACCCATAAGGTTTCATAAGCTTGGTTAGGGATAACACGGTCATATACATTCATCACATATAATGAACTGATCAGGGCTAATAAATTGATAACAAAGGTTGCCAAAATAACCTGATAATAATATTTCTTAAAGCGCCAAATAATCTTAAAAAACCACGTTTTAGGCAGCGCATATTCAGGCAGTTCAGAGCGAGTATCTTTTGCCAAGCGAGGTTTAATAAACCAGCAATAGCCAAGATATTTTTCGGCTAATTCTGCTTCATTTAGTTGGGAAGTAAGATTGTCTGTGTGTGTAATGGTATAAACGCGATTTCCTTTACTATCTTGATCGATATGCGTAATAACAACCGCTTCCTCATTATGTAATAACGCTAAAACGGGAACAGCGAGAGAAGGAATATCCTGTAAAGAGCGTTGTGAAAGATTATTATCAAACCCCTCGCTACGCAAATATTCACAAAGCACAGAAAAATCAATACTATTTCCCGTACGACGAATAGAATGTGTCGCCAATGTTGGTACAGATAATGGCGCCCCTAATAACTGAGTAACCAGCGCAATATTTTCAATAATAAGTTTCATAATAATTGAGAGATTATTTTAAATTTGTTGCCCAGTGATATGTCATACCTTGCGAATAAAGATAATCTAAATAAGTATGACGGAATTGATACTCGGTACTTACTCGACTTAATTCTGCATTTAATAATTCATTTTCTGCATTAAGTAGATCAAGTAGCGAACGTTTGGCAATCGAAAATTGCAATTTGTAATATTTTGTTACTTCATTTAGCGAGTTGACTTGATTGCTCAGTGTTTTCAGCTGTTTGTGATATTCATCTAAATTAATCAGCGCGGTACGTGTTTTTTCTTGTAAGTCTAATACTGTTTTATCTAATCGATTTTTCTCTGCATTGAGTAGTTGAGCTTTCTCTTGCACACTATAAGAATTAGAACGATTAAACATATCCCAAGAAACATTTAAATAGACCTGACGATCATCTTTAGTAACCTGCCCAACAAGATCTAATTTAGGATAATGGCTTGCTTTTTCCGCTTCTAGATCGGCTTGTGCTGTTTTGATATTAGCATTAGCTGTTTGATAAGAGGGGTGCAAGTTTTCTGCTTGAGAATAGCTTGTTTCCAGTAAAGCACGCGTCATGGTTTGGAAAGGATTACTTAAACTGTTTCGGCTCACTTTTGTACCAGAATAACGTTGTAATTGACTCAAGGTATCTTGTAATTCACGTTCTGTTGCATTCATTTGTTGTTCAACAGCAAAGAGTCGGGCTTGTGCCTGTACAAACTCCGAACGTCGTCCCTCATCGTTATCTGCAATCGCGCCAATTTCCTGAATAATACTTTGTAAACGAACTAATCCGCGAGATTGTGCCGCGATAGAGTCTTTATGTCGTAAGGCATTTAAATATAACTCGGTTATACGATAAGTCAGATTCTCTTTACTCTCATTATATTTATGGCGTAAAGCATCTTCATTAGCAACAGAATGAGCGATTTTCTTCTCTACTGCGCCAAAGGAATAAATATTTACTGATGCTGATACACCAGGCGTGAATTGGTGCTTATTAGATGTATCACTATTTCTAGAATACTCATCTAGTGATTGGCGTCCAAAAACAGATAACGTTGGATAATGTCCAGAAATGGCTTGTTCCGTTTGATTACGAGCAACCATTGTATTGGTTTTAGCTTCAAGTAATTCGGGATCTGTCGCAAAAGCATTGTCTAAAATTTGTTTTAAAGTTGTTTTATTAGCAAAAGCATTATTTATACTTGTTAAATAAAATATACAGCTAATCATTGAATATATTAAAGTTTTTCTTTTCATATAGGTATGCTCCACTTTCGTCTCTATTCGTAACTTTATAATACTCGTAAGCAATAAAAATTGCGCATTATAGGATAAGTTTTACGTAAGCTTACTTTATATAAACTATCAATAAAATAGGCAATTCCTATTATTTATAATAATTAACAAAATGGAAACAATATTTGTTGATTGGGGGGGGGTAAATTGGTTTTTATTTTATTTATCAATAAATTACATTTAGATTATTAATTGATTATTAGTGAAAATAAAATTAAATAAACAAAAGTTTAAATATAGAATCTTAATTTTTAACATTATATATACATTTTAATAGTTGAATTATATGAATAATTTCTTATAGCATAGCGCACCATTTTTTACATAAGACAACATAAACTTACTTAACGAAAAGGTAAAAGGTAGTTATTTGTCAACTGATAGATTCAGTGTGTAATGAAAATGAAAGTTTCTAGTTCAAGTAGAAGAAAAATACATTAAGTAATATTTAGGTATTTCAATTCTACGATCAAGTCTTAATAAAAATAGATTGGAGAATTTTTTATATGGATTTATTGTTAAAAATTAAGCAAATGAAGATAACTATAAAGCCAGGGAAAACATATATAGAGAACGCAGTACCAGGAGAAACTTATCAATTAGTCGATCCTAAAACAGGGAAAACGCCAGAGCATATCAAAACGATGCGCAATGGCAACGATCTTATATTCAAAAATGAACAGGATAATAGTGAAGTTATTATTAAAGGTTTTTGGAAACACTGTTCAGAAGATAATCAATGTTTTGCTGTGTTAGATGTTCCTGCACAAGAGGGAATTGAAGCAGGACAAGTTATTATTACTCAAGTTGAACATGAATTAACTTCTTTTACTGCCGGCGAAGTAGGCACACTAGCAGAAAGTCAAAGTAATTATTGGTGGACATTAGGTGGATTGGTTGGTTTCGGACTACTTGCAGGTGGCTTATCACTTGGCGGCGGCGGTGGCAGCAGCGGCAGTAGCAATGGGGGGGGGAAAATAAACCTTCATCATCAGAAAATATAGATAATTCAAATTCAGATAGTACTACTCCTACGGCAGAAGATACAAAGCCAACTCAACAAGGAAATAACTCAGGAGAGAATACAAATATTCCTGAGGATCAAACAGATTCAACACCTAATCCCAATGATGATCCTACATTAGATACAGATACAGGGGCAACAGGTGAAAACCCTAACGAACCAGCGCAGCCAGAAGCGCAACCAGCAGTCGATACGGCACCATTAGAGCAAGCGCTTGAAGATGCTAAAGCTGCGGTAGGTACTGCGAATACAGCGATTGGTGAAGTGGATACAGACAATAATGGACTAATCACCCCAGCAGAAAAAGCAACTGTAACAGAGGCGATTGCCGATGTTGCAACGCAGAAAGCTGAGGCTCAAGCAGAACTTGATAAGATCAAAGATCAATTAACGCCAGAACAGGTGAAATCGTATCAAGATAAGATTGATGCGATTGTTGCACCAGAAAATACGGTTGAAGTTACAGATAATGATGCAGATGGTTACTCAAATGCAGATGAAACTACAGCCGGTTCAGAAATTGATAATGATAGTTCAACACCGAAGAGTGTCGCAGAAGCATTAAAAGAACAAGCGGCAGCGTTAGCAGCAGAAGCAGAACAAGCGAAAACTGCAGCGGGAGAAGGATATACTGATGCAGAGGTTGAAGCATTACAAGAAAAAGCAGACGCTATTGACGCGTTAAAAGCGAAAGCCTTAGCTGCAGCAAATCTCGTGAAAGAAGATGAAGGCAAAACTGCTTTAATCGATGAAATTAATGCGATTAGCTTTGATGTACCAGTAGCGAATGACGTAGATGGGGATAATAAGCCTGATGAAAGCGAATTAGCGGCAGCAGAAAGTGCTGTTAATACAGCGAAAGAGGCGAAAGACGCTTATGAAGCTAAGAAAGCTGAATTAACTTCTGACGATGAAGTAACGCAAGAAGACTTAGACGCATTGCAACCATTGAAAGAGGCAGCAGATGCAGCACATAACGCAGCAGTAGAAGCAGTGAATGAGGTTCCAGAGGGAACAACAGGAGATAATGGTGTAAGCAAAGCGTCATTAGAGGGACGTTTAGCTGAGGGGGGCGATGCGGCACCAGTGGGTGAGTTACCAGCGCTTACTACATCAACAGGTTCAACTGAAGAACCTGTTAGTGAGCAACCAGCAGGAACAGAGACAGAAGCAGGTGGCAATGATAGCACAGATACAACGTCATCACCGACAGATCCAACAGAATCATCAGATACAGGTGCAAATACTGGTGAGACATCAACCGATGGACAACCAAATACTGAGCCAACTGCAGGTGATAATGGAGGAGATGGTTCAGATGATACTTCTAATGGCACAGCGCAACCAGTAGTCGATACGGCACCATTAGAGCAAGCGCTTGAAGATGCTAAAGCTGCGGTAGGTACTGCGAATACAGCGATTGGTGAAGCGGATACAGACAATAATGGACTAATCACCCCAGCAGAAAAAGCAACTGTAATAGAGGCGATTGCCGATGTAGAGACGGCGAAAGAAAAAGCGCAAGCAGAACTTGATAAGATCAAAGATCAATTAACGCCAGAACAGGTGAAATCGTATCAAGATAAGATTGATGCGATTATTGCACCAGAAAATACGGTTGAAGTTACAGATAATGATGCAGATGGTTACTCAAATACAGATGAAACTACAGCCGGTTCAGAAATTGATAATGATAGTTCAACACCGAAGAGTGTCGCAGAAGCATTAAAAGAACAAGCGGCAGCGTTAGCAGCAGAAGCAGAACAAGCGAAAACTGCAGTGGGAGAGGGATATACTGATGCAGAGGTTGAAGCATTACAAGAAAAAGCAGACGCTATTGACGCGTTAAAAGCGAAAGCCTTAGCTGCAGCAAATCTCGTGAAAGAAGATGAAGGCAAAGCTGCTTTAATTGATGCAATTAACGCGATTAGCTTTGAGGTACCAGCAGCGAATGATAAAGATGCAGACGGTACGATTGATACAGTAGAAGTTGCAACTGCGAAAGGGCTAGTTGATACGGCGGCAGAAAAAGTTGCACAGTATGAAGCAGCGAAAACAGAAGCAGAAAAAGATGGTGTTATTAGTCAAGCTGAGCTTGATAATTTAACTACTCTGAAGAATGCTGCTGAAGATGCACGAACAGAAGCTAACAATGCGATCACTGTTGTAGCAGGAAAATCGGGCTCAGGTATTCCAGATGGCACAACAAATACCGATCCAGAAGTAAATACAAGCAAAGCGGAGCTAGAGACTCGTTTAGCTACAGGTGATGCAAAAGCAACATCGGCTTTACTAGTCGTGAATGATAAAGATGCAGACGGTACGATTGATACAGTCGAAGTGGAGAATGCAGCATCGTTATTAGATGAAGCAGACAAACTGCTTAGACGTTATGAAAATATTGCAAATAACGTGAGAACAGGCACAACAGTAGCAAATCCAGATTTAATTAAGTCATTAGACAATTTAAGAAAGCAAGCAATTGCTAAATTGAATGAAGCAAAAGCTGCAGTTAATGGTATTCCAGATGGAACAGAAGGGAAGGACAGTGTTGTAGCACGTGCAAATGGAATGATGGAGCCAAGTGCATTACCAGAAGCGAATGATAAAGATGCGGATACAAAACTGGATACGCAAGAAGTTGTAGAAGCGACATCTGCCGTTGATAGAGCTGCGGAAGCAAGAAAAGCTTATGAAGATGCAAAAACAGCAGCATTAGGAGATGGTAAGTTAACACCAACAGAGTTAGCTGATCTAACTCGTAAGAAACAAGCAGCCGATGACGCACGTCAAACTGCATTAGGTGATAGAACGCAGAATACAGGTGTAAACGGTATTCCTGATGGTACAGAAGGAAAAGATGCATTAGTAACTCGTTTAACCAGTGGTGATGCAGCCCCAGCATCTGAATTACCAGTTGTGAATGATAAAGATGCAGATGGTACGATTGATACAGCTGAAGTTGCAAATGCGAAAGGGTTAGTTGATACGGCAGCACAAGCAGTTGCTAAGTATGAAGAGGCGAAAACAACTGCATTATCAGACGGTAAAGTAACGCCAGAAGAGTTAGCAACCTTAACTAACCTGAAGAATGAAGCTGAAGCAGCACGTACAACAGCGCTAGGTAGTACAACGGATAATACTGGTGTAAGCGGTATTCCAGATGGTACAACAAATACTGATCAGAACGTAAATACAAACAAAGAAGCGTTAGCAGAGCGTTTAGCTACAGGTGATGCAAAAGCAACATCGGATTTACCAGTTGTGAATGATAAAGATGCAGATGGTACGATTGATACAGTTGAAGTTGCAAATGCGAAAGGGTTAGTTGATACAGCGGCAGAAAAAGTTACACAGTATGAAGAGGCGAAACGCCAAGCTGAGTCAGATGGTAAAGTAACGCAAACTGAGCTTGATAACTTAACTAACCTGAAGAATGAGGCAGAAGCAGCACGTACAACAGCGCTCGGTAGTGCAGAGGAAAATACTGGTGTAAACGGTATTCCAGATGGCACAACAAATACCGAAGTAAATACAAGCAAAGAGGCGTTAGCGACACGTTTAGCTACAGGTGATGCAAAAGCAACATCTGAATTACCAGAATTAACGGCAACAGTAGATACACAACCGTTAGATGACGCAATTCAGCAAGCGATAAATGCGGTGAATGCGGCAAAAACGGCTATTTCAGGAGCAGATCAGAATAGTAATGGCTTGATTACACCAGCTGAGAAACAACCTGTTACTGATGCGCTTAATGATGCTACTGCGAAGAAAGCTGCTGCTCAGGCGGAGTTTGATAAGATTAAGACACAATTAACCCCTGAACAGGTAGAAGCCTATCAAGCGAAGTTAGATGAGATTACTGTGCCAGCAGATACGGTTGCCGTAACCGATACTGATGCAGATGGCTATTCAAATGATGTGGAAAAATATGCAACATCTGATCCAAATAATACTTCTTCAACACCGAAGAATGTTGCTGAAGATCTTTATCAGAAAGCACTTGACATTAAAAATGCAGCAGAAGCGTTAAAAACTCAGTATGGTCCAGGATATACCGATGGTGAAGTGGCGGAGTTAGAAGCTAAGTTAAGTGAGCTAGAAGCCGCTAAACAGAAAGCGTTACAAATCGCAAATGTTGTTAGAGAAGACGATGATGCAGCTGGCTTAAAAGCGAAGATTGATGAGTTATCATTTGACGTTCCTGAGGCGGGAGATAAGGCTGATTCGTTATGGTTCTCAGCAAAAGATATGGAAGACTATATAAGTCCGTTGGGAGGAGATAAAAGACTTCAAAAAGTGGATTATACTCAGGCGAGAAGTAATACGGAGGCAGATGAATACGGCGCTGAGCAACCTGCTGATGAAAACGGTATTATTTGGCGAGAAGTCAAAATTCCATTAGCGGATACACAAGTCTATAACCAAGATATGGGAACAACGGAAACATTAAAACCAACAGATGGTTGGATTAATGCGTTAACCTATTCGGGCGGTCATGGAGGCTATGTTCGTTATAAAGTTGATGAAAATGGTCAATTAATTATTCAAATTGATCAAGAAAAGGCGAGTAAGTTGAATAGTACGGAAATTGAGGCTTTAAAAGTTTCTGCTCAAGATGGTACCGAGTTGACTTATAGTTACGTATTAAAAGGTAAGTCTTCTACATTCTCATTCAGTGGTATTGATATTGCTGATGATGTTGGTTTATTCCGAGATACAATGACAGTAAACTCACCTAATCGTTTTACTGATGATCAAAATTGGGCAAACATTAAAGTAATTTCACAAGGTACGACTCCATCTGGTGCATATGTGAAGTTGTCGATTATCGATCAAGCAACGGGTACAGCTGTTTGGAGTGAGAACCAAGCGATAACATCGACGCAGACAACATTTAATGCAAGTGCTGTTACTTTAGAAAATGGACATAAATATGTGGTGAAAGCTGAACAAACTGATGCGGCTGGTAATGTGGTAACAGGGGGCGCATCGTTAACTGCTCAACCAATTACGATTGATACAGTACAGCCTGATTTACGTTATTCTATAAATGTCGTTAATGGGACTGTATCGTTAGCGGTTAATTCGCCAGGTGAACAGTTGTATTCAATAACTAATGAAACCGATAGTGGTGTAGCGAATACCGAATTACAAAAAGAAAATGCATCAAATCAGGCTAGTGCGTATAAAACAGGTGGTTTACACGGTTCAATCACTATTAATGAAAGTGATTTAGCTAATCCTGATGTATATACCTTTGTGGCTGATGAGGCTGGTAATAAGATCGAAGTACCGAAATTTAAGTTAATTAAGTTACCTCGTTTAACAAATGACTTAACACCGACGTTAGCGCCATCAGTGGCAACCGCACAAAATGCTAACCGCGATGGTCAATCAAGTACTCAAGATAGCCCATATCGTACTACAGAGGGTAACGATATTGTTGTGATTACGCCAACATCAGGGGATACAGAAAAATTCCGGGGCTCGATTAACTACAATGGTAGTAATTCAGCGAGTGGAGATCAGATCTTGAATCTTAATACAGCGGGCGGCGATGATATTATTTCTGCAACGAATATCTACTCTAAAGTAGTTGCGGATACAGGCACAGGTAATGACTCAATTATCTTGTCAGGTGGTATCGGTGGTGAAATTGGTGATGCAGGGCATTACGATCAACGTATCAATATGGGTGATGGTAATGACATATTGCAAATCAAGGGTACTTTCCCTGGAGAAATCAATGCAATGCACTATACGGCAACTAAGATTTCGATGGGAACAGGTAGTGATGTGGTTAATATCGAAAAATCAATTTATGCAGCGGATCCAAGTGGAAAGTTACGTTCTAACTACTTCGACTTAGGTCAAGGGGACGATAAGATAAACCTAAATGAGCATCTAAGATCGTTTGAATCACTGACAGCTGAGGGAAGATATGGTTCAAATATTATCAATCTTGGTAAAGGTAATGATACGTTAACTATCAACAAAGATGTATCTGGATTGACATTAATTGCTTCACGCGATAGTAGTACCATTACGATTAAGGGTAAGGTCGAGGATAGTGCGGTGTTCTATTTAGGTAGTGGCGCCGATCATGTTACTCTCTCTGGTGGTTACTCTGCAGATGATATTGAGTTGAACAGTGGCTTTGCGGGTGGCTCAGATGGGGCTAGACAGCGTATGGATTATCTAAGAACTCAATTAACACCTAACGGTGAGCGTGCAGGTTGGTATGATACGATTAAGGTTGCAACTAGCAGTGATCAAGTGGCGACACTTGAAGCAGATCCGAATGTTACTGCGGTACAACTTGGTTCTCGCCCAGAAATTCACTTAGGAGATGGTAACAATAGCTTAACTATCAATAATGGCGTGTACTTAGTTAATATTACGTCTGGTAGTGGAGATGATACTATCCGTTTAAGTGGGGTGAATGGTGCAAATCAAATTCATCAGAAGGATTATATTGAAGGTACTTCAGTAAACACTGGTGCAGGTAACGATCGTATTGTGTTAACTAATCTGTATGAAATAAGTAATACGATTTCTGCAGGTAAGGGAAATGACGTTATCGAAATCAATGGTCAGATAGGTCGTGTTCCTCAAATAGGAATAACCGTTAACGGCGTTACCACAATTGGCGGTGGTGAAGGTAGAGATGAATTAGTTTGGAATAGTTCTAACTATGAATTTACTTATGGAAAACCAAGTGCCCATGATAAATTAAATTTAACTGATATGATTGAACAGATTCAGTTAAATGGTCAAGGTAATACCTTGAACTTTGGACAAATGTTTGATTTTGGTACAGCTACAGGAACTGTTGGTCATGCGATTGTATATACCAATAGTGCAGATAGAGCTAACAAAGTGAAATTTGACGATAATTACTGGAGTAAAGTCGCCGATAACGTCAATTACTTTGATGATATAAGTGGTATCGGCATACAAACTGTTGCTGGTACAGCAAAAGGAAATATCGCTGCCCAAACCAAATATCAATATAATGATGGTAAGGTAACGTTCGATGTTTATATTGAGCAAGGTATTAATATCGAAATGTATTAATCTGTTCTTTAGTAGATAACTTATAAGCCTATCCAGTTGGATAGGCTTTTTTAC
This sequence comes from Gallibacterium trehalosifermentans, assembly GCF_042433055.1. Classification (NCBI taxonomy): domain Bacteria; kingdom Pseudomonadati; phylum Pseudomonadota; class Gammaproteobacteria; order Pasteurellales; family Pasteurellaceae; genus Gallibacterium; species Gallibacterium trehalosifermentans. The sequence goes on from NZ_JBHLWB010000007.1 coordinate 91,930, forward strand.
GTATATAAAAAGGAAATATAAAATTAAAGGAAATCCTCCACTATCTTAGGAGATAGTAGAGGATTGAGAGATTAGTCTTGTAGTGAATAAATGCCGAGTTGTTCTAATTTATCTAAACCACTGACTAATGCAGATGCACCATTTGCAGTTGTGAGAACCATCACTTTATGGTGTAACGCATTACGGCGAATAGAGTGGCTATCGGCAATGGATTCTGGCTTTCCATCAACGGTATTGATCACTAATGCAATTTCATCATTTTTAATTGCATCAACGATATGAGGGCGACCTTCACGTACTTTATTAATATGTTGCACGACAATACCGTGTTCAGCTAAGAACTGTTCTGTACCGTAAGTTGCACATAGCCCAAAACCTAAGCGTTGTAATTGTTTCACCACAGGTAAAATACGTTGTTTATCTTGATCGGCAACGGATAAGAACACTTTGCCTGTTTGTGGAATACGTTCACCTGCACCGAGTTGTGCTTTAATAAAGGCTTCTTCAAAGGTTATGCCTACACCCATCACTTCACCGGTAGAACGCATTTCAGGTCCCAAAATCGTATCGACACCTGGGAATTTGATAAATGGGAATACAGCTTCCTTCACTGCAAATTTTTCTGGAATCACTTCTTTTGTGAAGCCTTGTTCTGTGAGGGAGATGCCAGCCATCACACGAGCGGCAATTTTAGCTAATGGTACGCCAGTTGCTTTACTCACAAATGGGACAGTACGAGATGCGCGCGGATTGACTTCAAGGACATAGATTGTCTCATTTTGTACTGCAAACTGTACATTCATTAAACCAACCACTTTTAAGGCTTTTGCCATTGCCGCAGTTTGACGACGAATTTCATCTTGGATTGTTTTAGTTAATGAATAGGCTGGTAATGAACACGCGGAGTCGCCACTGTGAATACCTGCTTGCTCAACGTGCTGCATAATACCGCCAATCACAACAATTTCACCATCACAAATACAGTCCACATCGACTTCAGTGGCATTATCAAGGAAGTGATCTAATAAGATCGGACTATCTTCAGATACTTGTACAGCTTCACGCATATAACGATTTAATTCCTCTTCGTTATAGACGATCTGCATTGCACGTCCGCCTAATACATAAGATGGGCGAACGACTAATGGATAGCTAACTTCCTCTGCTAATTTAGCGGCTTCTTCACTATTGCGAGCAGTACGATTAGGTGGCTGTTTTAAGTTAAGATCATTAAGAATTTGTTGGAAACGTTGGCGATCTTCTGCCGCATCAATGCTATCCGCTGAGGTACCTATAATATTGACACCATTGGCGTGTAGTGCGTTAGCCAGTTTTAATGGTGTTTGTCCACCATAATGTACGATTACCCCAAATGGTTGTTCGAGATGAATAATTTCTAATACATTTTCTAAGGTAAGTGGCTCAAAATAAAGGCGATCTGAAGTATCGAAGTCAGTAGAAACTGTTTCTGGGTTACAGTTCACCATAATGGTTTCAAAACCACTTTCTCGTAAGGCTAAAGCAGCGTGGACGCAACAATAGTCAAATTCAATCCCTTGACCAATGCGGTTCGGACCACCACCAAGAATCATAATTTTCTTACGAGTAGATGGATTTGCTTCGCACCCTTCTTCATAAGTTGAATAGAGATAAGCAGTATCTGATTTGAATTCACCAGCACAAGTATCGACACGTTTATACACTGGGTGCAGATTGAGTTCATAACGGCGATTTCTTACCTGTTCTTCGCTAACTTTAGTCAGTTGTCCGATACGTTTATCCGAGAATCCTTTACGTTTTAAACGGCGTAATTCAGCATAATCTAATTGCTCAAAGGTTTTCTTTTCTAATGCGAGTTCTTCTAAAACAAGATCTTGAATTTGTCTTAAAAACCAAGGATCGATTTTGGTATAGCGATAAACTTCATCTAAAGACCAACCTAAACCAAAAGCATCGGCAACATAGAGTAAGCGTTCTGGCCCTGGGTTAGAAATTTCATGGCGTAATTTTTCGTTGTCTTCTGAACGTAAATTAAAGCCACAAATGCCTGTTTCTAAGCCACGCAAGGCTTTTTGTAATGATTCTTGGAAGGTTCTGCCCATTGCCATAACTTCACCAACGGATTTCATTTGCGTGGTAAGACGATCATCGGCTTGTGGGAATTTCTCAAAGGCAAAACGCGGTACTTTCGTAACCACATAATCAATAGATGGTTCAAAAGAAGCAGGAATTAAACCGCCAGTGATGTCGTTGCGTAATTCGTTTAGGGTATAACCTACGGCAAGTTTAGCTGCGACTTTAGCAATCGGGAAACCAGTTGCTTTTGATGCTAATGCAGAAGAACGACTCACACGAGGATTCATTTCAATCACAATCATTTCCCCATTTTCTGGGTTAATGGCAAATTGCACATTGGAACCACCCGTATCAACCCCAATTTCACGTAATACTGCAAGCGAGGCATTACGCATAATTTGATATTCTTTGTCGGTTAATGTTTGTGCAGGAGCAACAGTAATTGAATCACCTGTATGTACGCCCATTGGATCGAGGTTTTCGATTGAGCAGACGATAATACAGTTATCTGCTTTATCTCGCACCACTTCCATTTCATACTCTTTCCACCCGAGAACGGATTGCTCAATTAAAAGTTCGTGGGTTGGCGACGCATCAAAGCCACGTTCGCAAATTTCTTGAAACTCTTGGCGGTTGTAAGCAATTCCACCACCAGAGCCACCCATAGTAAAAGAGGGACGAATTAAGGTTGGAAAGCCGACTTCTTTTTGAGCTTGCCAAGCTTCTGCAAAGCTATGACAAACAAAAGATTTTGGTGTATTGAGTCCGATTTTTTGCATCGCTTCTTTAAAACGACCACGATCTTCTGCTTTATCAATCGCATCTTCAGTTGCACCGATTAACTCAACTTGATATTGCGCTAATACTCCGTGTTTAGAGAGATCTAAAGCACAATTTAATGCCGTTTGTCCCCCCATTGTTGGAAGAATGGCATCAGGACGTTCTTTTTCAATGATTTTTGCTAAGGTCTGCCAGCGGATTGGCTCAATGTAGGTTACATCTGCCATATTAGGATCGGTCATAATTGTTGCTGGATTTGAGTTGACCAAAATGACTTTATAGCCTTCTTCTCGTAAGGCTTTACAGGCTTGTGCGCCTGAGTAGTCGAATTCACAAGCTTGACCGATAACGATTGGACCCGCACCAATGATAAGGATTGATTTTATATCTGTACGTTTTGGCATAATCTATTTTCCATTAATTTGTATCTTGTTTAGTAACGAACCACATAAGGCGCAGCAGTATGAGTATGACGAGCAACTTCCATTTCATGAATAAATTTATCAAATAAGTAAGCTACATCATGTGGACCAGGACTTGCTTCTGGGTGGCCTTGGAATGAAAAAGCGGATTGATTCGTTAAGGCAATGCCTTGTACAGAACCATCAAATAGTGAGCGGTGGGTAATGCGCACGTTATTTGGTAGGCTGTCGGCATCGACTTCAAAACCGTGGTTTTGGCTAGTAATTAATACTTTATTATTATCAAGATCTTCCACTGGGTGATTACCACCGTGATGACCAAATGCCATTTTTTTGGTTTTTCCGCCAACAGCTAAGCCTAATAATTGATGTCCTAAACAAATGCCAAAGATTGGTTTTTTACTTTCAAGTAAGGTTTTGATAGCGGTAATTGCATATTCACAAGGTTCGGGATCACCAGGGCCATTCGATAAGAAAATACCATCAGGATTTAACGCCAATATATCTTGAGCTGGTGTTGTCGCTGGTACGACAGTAATACGACAACCACGCTCTGCTAACATTCTTAAAATATTACGCTTAACCCCGAAATCATAAGCAACAACGTGAAAACGAAAATGATCTTGCTGTGAATAACCAACGCCAAGTTGCCATACTTTTTCAGTCCATTCATAAGGGGTATCACAGGTTACTTCTTTTGCTAAATCTTTACCTGCCATAGAGCCAAAACCTTGCGCTAATTCTAAGGCTTTTTGCTCATCAATTTCACCAGCCATAATGCAACCTGACATTGCACCTTTATCACGTAATAAACGGGTTAAACGGCGAGTATCAATATCAGCAATCGCTACAACATTATTTTGTATAAGATATTGTTGTAAAGACATTTCGCTACGGAAATTACTGTGTAATAACGGTAAATCACGAATAATTAAACCTGCGGCATAAATTGCATTAGATTCAATATCTTCATTGTTTATGCCTGTATTACCAATATGTGGATAAGTTAAGGTAACGATTTGTTTGGTATATGATGGATCGGTAAGGATTTCTTGGTAGCCAGTCATTGAAGTGTTAAAAACGACTTCACCGATGGTATGCCCTAATGCTCCGATAGCTGTACCACGGAAAATAGAACCATCAGCAAGGACGAGAATAGCTTGTTCAGACATCAATTACTCCTAAAAAAATTTATGTGTTTGGTCGAACACTTACGAATGCTCATTAACCACAACTTAGATTACGTAATAAACTACAGTACGAATTTATCATGTTGGCTAAATCGCGTCTGAAAGTTTTTTCTATAAATGAAAAAATCGCGTTATTTTAATGGAGCAAACGTTTAAATACAAATGAAAGATTTTGTTTAAAGTGAAAAAATATGCGTTATTTTTGAATATTTATTCATTTAAAGCAAGTGTTATTTGCTCGAACGTTTTTTTATGGATAAATTTTGATTAGAATAAGGAAATGATTGAACAAGTGGGAAATTGTATGATGAAAAAATGGTTTAATAAAAAATCTTTGGTGGTCATTGCTGTGGTGTCGATGACGGTGGGGTGTGCGAGTCATAATGAAAATGGTGAGCGTAATGACCCTTTACAGAGCTTTAATCGCGCAATGTGGAATGTTAACTATAACTATCTTGATCCATATGTCTTACGTCCTGTAGCAAAAGGGTGGCGGGATTATGTACCTGCACCGGTGAAAACGGGATTGACCAATTTTGCGAATAATTTAGATGAGCCGATGAGTTTCGTGAATCGTTTGCTGGAAGGTAATTTTAAGCAAGCGATGGTACATTTCGATCGTTTTTGGATTAATAGTGTTTTTGGTTTGGGGGGCTTAATTGATATTGCCAGTGCTAGTGAACCATTGCGAGTACACGAAACACGCGAATTTGGTGATATGTTAGGGCATTATGGAATGGGCGCAGGAAGTTATGTTGTTTTACCAGGATATGGAGCCGCAACGCCTCGTCAAGATTTAGGGCATATTGTGGATATGAACTATCCAATGCTATCACTATTAGGTCCTTGGAGTTTATTAAAATGGGGTATTCAAGGCATAGATAAACGAGCAAGTGTATTAGATCAAGATGCTTTACTGAAGCAAGCTCAAGATCCGTATGTTACTTATCGGGAAGCCTATTTCCAAAACTTAAATTTTAAAGTTTCTGACGGTAAGGTAGAAAATAAGTCGAAAGAAACATTAGATAAAAATATTGTCGATGAAATCGATTAATCTGCTATTTTTTTGATTCAAATTAATGCGGCATCGTGTGTAATCTTTTACAGTATGTCGCATTAATTTTTTACTTTTTATCAAGGATAGCATCATGGAAATGACCTCCACTCAACGTTTAATTTTAGCCAACCAATATGAATTAATGGCATTATTGAATCCTGAACAAGCTGCATATTATCGCCGTTTGAAAACTATTGTACAAAGTGGCTTTGCGAAAGAGTTGCAAGAATTAGATAAAGGGTTTTCTTATCTAACTGAAGCAGAATGTAAAATGGTGCGAGATACGTTAGAAATGTATCATGCTTTGCAGGTGTCTTATAACAATCTACAAGATCCATCAGCTGTGAGTGCGCATCAAATTAAATTTGTTGGTTACTGTGCAGTGAGAGAGAAAAAATATTGCCAATATGTGAAGTTCTTACGTGAGACAGAGAAACTTTATACTGATGTTGTGTTCTATACAGAAGATAGCGATGCACAAGTTTGTATGGCAGAAAAATATCAAAAAATGTTAGCAATGTGGCGTGCTTGTCCACATGAGTATCATCTTAGTGTGGAAGAAATTCGTAAGATTTTAAATGCCTAAATTATTAAATTTTCGCTCTAAAGAGCGACCCACTTTTTTTTGCTCGTGCAAAGAAAAGTGGGCAAAAAAAAGCACGCCCTAGTGCCTTGCTAATTCCTCATTCCGTCAAGATTTTTCGGGCGGCAAAAAACTGATATTTTTCTTCGTAAAACTCAGAAAAATTAGACGTTTTTTGCCTAAAAATCTTTTCTCCATTCGGGCAAGACACAAGGGAACCTTTTAATATTTTATCAGACTCGTGCCGTAAAACTCCGTCCTTCAGGGCGGAGATATAAGGCACAAACGGCGTAAGCCATTTC
>NZ_JBHLWB010000008.1:0-135796 GCF_042433055.1 Gallibacterium trehalosifermentans
GTGAGAGTAGGACACTGCCAGGTTTTTGAATTAGAGAGAGCCTCCGTAGCGATACGGAGGTTTTTTGTTTTTGGAAAATTGAGATGTTGCAATCGCTTCGTGCAACTCGTGCAATGCGGGACGATTTGTTAGTGCCGCATTAATCACGTCTAACACTTTGCCGTCGCTATCAGTGTAAAAATAAGGTGAGATGTAGCGGTATTCTTTGCCTTTAATTTGCGCAGCCGCTTTTTCTGTCCACTCGACATCGGCAAACAAACCCTCGCCCGAGAGATATTCCGCATGAGCAATCCAACCTGCTGCGGGATTCCCTTGCCCATTTTGCGCAATAAATAACGTTTGGTGTTCATAATCAATCATCATCTTGACCGTGGATTGATTAATCTTGTCCGCTAACGCATAACCGTTTGTATCATCTACATACCAGCCCCCTTTTCCCTCTGGACGTCCATCAGACGGATAAAACCGCCCAAACGGAAATAATTGGATACGTCCGTTAGGCTGTTTAATCTCGCTACAAGCAATGGCGGTTAATTTCATGAATAAATCCTCTTACTGTTGAGGATTACAGGATAATGCAGAGAAAAAAAATGCTCGTGCTGCATGATTTCAGCACTTAATTTTTTTCTGAAATTTAAAACTTGGGTGGAATAAGCAGTGAGGGTATTTTTAAATCTTTTTAAATCGCTTTTAAAACGTTTTAAAAATTTTCAAATGATAAATTGCACCTAAAAAAGAAAAAACGCCAATATGGGCGTTTTATTGGGCATTAAATTAATTTTTGAAAATAGTCCTGAATATCCTGAATCATTTCGTTTTTATCGTCCTCCGTTAACAGCATAAATGGGCGAGCTGGAATGGTTACTTGTTTTTTCTGTACCCATTTATCGCCCACTTTAAATTTAAGGTATGGCGCACGTTTTGCAGTAATCGTACCACCAAAATGATGTAATGCCGCATAGGGGAGATTCGTGCCGACCATCGCATAATCGTTTCCCCATGCTTGTTGAATACTGTTACGCAACTCCCCGCTATCAATTAACGGTTTACCTTGTCTTGCTTTTAGCCCTAACCACTTTGGACGTCCGCCTGCGGCAAAATTACGATCTACGGCGGTTTGCATCGTTCCTGCAAGCTGTTGCATAAGGGGCGCTTTATTCACAATAGCGTTTTCTAATTGTGAGAATTGGTTGATTAATTGTTCTGCATCATTGACTTTTATTTTAATCATAGTAATATCCTTTCTAACCACTAGAAAAGCGATGAATCTTCCGATCGCAGCCTGTCTAGGGTGGATAAACATCCTGCCTAGATGAACGAGAGCGTGTGCAGGTGAAGGGAGCCCTGCCTAGTGGCTTTTCTTATCTTAATTCGTGCGTCTAAATGATTGCACAAAAATTTCATTCGCTAACACTTTTATTACTACTAAATAGCGCTTCCCATTAATGACTTTATATAACTCAAAATGATTGGCTTTTTTTCCAATTTTAGTTTCTGTTGGTGCATTTAAAATATCGGGTAATTTCTGATATTCATCACTAGTAAAATTCTGATCTTCACGGCTTTGAAATTGTTTCATCAATGTGTCATCAGACAACCAGACTGTCGCCACATTGCTATTGATTGCGTTTTTTGTATTTTGATTGAGTACACCCGCTACAAATTTATACTCAAGCCTTAAATGATTACGAACACGCTTTAAGTCATTTTCTGACAGCTTACCACTTAATCCCAAAGCCTTTTTCCCTGCTATAAACTCACGCTCAAATTTTGCAAAATCCAGCTTAAAACTCTCACTACTCATTTCGCGCTTGGCAAATTGATGCGCAAGCTGTTCAGGATAACGATCTAAATTAGGTTTATACACACTACGCCCCGCATGATAATCAAAACCTTTGTCAAGCAGCGTAATGAAAAATATAAACCAATCGTTCTTATTAAATGCTATTTAAGTACCAATAACAGCTTGTGAAATTTGCTTAATTAAGTTTTTATAAATTGTACTTCCATCGGTTGAGTTAACTTTTATCTCAATAATTGTAGTGCTTTTTCTTAAATAAGCATTTTTTAGGGTAGAGGTTAAGTCTGCCCATGTATATGGGCGAGAATAATTTAAGTCAAATGTTGCAGCAATTTGTGAAAATTCAAGATTATGTGGTAAACGATAATATTGATCTTTTACTTCATTATCGACAGGCAACATATCAAAAATTGCTCCACCATTATTATTAATCACAAAAATAATCGTTGGGAATTTTACTTTTCTTAGTAAAGCCAAAGAATTCAAATCATAAAGTGCAGAAAGATCGCCTAAGAAAGCAACTATCGGGGATTCACTTGCGATGGCAACACCTGCTGCAGTCGCAAACAACCCATCAATGCCACTTGCACCTCGGTTGGTATACACTGGATAGTTGTTAGGAAGCTTACAAAGCGCATCTACTAAGCGGACAAATAGGCTATTGCCTAAAAAGAGTACGCCGTTACTTGGTAGTAATCTTTCAATATGATGTGCTAATGATGCTTCATTGAGGTTACTGCCAACCTGTTGTTCGATGAAATTTGCACAAAATTGGGATAAAGCTAAAGGCTCCAGTAACCAAGGTTTTTGGCGAAGTGGAGGGTGTGCACGTAACCAGTGATGTATTTTAGCGTGGAAACGAGTTTGTTTATGATGATAAGGATCTAAGCGACGTTGGGAGTGATCAACCAACCAATATTCTCCTTGAAAGGATTGGAGAAACTGATTGATACGTTTACTGATAATGCCACTACCTAATTGAATCACAATATCAGCTTGTAATAGTTGGTTAAATACGGTTTGATTAGCCAGCCAAATATCTGCGTAAGGTAGTGTTGCTTCAACACCAGATTGTATATCTGTGAGTAAGACCCACCCCATGGTATTTGCCCAAGTGGTAATACCCATTGTTTGTTCAAGTGGTAAACGACCTACAACAAGGACGCCTCGCTTGGCTCGCCAAAAATCCCATTTTTCATGAATTAACACTTCAGTTTGATTTTCTGGGTGGTTTTGCCAAGGCTTTGAACCATTTAACCAAACTTTAATTGGTTGTAACCAACTATGGTTGTCAATTTGTTCGGTTTCTGCCTGATATAAAGGTTCTGCAAACGGCACATTGATATGTATGACACCTGGTGTTAGTTTTTGCTGATAACAGGCTTGTTCTAAGGTTGAAACTAACCAATTAGCACTGTAATCTTGGCTTGGTTTCGGTAAATTGATTTGTGCTACTGGGTAATGTGCAAACATTCCTTGTTGTGGAATAGCTTGGTTTGCACCGCAATCAATTAATTCTAATGGTCGATCCGCACTTAAAATAATTAAATTTGTTTGAGTTTGATAGGCTTCAATAATAGCGGGATAGAGATTTGCCACCGCAGTGCCAGAGGTTACGATAATCGCCACAGGTTTTTGTTGCACTTTTGCTAAGCCTAATGCAAAAAAGCCTAAGCCTCTTTCATCAAAATGTGTATGGCAGGTAACTAGACTCTCATCTTGTAACCGAGCAGCTTCAAGCGTTAGTGGGGTAGAGCGTGATCCTGGTGCAATACAAATATGTTGTACACCATAGTTTACTAATGTTTTTAAAATAACTTTAGACCAACAGCGGTTAAATGTACTGACTGACATTGCTTTCTCCTCGATCTAAGTGAGTGTTAAATAAGGATAATAATCCTGACATTTTTTTGCTAATTTCTTGCCATTCTTCGCTGGCAACAGACTCTTTGACAATACCAGCACCTGCAAATAAGTGTAATTTATCATGATTGAGTTGTGCAGAGCGAAGACCAACACATAATTCGGAAAATTTTTGTGAAATAATGCCTATTGCACCTGCATACCAATCTCGCTCAAATGGTTCATAACGTTTGATAAAATCTAATGCCGTTTGTTTAGGATAACCTGCAATCGCCGCGGTAGGGTGAAGGGTTAATAATGGTTCCCAGTAGCGGTATTGTGATGACAATACGGTATGAATCGGGCGACATAAATGTTGTACTTTTCTTAGAATGCGTAATTGTACATCTTCAATTTTGATATGTTGGCAAAATGGCGACATTTTTTGTTGGATATCCTCGGCAACAAACTGATTTTCTTCTAAATTTTTATGATCGTTTAATAACCAATTTTGATACTGTAATTGTTGCTGTTTTGTATCACCAATAGGCGCCGTACCAGCTAATGCTTCACTATATATATGGTCATCTGTTCGTTGGTATAAGCATTCTGGACTTGAGCCTAAAAATGCAGATTGTTGAGTTTCGGCAAAGAGAAAGTGATAGCAATGTTGATTGACGACAGCACTTGAGGCGAGAAAATCAAAAGCATTTAACTGGTTATCTAAATCGAAAGTGATTTTTTGTGCTAATACAACTTTATCAAACTGCTTTTGTTGGATAGCGAGTAAGGCTTGTTGGATCAACGATTGCCATTCTGCTTGATTGCTACTTTGTTGAATGAGTGTTGGGGTAATATGCTGAATGGAGTGGATAGCTTGTGTTTGCTCAAAAGTTGCCCAATATTGTGCTAATTGTTGTTTTTGCGTTGCCCAATTTAGATGATCGATAAATAGTTTTATTGTGAGTTGTTGCTTACGATACTCCAAATAAAATTGCGGTAATAAAAAATGTAATTCTCCAGCAAATTTAACCCCACCAATAAAATTGAAATTTGGATATTGTTGTTTTAGCTCAGTGAGTTGCTGAAAATCTTTGATTTGTAATAGTGAGCCAAGTGCTACAACTTCATATTGTTGATGACGTTGCTGAAAATAAAATTGTGGGAATAAGGTTTGTGCTTTTAACCAAGCGATAAAATCAACCTTTGGTGTAGTGAGAGTAAGGTGAATCATACCAAATGGTTGAGAAGATGGTTGATAAATAGCGATCTGCTCAGTTAATAATGTTTTGAGTTGTTGTAATACATTCATTGCCAATTAAGGAGTTCTATTTATCCAAATAATAACAAAGGGAGTAATTCTACCGTAATTTCAAATAAACTTCTTGAAAATCTTTCTAAGCCGAAAAAATTAGCGTAAAGTAACCTCTTATTGTTAATCAGTAATTTGCTAGGGTGATGCAGATGGATTATTTTCCCAAATCAAATAAATTAGAACATGTTTGTTACGATATTCGTGGTCCAGTACATAAAGAAGCCTGCCGATTAGAAGAGGAAGGGCATAAAATTTTAAAATTAAATATTGGAAATCCTGCTCCATTTGGCTTTGAAGCGCCAGATGAAATTCTTGTTGATGTGATTAGGAATTTACCAACGGCACAAGGCTATTGTGATTCAAAAGGTTTGTATTCGGCACGTAAAGCGATAGTGCAATATTACCAATCAAAAGGGCTATTAAATGTAGGCGTCAATGATGTTTACATTGGTAATGGTGTGTCTGAATTGATCACAATGTCAATGCAGGCATTATTGAATGATGGTGATGAGGTTTTGGTACCAATGCCTGATTATCCTTTATGGACGGCGGCAGTTACTTTGTCGGGAGGTAAAGCTGTGCATTATCTCTGTGATGAAGAACAGAATTGGTTTCCTGATATTGAAGATATTAAGCAAAAAGTCTCTAGTCGTACAAAAGCGATTGTGATTATTAATCCAAACAATCCGACTGGTGCGGTTTATAGTAGAGAATTATTATTAGAAGTAGCAGAAATTGCTCGTCAAAATAAATTGATTATCTTTGCAGATGAGATTTATGACAAAATTTTATACGACGGAGCCGTTCATCACCATATTGCTGCATTAGCACCTGATCTATTAACAGTTACATTAAATGGATTATCAAAAGCGTATCGAGTGGCTGGATTCCGCCAAGGCTGGATGGTTTTGAATGGACCGAAAAAAGCAGCTGCGGGTTATATTGAAGGGTTAGATATGCTCGCTTCGATGCGTTTATGTGCCACTGTGCCAATGCAACATGCCATTCAGACGGCATTAGGTGGTTATCAAAGTATCAATGAATTTATTCTTCCTGGCGGGCGGTTATTAGAACAACGCAACAAGGCGTATGAATTAATTACGCAAATTCCAGGCATTAGTTGTGTTAAACCACAAGGGGCAATGTATATGTTCCCGAAAATTGATACAGAAATGTATAATATTTATGACGATGAAAAATTTGTTTTTGACCTATTAACACAAGAAAAAGTACTATTAGTGCATGGGCGAGGCTTTAACTGGCATAAACCAGACCATTTCCGTATTGTTACATTGCCTTATGTACATCAGATTGAAGAAGCTATGCAAAAATTAGCAAGATTTCTTAGTCATTATCACCAATAATATTTTTTTCTGTTAGATTTAAAAAATCTCTCTTAGCAAGTGGCAAGGGAGATTTTTTTGTTACTTGTTATGATGTTATTCTCTTTAGTAGTTTGTTTTATAAATTTATTTTTACATCAAAAATAATAAAACAACTTTTCAAAAAAATTAAAGCAATCTATTATTTGTTTAATGGCAAGATTCACAAATTACGCTGATGAATAGAATAATAAATGATGCGATATTAAAGGAGTACCTAATAATGCAAAATAAAATTGCAGTTCTTGGTGAATGTATGGTTGAACTTTGGAGTGATAACGATTGTTATCGACAAGGTTTTGCTGGTGATACATTGAATACAGCGATTTATCTTTCACGTTTGTTAGGTAATTCTGCTCAAGTAGCATATATTACGGGAATAGGGAAAGATGATTTAAGCCAAGCAATGTTAGCGTATTGGGCTGCAGAAAATATCGATACTTCTTCAGCGGTAACTGTACCAGATAAGCAACCTGGGTTATATATGATAAAAACCGATGAGAATGGAGAACGTCGTTTTTTATATTGGCGTAATGATTCGGCTGCACGCTATTGGTTAGCTCCGTTATCAGTAGAGGAAATAACGGTTCTTTTAGATAAATATAATTACCTTTATTTGAGTGGGATCAGTTTGGCAATTTTACCTACAAATGATCGTGAAAAATTGCTTACTGCGATTGAGAAAGCGAAAGTGAAGGTCATTTTTGATAATAATTATCGCCCTGCTTTATGGGAAAATATCGAGTCGACAAAGTCTGTATATCGTAGGATTTTATCCATTGCGGAGATTGCTTTTTTGACATTTGAAGATGATCAAGCGTTATATGGGTTTACCGATTATCAACAATCGGTTGATTTTTCACTTGGATTGGGTGTGAAAGAAGTTGTTGTGAAACGCGGTAAAGAACCTTGTATTGTGGTAACACCAACAGATCGTTATGAAATTGCCGCAACAAAAGTAGAAAAGGTAATTGATACGACAGCTGCGGGTGATTCGTTTAGTGCAGGTTATTTAGCAAAAAGATTGCAAGGTGGCACGATGGTGGAATCTGCTCAAGCAGGGCATAAACTTGCTGGTACCGTAATTCAACACAAAGGCGCAATTATTCCCAAAAAGGTAATGCCACTAATTTAAACGGATTATTTTGCTGGGTAACCAAAAACTCAATATTTAAGTAGGTGTTTCCCAGCCTGTTGTAATTGGTTGATGGAAGAGAGGAACAATCCGTACTGTTACACAGTAATTACTGTGATTCCTTTGTTTCTGATAGTATTGATAATATCAGGTGGTGCTTCTTTTCCTGTTACTAAAACATCAATATTTGTTAATTCAGTAAATAACATACCAACAGCATTACCTAATTTAGAACTATCAACTAAAGTAACCAATCTTGCACTTCTGGATAAAAGACGTTGTTCAGAATTAGCAATTAGCATATCTGTTTTGTATAAACCATCTATTGTTAACCCTTTTCCACTGGTAAATATGGTATTAGCGGCAAAAGTTTCATCATTACTATTGAGCGAAACTGTAATAGCTTGACCTTTATTATATTGTCCTCCCATAATGACCACTTGTTCATGATTATGTTCAATTAAATAATTGGCCAGCGGTAAATAATTCGTGATAATTTGCACATTTCTGCCACAGAGTGCGATACCTAGCATCATCATTGTTGAGCCACAAGTTAAAATAACGCTTTCTCCATCTTTGCATAAAGCGGCCGCGGCTGTGGCAATTCGCTGTTTTTCCCCAGAACTGAGTGGCTCTGTAAGTAACGGTTTCGTTATGCTCTGGTTGGTAATTAATTCAGCACCATTTCTGATTTTTCTTAATTTACCTAATTGATCTAATTTTTTTATATCTCTGCGAATAGTGGCGGGAGAAACACCTAAATAATCGATTAATTCTGGTGTAGAAGCGATTTTTTTTTGTGCTAAAAGGGTTAATATCTTTTGGTGGCGAATTTGCTCATTCATTTCTGAGTATTCCTTAAACTGATTGTTTTTAAGTTCAGGTGATCTGTTTTATTTATTTTATCAAAATGAATGAGCAAAATACCGCACTTTCTGATCAGAAAAGTGCGGATATTTTCAAATTAGAGAATCGATTTGAAAGGAACATTTGGTTCTTGTTCAAAACAATCATCAAAGCCACGTGGGTGATGATATTCAACTAAATCTTTGTCTCGAGGATAGACATATTTGCCACCAACTTCCCAAATAAATGGGTGGAATTGATATTGCAAGCGATCTTTGCGCATACGATAGAGCGCCAAAATTTCATCGGTACTTGCTGTAAAGTTTGTCCAAATATCATGGTGGACAGGGATAACAACTTTAGCTCGTAAACACTCAGCCATTCTAAGAATATCAATAGAGGTCATTTTATCTGCAATGCCAATAGGATTTTCACCATAACTACCTAATGCAACATCAATATCATAATCTTTACCATGTTTTGCATAGTAGATGGAGTAGTGAGAATCACCTGAATGGTAAATATTACCACCTGGTGTTTTAATCAGATAGTTTACCGCTTTTAAGCCCATCTCTTCATCGCTAGGGCAGATGCCATGTAACTCGCCGCCATTTTCTTCTGCACCTCGTGCAGGCAAAGTAACTAAACAAGTACGGTCAAAAGAATCTAAAGCGATCAATTCAATATCTTTGATTTTTACACTGTCGCCAGGTTTCACGACAACGCAGCGGTCAGCTGGAACACCCCATTTCAGCCACATATCTACACAATATTGTGGACCGATAAATTTTACATGATCTAAATTAGGATTTTGTATCACTGCGGCAGCAACATTAACATCAATATGATCATTATGATAATGAGTGGCAATAATTGCATCGACCTCATTAATGCCAAAGGGATCTAATACACATACGGCATTACGTAGATTTGGTTGTAATTTGCGTACACCAGCCATATTCGCCATTTGATGGCCTCTCACCATATCTTTAACTTTTTTTGTTGCTTTGCCACGACCACACCATAAATCAATACATAGATTTGCATTAGCTGGCGTTTTCACCCATAACCCCACACAACCTAACCACCACATTGCCACATTATTTGGTGATACTACTTCTTGCTCAATTTCTTCATTTAACCAAGTTCCCCACTCAGGGAATGTTGATAGGATCCAGCTTTCACGGGTAATTTCTTGAACTTTACTCATTTTATGCTCCTATGATCTTTAAATAGATAATTAAAAGTGTTCAAAAATAATCATATTTAATCAAAGGAAGATAATCAAATGTTTTTTTATTTTTTTATGATCTGTTTCTATTTTTAGTGTAAATACAAAGTATTAATCTGTTTTTATTGGTTTGTTATTTTTTATTTTTGTTTTTCTTTAAAGATAGGAAGATAAAAAAATTGTGATTTTGTTCACAAATGATCAAATATAATCTTTTTTAATCTTTATTAATGGTTATTATAAATATGGATTATTCAAGTTGAATACGATCATGAAAAGGAAAACTTGCCGCTTTCAAGATGAGGCTAATGAAATGATTGGAAGTTGGTGATTCCTTTATCTTCTAATTATATAGGGGGTTCTTTTATGGAAATACTCACAGATATTTTGCTCTTTCTAAAAGATCAGGTGTTGAATAAAGCACCATTCTTACTTGGTATTGTGGCTTGTTTAGGTTATGTATTACTGAAGAAAGATACAACAACGATTATTAAAGGAACGATTAAAACGATCGTGGGTTTTATGATTGTTCAGGCAGGATCGGGTTTTCTCGTTTCTAATTTTAAACCTGTTATTGAGGGCTTATCTAAATTCCATAAATTAACTGGTGCAGTGATAGATCCTTATACCAGTATGCAGGCAACAATTCAGACGATGGCTGATAATTATGCGTGGGTAGGCTATGCGGTAATTGGTGCACTCTTTTTGAACATTCTGTTGGTGGTGTTTAGAAAATTTACAGGGATTCGCACCATTATGCTCACAGGACATATTATGTTCCAACAGGCGGGACTGGTTGCTGTGTTCTATATGATTATTGGGGCATCAATGTGGGAAACGGTCATTTATACGTCGGTATTAATGGCACTATATTGGGGAATTTCATCTAATATTATGTATAAACCAACCCAAGCGGTAACAGGTGGTGCAGGGTTCTCTATCGGACACCAACAACAAATTGCTTCGTGGGTTGCTGTGAAGTTAGCACCAAAACTTGGTGATAAAACGGACTCTGTTGACAATATGAATTTACCGAAATGGTTACATATTTTCCATGATAGCATTTCAGCAACCGCATTAGTGATGACAGTGTTCTTCGGCATTATATTGTTGTCATTTGGTTTAGACAATTTACAAACCATGGCAGGCAAAACCCACTGGTCAATGTACATTTTAGAAATGGGCTTGAAATTTGCGGTGGCAATTCAAATTATTGTAACTGGGGTACGAATGTTTGTTGCTGAATTATCAGAAGCGTTTAAAGGGATTTCCGAACGTTTAATTCCAAACTCTGTACTTGCGATTGACTGTGCAGCAATTTATGCATTCTCACCAAATGCGATGGTGTTTGGTTTTATGTGGGGTGCGATAGGTCAATTTGTGGCGGTTGGAATGCTGCTAGGTTTGAACTCGCCAATTCTTATTATTCCTGGATTTATCCCAATGTTTTTCTCTAATGCCACGATTGGGGTGTTTGCTAACCAATTTGGTGGGTGGAAAGCGGTGATGAAAATCTGTTTTGTAATGGGAATTATTGAGGTGCTGGGATCGGCATGGGTCATTCATTTATTGGCAACGCAAGGCACAATATTTAATGGGTGGATGGGTATGGCTGATTGGGCATTATTCTTCCCTGTTATCTTGCAAGGTATTGTTAGTGTCCCAGGATTTTTCTTTGTGATTGTTGCACTTAGCCTTGTTTATATGTTGTTTGCAGCGAAAAAATTACGAGCAGAAGAGGCAGAAGCGGCAGCAAAAGGTTTAACCTTAGAGCAGTTAGATGGTTACGGCTTAGATGAGGTTGTGAGTCAACAGCAAACAGAAAGTGCAGATACTGAGTTGACACCAGCAGGCACAAAAGCCATTCGTATTTTAGCGGTATGTGGTTCTGGGCAAGGTTCATCAATGATGATGAAAATGAAAATTAAAGGTTATTTGGATAAGCGAGGCATTAATAATGTTATGGATTCTTGTGCGGTAACGGATTATAAGGGCAAACTGAGTGAAGTAGATATTATTGTCTGTTCTCAGCACCTTGCTGATGAAATTCAAGCAGGGGAAGGGAAGTCCGTTCTTGGGGTCAAAAATATGCTAAATCCAAACTCTTTTGGTGATGAATTAATCGCACTCATCAAACAGCACGTTAAATAATTAAAACGATTGATATAGTTTAACTATATCAATCGCCAGCGAGCAAAAAGGGATAAATATGAATTTAAAACAATCACTTATTGAAAACCAATCTATCCGTTTGCAACAATCAGCAAAAACATGGCAAGAAGCAATAAAACTTGCTATTGATCCACTTATTGAATCTGGTGCAGTAGAGCCACGTTATTACGACAGGATTATCCAATGTATTGAAGAAATGGGACCATATATTATTTTAGCACCAGGTTTAGCGATGCCACATGCTCGTCCAGAAGACGGGGTATTACGCACTGCTTTCTCATTAGTAACTTTGACGGAACCCGTTAAGTTTTCAGATGAAGATGAGCCTATTGATGTACTTTTTGCTTTAGCAGGGAGTGATTCAGATAAACATATGGCTGGCTTAATGGAGATTACGCAAGTATTAGATGATCCTGATAGTGATACTGGTGTAGATCTAGAAAAGATTCGTCGATGTAAGACTCATGCAGAAGTGTATGCGGTGATTGATGCTGCACTAAATGAATAATTCTATTATTTAAATAAAAGGGTATATATTATGAATAAACCATTACTCCAAATTGCGCTTGATTCACTTACTTTAGAAAAAGCTGTAGCAGATGCAAAACAAACAGAGTCCCTTGTTGATATTATTGAAGTAGGGACAATTTTAGCTTGTGCTGAAGGAATGAAAGCGGTTTCTGTTTTGCGGGCATTACACCCAAATCATATTATTGTTTGTGATTTGAAGACAACTGATGGCGGCGCTATTTTAGCAAAGATGGCTTTTGAGGCAGGAGCTGACTGGTTAACTGTATCGGCAGCAGCACATCCTGCAACAAAAGCGGCTTGTAAAAAAGTTGCTGATGAATTTAATCAGACACACCCAGAGCTGAAAGTAAAAAAAGAGATCCAAATTGAAATTTATGGAAATTGGACCTTAGAAGATGCTAAACAGTGGGTAGCGTTAGGTATAGAACAAGCTATTTATCACCGTTCAAGAGATGCAGAACTTGCAGGAAATGGCTGGACTGAAGATGATATTGAAAACATGAAAGCGCTAGAAGCATTAGGGTTAAAATTATCTATTACAGGAGGTATTATTCCTGAAGATATTTATCTCTTTGCTGAAATTAAGCAAGCAAAAGCCTTTATTGCAGGAAGGGCATTAGTGGGGGAAAAAGGACAAGAAACCGCAGAAAAAATAAAAGCAAATATTGATAAATACTGGCAAAGTTAGAGACTTGATTCTTGCGCAAGTGAAAAGAAAATGGAAGATACCAGCTTTTGGTAAAGCTGGTATCTTTATTGTATTTGTTGGTTAGCGTAAAGTTTATATTAATAAAATGAGAGATAAAAATTCTTCTTTGATGGAAGATTCATTACATTGCAAAAGAAGAAAAAATCATTTTTTTCACGATCTATTTTGATGATCAGGCTTGAGAAATCAAGATAAAGTGAGTATAATCCACGACCTTTAATATAGTTAGTAGCGGGTCGGGTTTCATACCTGACGAGGTAGCTAACAAATCTAAGCCAATTAGAATGTTGGTAATCCGAACCGTAGAGCTTAAGCTTTAGTTAATTATTGGAGAATTACAAATGTCCAGAGTCTGTCAAGTAACAGGCAAACGCCCGGCAGTTGGTAATAACCGTTCACACGCAATGAACGCAACTCGTCGTCGTTTTTTACCAAACCTTCACACTCACCGTTTCTGGGTTGAAAGTGAAAACCGTTTCGTAACTTTACGCTTAACAGCGAAAGGTATGCGTATTATTGATAAAAAAGGCATCGATGCAGTTTTAGCTGATCTTCGTGCTAAAGGCGAAAAAATCTAAGGAGCTGAAAAATGGCAGCAAAAGGTGCTCGCGAGAAAATTAAACTTGTTTCTACTGCAGAAACAGGTCATTTCTATACTACGACTAAAAATAAACGTAACATGCCAGAAAAAATGGAAATCAAAAAATATGATCCAGTTGTTCGTAAGCATGTTATTTATAAAGAAGCTAAAATTAAATAATCGCTTTTTTATAAAATAACTTTTTAAAATTAACTGCACCCAACGGTATTTACTGATGGGTGCAGTTTTTTATCTATTAAAGAACGAAGAAATTAATATCTTGAATTGAGTTAGAGAGTGAACGGTAGTATTCTGCGATAAAACAGTCATAATCAAGGAATAATGATGAGGCAAGTTGAACGACCATTATCAGGTTTTCTATTGGCATTAACGACAGCGATTTGTTGGGGATCACTGCCGCTTGCTTTACAACGAGTATTAACCGTTTTGGATAGTTATACTATTGTCTGGCTACGCTTTTTAATCGCAATGCTAGGATTAGCAATTATTTTAGTCATAACAGGTAAGCTACCAAATTTCAAAATTGCATTTAATCGGCGATTTCGTTGGATAACTTTAATTGGCTGCATGGGGTTAGCGGTTAATTTTATTCTGTTCAATACATCATTAGAGTATATTAATCCGTCTGTGTCGCAAGTATTGGGGCAGGTTTCGCCCTTTTTTATGATGTTGGCTGGGGTCATAATTTTTAAAGAAAAACTTAGATGGAATCAAAAATTAGGTGCAGTTTTATTATTTATCGGCTTATTGACTTTTTTTAATGCACGCTTGGTAGAGTTATTCACCAGTCTTACCACATATACAAAAGGTGTCCTACTTTGTGTTTCTGCGGCAATTATTTGGGTATCGTATGCCGTTGCACAAAAATTATTATTACGCCGTTTTAATTCACAACAGATTCTCTTTATTTTTTATATTTGTGCAGCATTGATTTTTACTCCATTTAGCCGTCCAGCAAGTTTATCTGGTTTAAATTGGGTAACAGGATTATGTTTACTTTATTGTTGTTTAAATACATTGGTCGCGTATGGTGCGTATGCCGAAGCATTAAATCGTTGGGAAGTGGCAAAAGTGAGCTCGGTTATTACGTTGACACCATTATTTACGATTTTATTTGTGGAAATTTTCCATCGCGCTTTTCCAGAGAGTGTCGCTGCATCTAATTTGAATTTTTTGGCATATGTTGGCGCATTTATTGTGGTATTAGGTGCATTGTGTTCAGCGGTAGGGCATAAATTAATTAAAACACGTCGGTTTGACGTCATAGGAGATAAATAAAGATGAAATTTATTGATGAAGCATTAATTAGAGTAGAGGCAGGTGATGGCGGAAATGGCTGCGTCAGTTTCCGCCGTGAAAAATATATTCCAAAGGGTGGTCCAGATGGCGGTGATGGCGGTGATGGTGGTGATGTTTATTTAATTGCTGATGAAAATCTGAATACGCTTGTGGATTACCGCTTTGAAAAACGCTTTGCTGCTGGACGAGGTGAAAATGGTAGAAGTTCAAATTGTACTGGACATCGAGGTAATGATATTACGTTAAGAGTACCCGTAGGAACGCGAGCAGTCGATAATGATACTCAAGAAGTGATTGGTGATTTAACGGAACATAATATGAAATTACTGGTGGCAAAAGGAGGCTACCACGGTTTAGGGAATACACGCTTCAAATCTTCGGTAAATCGAGCGCCACGGCAAAAAACAAATGGTACATCAGGTGAAAAACGTGATTTACAACTGGAATTAATGTTGCTTGCTGATGTGGGAATGTTGGGTTTACCTAATGCAGGAAAATCAACCTTTATTCGCGCTGTTTCTGCAGCAAAACCGAAAGTTGCTGATTATCCATTTACCACATTAGTACCAAGTCTTGGTGTGGTGAAAGTTGATGCTAATCGTAGTTTTGTGGTGGCGGATATTCCTGGGTTAATT
The DNA here is from genome assembly GCF_042433055.1 of Gallibacterium trehalosifermentans. Classification (NCBI taxonomy): domain Bacteria; kingdom Pseudomonadati; phylum Pseudomonadota; class Gammaproteobacteria; order Pasteurellales; family Pasteurellaceae; genus Gallibacterium; species Gallibacterium trehalosifermentans. The sequence continues at coordinate 15,500 of NZ_JBHLWB010000008.1, forward strand.
GAGGGCGCATCTGAAGGTGCGGGGTTAGGAACTCGCTTCTTAAAGCATTTAGAACGTTGTCGAGTTTTAATTCACTTAGTGGATCTATTGCCGATTGATGAGAGTGATCCTGCAGACAACATTGCTATTATTGAAACAGAATTATTCCAATATAGTGAAAAATTAGCAGAAAAGCCGCGCTGGCTGGTATTTAATAAGATTGATACGATGAGTGATGAAGAGGCTCAACAACGTGCAGCAGAAATTGTCGAACGTATTGGCTGGGACGGAGATTATTATCTTATTTCTGCGGCAACGGGGCGGAATGTATCTGATCTCGTGCGAGATGTGATGGACTTTATTGAAGCAAACCCACGTGAAAAAGTGGTTATACCAGAAAATGAAGAAGTGAAATTCAAATGGGAAGATTATCACCAGCAACAGTTGTCAGAAGCAGAATTTGATGACGATGATGACGATTGGGATAATTGGTCAGAAGAAGATGAGGAAGGGGTTGAGATTATTTATAAACCTTAACGGGTTTAAACAAATTTAAGCAAATATATGGCGGATTTAATCCGCCATTTTTGTTGTCTGTAATGCGACGTTCAATTTCCCTTGAGCTTGTTGTAATAACTGTTCTGCCTCAGTGCGTGGTAAATGACCTAAAATCATCATAATTGCTAATTTAGCTTGATTATCGGCTAGTTGTAGATAATGGGTGGCGGTTTGTTGATCGCATTCTGTTGCTTGCATCACAATTTTGACTGCACGATGGCGAAGTTTTTCATTCGTTGCTTGTACATCAACCATAAGATTTTGATAGCATTTTCCCATTTGTACCAAACTGGCAGTCGAGAGCATATTTAGTACCATTTTTTGTGCACTCCCCGCTTTTAAACGTGATGAACCTGTTAAAACTTCCGCACCAACAACTGGGGTAATGGCAATATCAGCAAGCTTTGCCATTTCTGAATTTGGGTTACAACTAATCGCGACAGTAGTTGCACCGAGTTGTTTTGCATAGGCAAGCCCACCTAAGACATATGGCGTTCTGCCACTGACAGCTAAGCCTACGACCACATCTTTAGCAGAGAGTGCGAGTTGCTGTAAATCAAATTGTCCTGCTTGTGTATTATCTTCGGCATTTTCAACTGCTTGGCGAATAGCTTTATCACCACCTGCAATAATACCAATCACTTGATTTTGGCTAACGCCGAATGTGGGTGGACATTCAGACGCATCTAATACCCCCAGCCGTCCGCTCGTCCCTGCACCTTGATAGATTAAGCGTCCACCTTGTTGAAAAGCCGCAACAATGCAGTCAATGGCTTGTGCGATAAAGGGAAGTTGGCTTTTGATTGCGATTGCCACCTGTTGATCTTCTTGATTCATCAGTTCAACAATTTCAAGAGAAGAGAGTTGATCTAATTGTGATGAATTTGGATTGCGTTGTTCAGAAGTGAGTTGATCTAATGTTTGAGAGAGTGAAGACATTGGTTAATCCTAATGGTTAAAATGTATCCGCTAAATGAATAGCCCCTAAGACTGCAGCACGAGAAGCCCCTGTTACTTCAGGAACATTTCCTGACTGATGTTGTATGGTTCGGTAGGCTAACCATGCAAAAGCAGCTGCTTCGACAAAATCACTATCAATACCTTTGTCGTTTGTTGTGCAGACTTGCCATTGTGGTAGTAATGCTTGTAACCGTTGCATGATGAGAGGATTTCTTGCCCCACCGCCACAAACTAATAATTGAGCGGGTACATGAGTTTCGGGAATAGGAAGTTGTTGCACAATGGATTGTACGGTTAATTCAAGTAATGTTGCTTGTACATCAACGGCGGGTATATCTGGGAAGAGTGATAATTGCTGCTGCAACCAAGAGAGATTAAATAATTCTCTTCCTGTGCTTTTCGGTGGAAGTTGTTGGAAATAGTGTTCACGTAAACAGTGATCTAATAAGGTTTGGTGTACCGTTCCTTGACTTGCCCAGATACCGTTTTCATCAAAGTGTTTACCTTGATGAAGTTGAATCCAATTATCTAATAACGTATTACCTGGTCCAGTATCATAACCCGTTACCGAATCATTAGGTGGTAGAAGAGTAATATTGCTCATGCCACCAATATTTAACACAACGGTGAAGCAAGCGGAATTAGTAAAAATTGCTTGATGAAAGGCGGGGACTAAAGGTGCACCTTGTCCACCATACGCCATATCTTTGCGACGGAAATCAGTAATGGTTGTTATGCCTGTTTTTGCCGCAAGTAGATTGCCATCAACTAATTGCATCGTAAAAGGAAACGCACATTGTGGCGCGTGCCAAACCGTTTGTCCGTGGCAGCCAATAGCAGTAATTTGTTGTGAGGATAAGTTAGCTTGACTGAGTAATTTATTTACTTCCTCGATATAACATAACGATAAGCGATGTTCGATTTCACCTAACTGTTGTAGGGTGGTGTTCCCTTGCATTAACTGGGTGAGATCTTGACGTAATGATTCTGGCATGGGTGAAAATTGACTGGCAAGCATTTGTGGTTGGGCAGCAGAAAAATCAACTAGTGCAATATCAATACCATCTAAACTTGTACCTGACATAATGCCGATATAAAGAGAGGACATAAAGCAGCCTTTATTAAAGTATGTTATAAGGCAAGTATTATAAACAATAATGGAAGCAGGAAAATAAGAAATGTTGAAATAAAAGAATTGGTGGGCGATACCGGTCTCGAACCAGTGACCCCCTCCTTGTAAGGGAGGTGCTCTCCCAACTGAGCTAATCGCCCGAATAGCATATATTCGTGGTTATTAACAATAGTGGTGGGCGATACCGGTCTCGAACCAGTGACCCCCTCCTTGTAAGGGAGGTGCTCTCCCAACTGAGCTAATCGCCCACATTGTTAATATTGGGTGATGTCATAAGTGGTGGGCGATACCGGTCTCGAACCAGTGACCCCCTCCTTGTAAGGGAGGTGCTCTCCCAACTGAGCTAATCGCCCTTATGACAAACAAAATATGGTGGGCGATACCGGTCTCGAACCAGTGACCCCCTCCTTGTAAGGGAGGTGCTCTCCCAACTGAGCTAATCGCCCACATTTTGTGTTCGACGCATTATAATTATAATTTGTGAGCAGTCAATCGCTTTTTATGGCTTTGGCTTTAATTGTTGTAAAAGTAAGCATAAATTTGAACTTTTTATTAAGAAATAAACTAACTCGTAGTAGAATAACGCGGTTTTTTGACAATAAAGATGATTGATAGGCACAGCTAATGGAAATTAAAAGTTTATTTAATTTAGATCCAAATGTGAAAGTTCGTACTCGCTTTGCTCCAAGCCCAACAGGGTATTTACATGTAGGCGGAGCAAGAACCGCACTTTATTCGTGGTTATACGCAAAACATAACCAAGGTGAGTTTGTATTACGTATTGAAGATACTGATTTAGAACGTTCTACCCAAGAAGCAACAGAGGCTATTTTGGATAGTATGGCGTGGTTAGGTTTATCTTGGGAACATGGTCCTTATTATCAAACCAAACGTTTTGATCGTTATAATGAAGTGATTGATCAAATGCTTGAACAAGGATTAGCGTACCGTTGTTACTGTAGTAAAGAACGTTTAGAAGCGCTAAGAGAAGAACAAGAAAAAAATAAAGAAAAACCGCGTTATGACCGCCATTGTTTACATGATCATAGTCATGATCCAAGTGAGCCTCATGTGGTTCGTTTCAAAAACCCAATGGAAGGTTCAGTGATTTTTGATGATGCCGTGCGTGGTAAGATTGAAATTAGCAATAGTGAGTTAGACGATCTCATTATTCGCCGTACAGATGGTTCTCCAACGTATAACTTTTGTGTTGTTGTCGATGACTGGGATATGGGAATTACGCATGTAATTCGTGGTGAAGACCATATCAATAATACCCCTAGACAAATCAATATTTTAAAAGCGTTAAATGCACCAATTCCACAATATGCACACGTATCAATGATTCTTGGTGATGATGGACAAAAATTATCAAAACGCCACGGTGCAGTGAGTGTGATGCAGTATCGTGATGAAGGATTCCTACCAGAAGCATTATTGAATTATTTAGTGCGTCTAGGGTGGGGACATGGTGATCAAGAAGTCTTTTCTGTTGATGAGATGGTGGAATATTTTGATATACATCAAGTGAGTCGTTCCGCCAGTGCATTTAATACCGATAAACTATTATGGTTGAACCACAATTACATTCGTGAATTACCAGCCGAACAAGTGGCTAGTTATTTAGCGTGGCATATGCAAGATCAGCAAATCAATACCGAAAATGGTCCAGCACTAACTGAAATTGTGCGAGCGCTAGGTGAACGTTGCAAAACATTAAAAGAAATGGCAGCAGCAAGCCGTTATTTCTATGAAGATTTTGCTGAATTTGAGGAAGCTGCGGCGAAAAAACATCTGAAATCGGCTGCGATTGCTCCATTAACAGAAGTTTTATCTCAATTAGAACAACTAGAAAATTGGCAGGCACATGACTTACACCAAGTTATTGAACAAACAGCAACGAAATTAGACATTGGCATGGGTAAAGTGGGAATGCCACTACGTGTTGCGGTTACAGGTGCAGGTCAATCGCCATCACTAGACATTACCATGGAGTTGATCGGGAGAGTACGTTGTTTAGCGCGTATTCAACAAGCTATTGAGTTCATGAAAAATAAAGCAGAGGCTGTATAATCTGTTTGCTTTTTAGTCAAAAAGGGAGTGTTTATCCCTTTTTGGCTAAATTACATTGACATCAAGGAAGACGCCAATTAATATTAGCACCGTTCATTTCAGTGGGGATATAGCTCAGTTGGGAGAGCGTTTGAATGGCATTCAAAAGGTCGTCGGTTCGATCCCGATTATCTCCACCAATCTCACTAATTATCTATCTATTACAAAATTACTCATCAATACTTCACAATATTTTTATCTATTGGGCTAAATCATCATAAATCGTTATAACGCAAGATTTTAGTAACTTGCACAGATATTCAGCAAAATGATTAAGATAAGTTAATTAGCAAGAATGATTGATGAAATGAGATTCACTCTCTATACTATTGAAGAAATACGCACGCGAAAGTTGTTTATTCAGCGTGCGTTTATTTTTCTCATCAATGTTCTTATAGATATAGATTGTTATGACAAAACAAAAAATTGTATTAGCCACAGGAAATCAAGGTAAAGTCAATGAAATGGCAAATGTGCTGGCAGATTTTGGTTTTGAAGTCATCGCACAGACTGAGCTTGGGATAGAAAGTCCAGAAGAAACAGGATTAACCTTTGTGGAGAATGCGTTGCTGAAAGCTCGTCATGCGGCAAAATTGAGTGGTTTACCAGCGATTGCAGATGATTCTGGGTTAGCTGTGGATAGTCTTCATGGTGCACCTGGTTTATATTCGGCGCGCTATGCAGGAGAAAAGGCAACGGATAGCGAAAATAGAGCAAAATTGTTAGCAGAATTACAGAATGTATCCATAGAAAAACGTACAGCAAAGTTTGTTAGTTGTATTGTGTTATTACGCTCAGAAAATGATCCTGTGCCAATTATTGCAGAAGGGGAATGTAGAGGGATAATTACCGAACAGGAAATCGGTGAGAATGGATTTGGCTACGATTCACTTTTCTTTTATCCAGAAAAACAGTTAACTTTTGCACAATTAACCAAAGCTGAAAAACAACAAGTATCTCATCGGGCGCAAGCATTGAAGATATTGCAACAAAAATTAAGATGATTGTTTTACCACCTTTAAGTCTTTATATTCATATTCCTTGGTGTGTGCAGAAATGTCCATACTGTGATTTTAATTCTCATGCCCAGAAAGGCGAAATTCCTGAACAAGCCTATTTACAACATCTGTTGGCGGATTTAGATCAACAGTTATCTTATGTACAAGGACGAGAATTACATTCCATTTTTATTGGTGGTGGTACACCGAGTTTATTTAGTGCAGAGAGTATCGCCTATTTATTACAGCAAATCGCCTTACGCATTCCTTATCGTGAGCAGATTGAAATTACCTTAGAAGCTAATCCAGGGACAGCCGAAGCACAGCGTTTTTTAGGCTATCGGCAAGCAGGCGTAACGCGTCTTTCAATGGGCGTGCAGAGTTTTCATAATCCTCAATTACAATTATTAGGGCGGATCCATAATAGCGATGAAGCGAAACGTGCGGTGATGTTTGCACAACAAGCAGGATTTGAGCGATTTAATTTAGATTTAATGCACGGATTACCTAATCAAACGTTAGACAATGCGTTATCTGATTTACAACAAGCGATAGAACTCAACCCTCCACATCTTTCTTGGTATCAACTGACGATTGAGCCAAATACATTATTTGCGAGTAAACCACCAAAACTACCAGATGATGATTTGTTATGGGAAATTTTTGCCGCAGGGCATAAAAAATTGACGGCAGCTGGTTATCAACAATATGAAACCTCTGCTTATGCAAAGGCAGGGTTTCAGTGTGAACATAATTTAAATTATTGGCGGTTTGGGGATTATTTAGCGATTGGTTGTGGCGCACATGGTAAGGTAACTTTCCCTGAAGGAAACATTTTACGTTATTCACAAACTAAACACCCACAAGGTTATTTGCAAGGGAACTATCGTTATCAACAGTATGAAATAGCAGAGAAAGATCGTCCATTTGAATTTTTTATGAATCGTTTCCGTTTATTAGAGCCTGTAGCAAAACAGGATTTTATGCAATTTACAGGGTTATCTTTAATGACGATTGAAAAGCAAATAGACGCAGCCCAAAAACAAGATTATATTGTAGAGCATCGGGAATATTGGCAAATTACAGAACATGGCAAATTATTCTTAAATGATTTGCTGACACTTTTTTTATCTGAAGAATAGAAAGGATATAGGCATGGATCAATTAACAATGAAAAAAATGGCAGCGAATGCAGCACTGCAATATGTACAAGCCGACTCGATTGTTGGCGTAGGGAGTGGTTCGACAGTGAATTGTTTTATTGAAGCATTAGGGACGATAAAGCATAAAATTAAAGGGGCGGTTGCTGCATCAAAAAATTCTGAAGCGTTATTACGTCAACAAGGTATTGAAGTGTTTAATGCAAATGAGGTATCTGAGTTAGATATTTATGTCGATGGCGCAGATGAGATAACTCCACATAAAATGATGATTAAAGGTGGTGGCGCAGCGTTGACCAGAGAAAAAATTGTTGCTGCATTAGCGAAAACATTTATCTGTATTGTTGATCGTTCAAAACAAGTTGATGTTTTAGGTTCAACTTTCCCGTTACCAGTAGAAGTTATTCCAATGGCACGTTCTCAAGTGGCGCGCAAGTTAGTTGCATTAGGCGGCTCACCAGAATATCGTGAGGGTGTGGTAACGGATAATGGTAACATTATTTTAGATGTGCATAATTTCAAAATTATTAATCCTGTGGAAATGGAAAAAGAATTAAATAATGTAGCAGGTGTGGTAACCAATGGCATTTTTGCGTTACGTCCAGCAAATATTGTGATTGTTGGTACCCCTGATGGCGTGCAGATTATCGAATAAACTCTCATTTTAATAACAAAGGAAAACGCAAACATGACAGCGAAAGTATCTTTAGATAAAGCAAAGATTAAATTTTTATTATTAGAAGGTGTGCATAATAGTGCATTAGAAGTTTTGCATAATGCAGGATATTCAAATATTGAGTATCACACAAAAGCCCTTGATGAAGAGGAATTAATTGAAGCAATTAAGGACGCACATTTTATTGGGATTCGCTCTCGTACATACCTTACCGACAAAGTATTACAACACGCTCAAAAGCTGATTGCGATTGGTTGTTTCTGTATTGGAACAAACCAAGTGGATCTAGAGGCTGCTAAACAGCGTGGTATTCCTGTATTTAATGCTCCATTTTCTAATACGCGATCAGTTGCAGAATTAGTTTTGGGTGAAATCTTATTATTAATGCGTAATGTACCGAAAGCGAATTTTGAGGTGCATCGTGGTTTATGGAATAAATCTGCGGAAAGTTCAAATGAGGCAAGAGGTAAGATTTTAGGGATTGTGGGGTATGGTCATATCGGGTCGCAACTAAGTGTGATTGCTGAATCACTTGGTATGAAAGTTTATTTTTACGATATTGAAAATAAACTACCATTAGGGAATGCCCAACAAGTAAGAACATTAGAAGAATTGTTAACCATGAGTGATGTGGTTTCTCTCCATGTTCCAGAAAATAATTCAACTAAGAACTTAATGAGTGCAGAGCGTATTGCCCAATTAAAACAAGGTGCTATTTTAATTAATGCTGCGCGTGGTACAGTGGTTGATATTGATGCATTAGCAAAAGCATTAGACGAGGGGAAAGTACGTGGTGCGGCGATTGATGTTTTCCCGAAAGAACCCGCGTCGATTAATGAAGTATTTGAATCACCATTACGTCGCTTTGAAAATGTGATTTTGACGCCACATATCGGTGGATCAACCGCAGAAGCACAAGAAAATATTGGTACAGAAGTCGCAAGCAAATTTGTGAAATATTCAGATAATGGTTCAACTGTAACTGCGGTAAACTTCCCAGAAGTGTCTTTGCCAAGCCATAGCTTAGCAAAAGCGAAACGTTTATTACATATTCACCAAAATCGTCCAGGTATCTTGAATAAGATCAACCAAATTTTTGTGGATAATGGGGTAAATATCGCTGCCCAGTATCTACAAACAGATGAAGCTATTGGTTATGTGGTGGTGGACGTAGAATCTGATAACACAGAAAGCCTACAACAAAAACTGAAACAAATTGATGGCACGATTAAAGCGCGCGTATTGTACTAATTACCGTTAAAGAGAAGTGCCTCAGTCAGATGTAGTGGCGAGGCACTTTTTCTTTCTCTGTTGTTTATCGTTTCTCATTTGGAAACTTATCGTTATCTAAAGCTCTCTTAATTTCCCATTTATTGATTGTTACAATCCTCAGTACAAAAATTAATAGAAGGATTGCCACTATGTTATATATCAGAAAATCAGCAGAACGCGGACATGCAAATCATGGCTGGTTAGATTCTTATCATACATTTTCATTTGCAGGTTATTATGATCCACGTTTTATGGGGTTCTCGCATTTGCGTGTAATTAATGAAGATTGGATTATGCCTAGTAAAGGGTTTGGTACGCACCCTCATCGTAATATGGAAATTTTAACTTATGTCCTTGAGGGAACGGTTGCTCATAAAGATAGTATGGGGAATATAGAGGAGTTGAAAGCAGGCGAGTGTCAGATTATGTCAGCAGGCAGCGGCATTACACACTCAGAGTTTAATCCTAGTGAAACAGAAGTGTTACATCTCTATCAAATTTGGATTGAACCAAATGAGATGAATATTACGCCTCGTTATGCGCAAAAAGCATTTGCAGAAGCTGAGGGGGCAACATTGATTCTTTCGCCTACAGCAGAAGCTAATTCTTTTAAAGTGTATCAAGATATGAAGCTATGGCGCTATCAATTTAACCAAACTAAGCAGATAAGCATTCCACTTGAGGAAAAAAGACATTATTGGCTACAAGTGATTAAAGGTTCTGCCAAAATGAATGAGCAATATGTACAAGCTGGTGATGCGATTGCGGTAACAGAGGAATCTCTATTAGCGATTGAAATTGAAGAGAATGTCGAGTTTTTGTTGTTTGATTTAACTTAACTTATGAAAGAAAGTCCACAATAAAGACATAAAAAGTACTTGCTATTTTATTTGTGTTATATAAAATACACGAGCTTTTTAAGCCATTTGATGTAATCATTTATCAAATGATGACAATGTGAGTTTTAGAATAAGTTGTCATAAGAAAATGTTTCCGATTTGGAAACTAAAATAGGTTAGTCGCACTTCTTTCCATTAAGTATTGGAATCTGAGGTGTGAATTTTTTTATTAATCATTTTTGAATGGAGCTCTGGTCTCATGCAGAACCAAAGAATCCGTATCCGCTTAAAAGCCTTTGATCATCGTTTAATTGATCAATCTACAGCGGAAATCGTAGAAACGGCAAAACGTACAGGTGCTCAAGTTCGTGGTCCAATTCCACTACCAACCCGTAAAGAACGTTTCACAGTATTGATTTCTCCACACGTAAATAAAGATGCGCGTGATCAATATGAAATCCGTACTCACAAACGTTTGGTTGATATCGTTGAGCCTACTGAAAAAACTGTTGACGCTTTAATGCGTTTAGATCTGGCTGCCGGTGTTGATGTGCAGATCAGCCTAGGTTAATTTAAGAGGTTATTACAATGATTGGTTTAATCGGTCGTAAAGTTGGTATGACGCGTATCTTCAATGAAGATGGTGTGTCTATTCCAGTTACCGTAATCGAAATCGAAGCCAACCGCGTTACTCAAGTGAAAACCCTTGAAACAGATGGCTACTGTGCAGTTCAAGTTACCACTGGCTCAAAAAAAGCAAGTCGTGTAACTAAACCTGAAGCAGGTCATTTCGTTAAAGCAGGTGTTGAAGCTGGTCGCGGTTTATGGGAATTCCGTGTGGCTGAAGGTGAAGAATTCACTTTAGGTCAAGAAATTAATGTTGATATCTTCGCAGACGTGAAGAAAGTTGATGTTACTGGTACTTCAAAAGGTAAAGGCTTTGCAGGTACTGTAAAACGTTGGAACTTCCGTACTCAAGATGCTACACATGGTAACTCTTTGTCTCACCGTGTTCCTGGTTCTATTGGTCAAAACCAAACACCAGGTCGTGTGTTCAAAGGTAAAAAAATGTCTGGCCATTTAGGGAATGAACGTGTAACCGTTCAATCTTTAGAAGTGGTTCGTGTTGATGCTGAACGTAAATTACTATTAGTTAAAGGTGCTGTCCCAGGCGCAACTGGTGGTGATTTAATTGTTAAACCAGCAGTGAAAGCATAAGTCTAGGAGATAGGAATGGAATTAGTAACTAAAGATGCACAAAGTGCATTAACTGTTTCTGAAACTACCTTCGGACGTGAGTTTAACGAAGCGTTGGTTCACCAAGTTGTTGTTGCTTATGCAGCAGGTGCTCGCCAAGGTTCTCGTGCCCAAAAAACTCGTGCTGAAGTGTCTGGTTCAGGTAAAAAACCATGGCGTCAAAAAGGAACTGGTCGTGCTCGTTCAGGTGATATTAAATCACCAATTTGGCGTTCTGGTGGCGTAACTTTTGCAGCTAAACCACAAGATCACAGCCAAAAAGTGAACAAAAAAATGTATCGTGGTGCAATCAAGAGCATTCTTTCTGAATTAGTTCGCCAAGATCGTCTCGTTGTTGTTGAGAAGTTCGAAGTTGAAGCACCTAAGACAAAAGTTTTAGTTCAAAAATTAAAACAAATGGCACTTGATGATGTTCTTATCATCACTGCAAATGTAGATGAAAATCTATATTTAGCAGCACGTAATTTATATAAAGTAGATGTACGTGATGTTCAAGGTATCGATCCAGTTAGCTTAATTGCTTTTGATAAAGTAGTTATGACTGTGGACGCAGTGAAGCAAGTTGAGGAGATGTTAGCATGAGTCAAGAACGTTTGCTAAAAGTGCTTAAAGCACCGCATATCTCTGAGAAAGCAACAAATAATACTGAGAAGTCAAACACTATCGTTTTCAAAGTTGCATTAGATGCAAACAAAGCAGAGATTGCACAAGCAGTATCTGAATTATTTGAAGTGAAAGTGGATTCTGTTCGTACTGTGGTTGTTAAAGGTAAAACTAAACGTCATGGTGCAAGAATGGGACGTCGCAGTGACTGGAAAAAAGCTTATGTAACACTTGCTGAAGGTCAAACTTTAGACCTTGCAGAAAGTGCAGAGTAATCAGAGGAGATAATCAATGGCTATCGTTAAATGTAAGCCGACCTCCGCTGGTCGTCGTCACGTTGTAAAAGTTGTCAATCCTGAATTATATAAGGGTAAACCTTATGCGCCACTTTTAGATAAAAAAGCTAAAACTGGTGGTCGTAACAATTTAGGTCGTATTACTACTCGCCATATCGGTGGTGGTCATAAACAACATTACCGTTTAGTAGATTTCAAACGTAACAAGTTAGATATCCCAGCGGTTGTAGAGCGTTTAGAATATGATCCAAATCGTTCTGCGAATATTGCATTAGTATTATATAAAGACGGTGAGCGTCGTTATATTTTGGCACCAAAAGGATTATCTGTTGGAGATCAAATCCAAGCTGGTGTAAATGCACCAATTAAAGTTGGTAATTCATTACCAATGCGTAGTATTCCAGTGGGTACAACTGTACACAATGTGGAATTAAAACCAGGTAAAGGCGGTCAAATCGCACGTTCTGCGGGCGCATATGTTCAAATTATCGCGCGTGAAGGAAACTATGTGACCTTACGTCTTCGTTCTGGTGAAATGCGTAAAGTATTAGCTGAGTGCCAAGCAACTGTAGGTGAAGTTGGTAACTCTGAGCATATGTTACGCGTATTAGGTAAAGCGGGTGCTAGCCGTTGGAGAGGTATTCGTCCAACTGTTCGTGGTACCGCAATGAACCCAGTAGATCACCCACACGGTGGTGGTGAGGGTCGTAACTTTGGTAAACACCCTGTTACTCCATGGGGCGTACAAACTAAAGGTAAGAAAACTCGCCATAACAAACGTACTGATAAATATATCGTACGCCGTCGTGGTAAATAATTTTAATTAAATAAAGAGGATAAGCCATGCCACGTTCTCTCAAGAAGGGTCCTTTCCTTGACCTACACTTGTTGAAGAAGGTAGAGAAAGCGGTGGAAAGCGGGGATAAAAAACCAATTAAAACTTGGTCCCGTCGTTCAATGATCATTCCTAGTATGATCGGATTGACCATCGCAGTCCATAATGGTCGTCAGCACGTTCCTGTTTATGTTACTGATGAAATGATTGGTCATAAATTAGGTGAGTTTGCACCGACTCGTACTTACCGCGGTCATGCCGCAGATAAGAAAGCTAAGAAGTAAGGGGTAGATGATGGAAACTATTGCAAAACATCGTTTCGCACGCACCTCAGCACAAAAAGCTCGCTTAGTTGCGGATTTAATTCGCGGTAAAAAAGTAGCACAAGCATTAGAAATTCTTACTTACACTAACAAAAAAGCTGCGGCTTTAGTGAAGAAAGTGCTTGAATCAGCTATCGCTAATGCGGAGCATAATGATGGTGCAGATATCGATGATCTTAAAGTCGCGAAAATCTTCGTAGATGAAGGTCCTAGCATGAAGCGTGTGATGCCACGTGCAAAAGGTCGCGCAGATCGTATTTTAAAACGTACTAGCCACATCACTGTGGTTGTGTCAGATCGTTAATCAGTAGGAGAATAGCAATGGGTCAAAAAGTTCATCCACATGGTATTCGCCTAGGTATTGTTAAACCTTGGTCATCTACTTGGTATGCGAATACACAAGATTTCGCCGATAACTTAGACGGCGACTTTAAAGTACGTCAATTCTTAAACAAAGAATTAGCGAATGCTTCTGTTTCACGTATCACGATTGAACGTCCAGCAAAAAGTATTCGTGTAACTATTCATACAGCTCGCCCTGGTATCGTTATCGGTAAAAAAGGTGAGGATGTTGAAAAATTACGTAACGCAGTTGCAGCTATCGCAGGTGTTCCAGCGCAAATTAACATTGCGGAAGTGAAAAAACCTGAATTAGATGCAAAATTAGTTGCAGAGAGCATTGCCTCTCAATTAGAACGTCGTGTAATGTTCCGCCGTGCAATGAAACGTGCAGTTCAAAATGCAATGCGTTTAGGTGCAAAAGGTATTAAAGTTGAAGTTAGCGGTCGTTTAGGCGGTGCAGAAATTGCTCGTTCTGAATGGTATCGTGAGGGTCGTGTACCATTGCATACTTTACGTGCGGATATCGATTACAATACTGCTGAAGCTAATACTACTTATGGCGTCATTGGCGTTAAAGTATGGATCTTCAAAGGTGAGATTCTTGGTGGAATGGCTGCAGTTATGCAATCAGAACAACAACAACCTGCGGATAAGCCGAAAAAAGCTCCGCGTAAAGGTCGTAAGTAAGGAGATTCGCTAAATGTTGCAACCAAAACGTACTAAATTCCGTAAAGTCCACAAAGGTCGTAACCGTGGTATTGCGGCAGGTACTGATGTAAGTTTCGGTACCTTTGGTTTAAAAGCAGTTGGTCGTGGTCGTTTAACCGCGCGTCAAATTGAGGCGGCTCGTCGTGCAATGACACGTGCAATTAAACGTCAAGGTAAAATCTGGATCCGTGTGTTCCCAGATAAACCAATTACTGAAAAACCATTAGAAGTCCGTATGGGTAAAGGTAAAGGTAACGTTGAGTACTGGGTAGCCTTAATCCAACCGGGTAAAGTTCTATATGAAATGGATGGTGTGTCTGAAGAGATCGCAAGAGAAGCGTTTGCATTAGCAGCAGCTAAATTGCCTATTAAGACCACTTTCGTAACTAAGACGGTGATGTAATGAAAGCTCAAGAACTACGTACAAAAAGTGTTGAAGAGCTGAATGCTGAATTGGTTAACTTGTTAGGTGAGCAATTCAAGTTGCGTATGCAAGCAGCCACCGGTCAGCTTCAACAAACTCATCAGTTAAAACAAGTGCGTCGTCAAATTGCAGTTGTTAAGACTATTCTAACTGAGAAGGCGGGTGAGTAATGACTGATAAAATTCGTACAGTACAAGGTAAAGTAATTAGCGATAAGATGGATAAATCATTCACCATCGCTATTGAACGTATGGTTAAACACCCAATCTATGGTAAGTTTATCCGTCGTACAACAAAATTACATGTACATGATGAAAACAACGAAGCAAAAGTTGGTGATACTGTAGAGATTCGTGAATGTCGTCCAATCTCTAAAACAAAATCATGGACTTTAGTTCGTGTTGTTGAGAAAGCAGTAATCTAATTTATTGTTTAATCAACAAAGTAAAATGAATTAAGCCCTTAGCAGCAATGCTAAGGGCTTTTTTATCTCCAAATTCCTTCGCTATTACCTTCATTTTTTGATTATTTATTGAACGATTTTATAAGCAGTATACTGCTTATTGTTCTCTCTTTACAGAGAGAACAATCCTTCCTACAAATAAAAATTTTTTTATAAGAGTATTTACTATGTCAAATAATGTATTTATAGCAATTAAAGATAAGCTGCCTGCAGATGCAGCAATTTATGTTAAAGATAAATTAGATGCCTTAAGTCCTGAAAAGGCCTCTCAAGTTTCGATGCTATCGTTTAAAAATCCTATGACAGGGCTGATTTTAGGGCTTTTCTTAGGGACTTTAGGCGCAGATAGATTTTATAAAGGAGATATCTTATTAGGAATATTAAAACTGATTTCTTTAGGCGGATTGGGTATCTGGGCACTTATTGATCTCTTTTTAGTCTATAAAGGAATTAAAAAAGATAATTTGCAAAAAGTTCAAATGTTCCTATAGCAATAAAAATAAATGACAGCAAGATAATAATTTAACGAGGTTGGCAAATGCTATCACTTTATTTATCAGGATTAATTCCATCTGATACGTTGTTCCTACTAAAAGAAAAGTTAGCCAATTTAAACGCAAAGCAAAAAGAGCTTATTGAGTTAGCGAATTTTAAAAAAACAAATATAACCCTTGCGCTTTCATTGTCCCTTGGTTGTATTGGGGTTGATCGATATTACCTTGGGGATATTGTGCTTGGTGTAGTGAAATCAATCGGTTTTATTTTATTTGTTATTTTCTTAGGTTTAAGCGATGCAGAAGGAAGTTTTGGTCATGATAGTATTGATGCAATAGTAGGCTTATTTATTTTAGTGTATTTCCTATTTTGTTTTAGTGATATTTTCTTATGCCAAAAAAGAGCTAAAGAAATAAACTTACAAAAATTAAAAGAAATATTAATGTTAACTGAGATATAAGCTAATGAAAGTGCTCAATCATTTAGTGAATAATAAAAAATTCCAAAACTTTATTATTGCTGTCATTATTTTTAATGCTTTTATTTTAGGGCTTGATACTTATAATCTTGACCCTAAAATCCACAATGTTATTGAGATTTTAGATGAAATTTGTTTAGTAATTTATACTATTGAATTAATATTTAAAATAATCGCTTTTGGACGTCATTTTATTCGTTCAGGTTGGAATATCTTTGATTTCTTTGTTGTTGCAGTCTGTTTTATGCCAGCGGGTAGCGATTTTGCGGTTCTGCGTTTATTGCGCATTTTCCGTATCTTACGCCTCCTTTCTGCTTTCCCAAGTATGAGGTTGATTGTTTCTGCGTTACTTAATTCCCTTTCGGCTATGGTCAGTATTTGTTGTTTACTGATGATTTTCTTTTATATCTATGCTGTCCTTTGTGTTGGGCTTTTTGGCGAAGCCTTTCCGCAATTCTTTGGTACCTTAGGTGAGAGTTTATATTCATTGTTCCAAATTATGACACTTGAATCTTGGTCAATGGGAATCGCTCGTCCAGTCATTGCTGTATTCCCCTATGCTTGGATTATTTTTATTAGTTTTATTTTGATTATGAGTTTTATTGTATTAAATCTCGCGATTGGTGTGGTGGTGAATAGCATTGGGGAACTTTCCAAACAAAATAATCAAGAGGAAACGGTGGAAATCACACAGTTACACAAAGAAGTGATGGAGCTTAAACAGTTAATTAAAAACTTATCTACAAACAAGTTCGGTGAAAATTGATGTTTTATTTGTTGGTGTCAAGAAATAGCTTGTAAAACTATATCTTGATGCCGTAAATGTAATTAATTAGGAGATTAAAATGAATTTTAAAAAATTAACCTTAGCTTTCATGATGGTTGGGCTGGTAACGGCTTGTAGTCCCAAAACACCTGATTGTAATGATTCGGATGTAAAAAATTTAGTAATAGAGATTTTTAAAGAGAATATACTTGAATCTAGACTTTTTAGGGAAGATGAGCTTTGGTTATTTACAGAAAGAGATTATTCGATTACAGATGTTGTTATTAGACAGCATGATGAGAAGTTAGATTTCTATACATGTAGAGCTAAGCTTCAAGGGAGCTTTATTAAAGAAGATAAAATTGCAAATGAATCATATCGATCTCAAGCCAGCCAGCCGTTGGTAATTCCAATAACCTATACTATAGAGTCTGTGGATAGTGGAGAAAATTTCCAAGTTAATATTATTTCATTTGGGAAATAAATGTTGAATATTTTCAGTCCCAGTTAGTGGATATTTATTTGTTATATTCATTAAAAATAAATATTGCCGATGAAATGGATATGTATATCAAACAGCGCCAAGCAAATTTAACGGAAATCGAGAAAGAAACCAATAAATCTACGATTTAAACCTTTCCTAGAAGGCTATTCAGGCTACAACGGCGACGATATGGTCTACAAAGTAATTAATCTACACAACAAATCGGTGAGTTTATTTGCACCTTAATTTAGTAGGAAATATTTGTTTAGTTCCATTCCTTTATTTACTTACCACTGAGAGCCATTCTTTAGAATGGTTCAACTCTTCTTTTTTGACTGATTTTAGAAATCTGTTTACCTAATTTATTCAAGAGTGTGATCTTTCTCGCAAAATTGTACTTTATTGATAAAAAACTGAAGTTTTGAGACTTTCTTGCCTGATTTTTGGGGCTTTTTTCTTTTTTCGCTTTTTATACTGATAAGTCAGAGCAATAAAGATAAGGAGCAAGATTTATGCCAAGAATTAATGGAAGTCGAGTGATAGCAGCCAGTCCTTCTCACCCGATTTTATTCAAAATTCCAGCGTGTGGACAAGGTAAGTTATTATTTTCAATTAAGGACTTGCCGAAAGGCTTGAGCCTAGACAGTGAAAAGGGGGTTATTCAAGGTAAGATTTGTGAAAAGGGTGAATACGCTTTTACAGTAGTAGTGCAAGATGAGATTGGCGAGGCTCAACGAGAACTGCTAGCGATAATTGGACAAGGTTTATGTTTAACGCCTTTTATGGGCTGGAATAGTTGGTATTGCCATTCAGAGTTAATTTCAGAGCAACATTTAAGAAAGGTAGCGGAATATTTTGTTCAAACAGATTTAATTAACCATGGTTGGACGTATATCAATATAGATGATTGTTGGCAAGCTATTCGTCAAGGAGACAACCCAATTCAGCCAAATGAGCGATTTACGGATATACAACAGATGGTAACAGATATTCACGCTTTAGGGTTAAAAGTGGGGATTTATTCTACACCTTGGGTTTCTACTTATGCGGGGTTTAATGGCGGTTCGGTATTAAATGACCGTACTTTTGGTGTTTTACCGATGGATCAACGCCTGCAAATTGATCAGATTTATGGTCGCTGGCCTGGTTTGGAAAAACAAGGCGTTAACCGAATTGGTGATAAGTGGTTATTTGATATTGATGCAAAGCAGTGGGCTGAATGGGGAATTGATTTTGTTAAGGTAGATTGGTTGCCGAATGATGTCGCTACAACAAAACAGATTTATCAAGATTTACAACAAATAGATCGTGATGTTGTGATTAGCTTATCGAATAATGCTCCGCTTGAAAACGCGTGCGCATTAGGGCAGTACTGTCATGCAGTAAGGACGACAAGTGATATTCAGGCAGATTGGTCCTTAGTAAAACGTAATTTTGAGCTACAGTTAGCTTGGTTGCCTTATATGAAACCAGGTTATTGGCTTGATCCTGATATGTTATTAGTTGGAAATATTGCTAAACCGAATCAACAAAACACAGTATTTTTACCTTCCCCACTGACTCAAGCTGAGCAGCGTACACAAATGAGTTTTTGGTGTTTACTTTCGGCTCCACTACTTATTAGTTGTGATGTAACTCATTTAGATCAGTTTACTTTATCTTTGCTCACGAATGATGATGCGATAGATATTAATCAAGATTATCCAGCCAAAGCACCTGAGCGTATTTATCAGCAAGAGGGTATCGAAATATGGCGAAAACCATTACACAACAATGGAGTAGCAGTCGGCATTTTTAATTTATCAGACACGCAACAATCCTTAACGCTGGATCTCTCTACCTACTTTAACGCAGAACAGCATATCTTGAATGTTTGGCAGCAACAAATTCAATCGGTTAATGACAGATTACATCTTGATATTGCAGCTCATGATACCGTTTTGTTTAAAACGATAATATAAAAGGAGCATATTATGTATAAAAATGAAAATGTTGTTATTTCAACAAAAGAAAAAGTCGCATTTGGATTTGGTGATTTTGCTAGCAATTTAAGTTGGCAGACTACAATGTTGTTCCTTGCCTTTTATTTTACTGATATTTATGGGATTTCAGCTGCTGCTGTGGGAACAATATTTCTTGTTTCACGCTTTTTTGATGCGTTTACTGATCCTATTATTGGTTATCTTGCGGATAAAACGAAAACACGCTGGGGGCGTTATCGTCCATATATTTTATTTATGGCAGTTCCTTTTGGGATTTTATCTTACATTCCTTATTCAGCCCCTGAATTTGCGAATGAATATAAGGAAACTTTTGCGCTAATTTCTTATTTATTACTCGTGCTTGGTTTTACGATGATTAATATTCCATATAGTTCATTGGGCAATGTTATTACACGTAATAATGAGAGTCGTATTTCTATGCAAAGTTACAGATTTGCAATGACAGCTGCAGCAGGATTGATCGTATCTATAGGTGTTTCGCCATTGGCAGAGCTGATCGGTGGTATGGATAAAGTTGCTGGTTATAGAGGTGCCATGATTGTTATGGGAGGTATTGCAGCAATTTTCTTCTTATTATGTTTTTTGGGGGTGCGTGAAAGAATTAATATTGATAGCCATATAAAATTGAATTTTCGCAGCGCATTTCGTTCCATATTTCGTAATAAAGCGTTGCTATTACTTACTTTAACAATGTTGCTTTCCAATATGATGGGAGCAGTGAAGTTTGGTGGTACACTCTATTTTGTAAAATATCTATTGAATGCGGAGAATATGAGTGCCGTCTATTTAGGTGCGATGATGTTTGGCGGTGTTTGTGGTGGATTATTTGCTCAAAAAGCTAGTCATTATTTTAATAAATTACATTTATATGCTTTTTCAACATTAATGCAGGCAGTGGCTTGTGTGTCTATTTTTGTGGTAAATAGTCAATTATTTATTTTCAGTCAGTTTGCTTTTGGATTCTTCTTTTGGCTCATGTTAATTCCACAATTTAGCTTGATTTCAGATTATGTAGACGATTATGCGGAAAAAGAAAATGTACGCTATGACGGCTTTGCGATTGCAAGTTGTATTTTTGTGATGAAAACAGGTGGCGCGCTTGGCGGTGCAATTATGGGCTGGATATTAGGCATTGCAGGATATACGGGAACAGCTGAAAATAGTCAAAGCGCATTAAATGCGATCCAATATTTATATGGCTTATACCCAACAGTTTTACTATGCTTGTTAACATTAGTTATTTTATTTTTATTACCTAAGCCAATGATATTGAATAAATGACGAGTTGTGTCAGTTAAAAAGCTACTGTATTACATTAGATAGTGCAGTAGCTTTGATATTTTTTGGTGAGCAACCAAATGATTTTTTAAAAGCATAATAAAAGCTATTTTTCGATTGAAATCCAGAATGGTAAATAATGTCAGTAATAGCTAATTCTCCCTCTTTAATTAAGGCGAGAGCATAAGATAGACGTAAATTAATAATATATTGCTTAATACTGATCCCTAAAGTTTGAGTAAATAGCGTAGATAAGTAGTTTTTATTTGTTTTAGTGATGCTAGCTAATTCAGAGAGCGTTAAATTTCTATCAAATTGTTGGCTGATATATAAAAGGGTTGAAATAATATGTTTGAGAGATTTATTTGTAATATGGCTAGGTTTGCTTGGAGAATAAAGAAGAGAAAGCCGTTGTATAAACAGTTTAATTTCTTGTCGAGTAATCTCACATAAACGTATATTATCGCTTTGACTTTCACTCAACCACTCCATAAACTTAGCCCGCTTTAATGGTACATTTGGTGTGAGTTGCAACAATTTACCAGCAAGGATATGTTGTAACATTGACAGATTATCCCAAGCAAATAATTGATCAACTGGAAAATACAAAATTGCCAGCTCACAACAGTCTGTATGTACGACTTGATGAGGAATTAAGGCTAAAAATAGCCCAATTTCACCACAATGTAATACATAATTATGCCCATTAATATGATACTCAATCGAACCATCAAGTGGAATGTTAACTTCAATATGTGAATGCCAATGTGGGCTTGTCATACAGTTAGGCTGGCGTAGGTCAAGAATTAAAGTGTGATTATTAAGATAAAAATCTTTCCAATGACAATGTAAGTCAAGATGACTTTTTAACTCAGTTGGATTGACCTGTTGAGTTACGGTATCAATAATTGTCTTCATCATACATTATTCTCCGTAAAATATAGTTTAAATGTAACAAAGTCCGCTATATTTTGCTAACTATTTATGTAAGATAAATGAAAACCAGCAGATTGGTGAGTTTATTCGCATATTAGTTTAGTTTCTTATTGATAAGAAAAATAACAAAGAAAATTCATAACTATTCTTTCAAATAATAGTTATTCATGCTTTATTCCTCTGACCCATGATAAAATTAATGGGTTAATTTATTATTACTCCTAAATTATTCTTAAATTCCAAATAATCCCTTTAATCATATTTATTGTTTTTTTGTGCTTGATTTTAGTATCACTCTTATTTTTAACAAATAGTAGGAAATCAAGTTGCTTTTTATCTATGCGTTATGCTAGAATCCGCACCCTATCCGCCTATAGGGCGAGATAGAGGTAAATTTGTCCCGAAAGGGTTTTTTCAATTTTAGCGGAGTACTAACATGATCCAAGAACAGACTATGCTAGACGTTGCTGATAACTCAGGCGCTCGTAGCGTAATGTGTATCAAGGTTCTAGGTGGATCGCACCGTCGTTATGCTGCTGTTGGTGATATCATCAAAGTTACTGTGAAAGAAGCAATTCCTCGCGGTAAAGTGAAAAAAGGTGATGTACTTAAAGCAGTTGTTGTGCGCACCAAGAAGGGTGTTCGTCGCCCAGACGGGTCAGTTATTCGCTTCGATGGTAATGCTTGCGTTATTTTAAATAATAATAGTGAGCAACCAATCGGTACACGTATTTTCGGACCAGTAACTCGTGAACTTCGTTCTGAGAAGTTTATGAAGATTATTTCTTTGGCTCCAGAAGTACTGTAAGGAGAAGTGAGAAATGGCTACAAAAATCCGTCAAAATGATGAAGTGATTATGATCACTGGTAGCGTTGCCAAAGGTAAAGGTAAACGCGGAAAAGTAACAAAGGTATTACCTAACGGTAAAGTAATCGTTGAAGGTTTAAATTTAGTTGTTAAACACGAAAAACCAGTTCCTGCATTAGGAAAACAAGGTGGTATCGTGCGTAAAGAAGCACCGATTGATGTTTCTAACGTGGCAATTTTTAACCCGTCAACTAATAAAGCTGACCGAGTAGGTTTCAGATTTGAAGATGGCAAAAAAGTGCGTTTCTTTAAATCTACTGGTGAAACAATTAAGTAAAACTGGAGTAATGCGATGGCGAAACTGCATGATTACTACAGAGATCAAGTAGTAAACGAATTAAAAGCAAAATTCGGCTACAAATCTGTCATGCAAGTCCCACGAATCGAGAAGATAACCCTAAATATGGGTGTGGGTGAAGCATTGACCGACAAAAAATTGCTAGATAATGCAGTAGCAGATTTAGCAGCAATCAGCGGTCAAAAACCTTTAATCACTAAAGCTCGCAAATCTGTTGCAGGCTTTAAGATTCGTCAGGGATATCCGATCGGTTGTAAAGTAACCCTACGCGGTGAGCGTATGTGGGAATTCTTTGAACGATTAATTTCTATTGCTGTTCCACGTATTCGCGACTTCCGCGGTTTAAATGCGAAGTCTTTCGATGGTCGTGGTAACTACAGCATGGGTGTGCGCGAACAAATCATCTTCCCTGAAATCGATTATGATAAAGTGGATCGTGTACGTGGTTTAGATATTACTATCACCACGACAGCGAAAACAGATGAAGAAGGTCAAGCACTACTTGCTGCCTTTAACTTCCCATTCCGTAAATAAGGCAGGTTCTAATGGCAAAACAATCTATGAAAGCACGTGATGCAAAGCGTGTTGAGTTAGCTGAAAAATACTACGCAAAACGTCAAGAATTAAAAAGAATCATTTCTGATGTTAATTCTTCTGATGAAGACCGTTGGAATGCCGTGTTAAAGTTACAAACTTTACCACGTGATTCAAGCCCAAGTCGTCAACGTAACCGTTGCCGTCAAACAGGTCGTCCACACGGTGTATTGAGTAAATTTGGTTTAAGCCGTATTAAGGTTCGTGAAGCAGCAATGCGTGGAGAAATTCCAGGCCTTAGAAAAGCGAGTTGGTAATATACCACTTTATTTTGGAATCATGGGAGTAAAGACACATGAGCATGCAAGATCCAATAGCAGATATGTTGACCCGTATTCGTAACGGTCAAGCTGCGAACAAAGTCGCGATCAACATGCCTTCCTCCAAGCTAAAAGTGGCTATTGCCAACGTTCTAGCTGAAGAAGGTTATATTGAGAGCTTTAAAATTATTGAGGGTGCAAAACCTGAATTGGAAATTACCTTAAAATATTTCCAAGGAAAACCAGTTGTAGAAAGTATTCAACGTGTAAGCCGTCCAGGTCTTCGTATTTATAAACGTAAAGGCGAATTACCAAAAGTATTAGGCGGTTTAGGTATTGCTGTTGTTTCTACATCTAAAGGTGTGATGACTGACCGTGCTGCACGTCAAGCAGGATTGGGCGGTGAAATCATTTGTTATGTAGCTTAATAGTGAGGTAGGAAAATGTCTCGTGTCGCAAAAGCACCTGTTAATATTCCTGCCGGCGTAGAGGTAAAACTCGACGGACAGCTATTAACAGTAAAAGGTAAAAGTGGCGAGTTAACTCGCAATATTCATAAAGCAGTTGAAGTTACAGTTGATAACAACGCATTACATTTTGCTCCACGCTTAGAAATGGCTGGCGCAGATGCACAAGCTGGTACAGCACGTGCATTAGTAAATGCAATGGTTATTGGTGTTACTGAAGGCTTCACGAAAAAATTACAGTTGGTTGGTGTTGGTTATAGAGCACAAATCAAAGGTAATGTACTTGCGTTAAGTTTAGGTTATTCTCATCCTATTGAGCATACCTTACCAGCAGGTATTGTAGCGGAATGTCCTTCTCAAACTGAGATTATTCTGAAAGGCGCAGATAAGCAATTAATCGGGCAAGTTGCTGCAGATATTCGTGCTTACCGTCGCCCTGAACCTTATAAAGGTAAGGGAGTACGTTACGCTGATGAAGTGGTACGTACTAAAGAGGCTAAGAAGAAATAAGTAGGGTAACACTATGGATAAAAAATTGGCTCGTCTTCGTCGTGCGACCCGTGCACGTCGTATGATAAAAGAGCAAGGTGCAACACGTTTGGTAGTACACCGTACTCCACGTCATATTTATGCTCAAGTTATTGCACCTAACGGTTCAGAAGTGCTTGCTACAGCTTCTACTCTTGAGAAAGCGATCCGTGAGCAAGTGAAATATACTGGAAACAAAGAAGCTGCGGCAGTAGTTGGTAAATTAGTTGCTGAGCGCGCTTTAGAAAAAGGTATCAAAGATGTTGCCTTTGATCGTTCTGGTTTTAAATATCATGGTCGTGTGCAGTCGTTAGCAGACGCTGCTCGTGAAGCTGGTCTACAGTTCTAATAGAGGTAATTTGAGATGGCAAGCATCGAAAAACAAGCTGGTGAACTGCAAGAGAAGCTAATCGCGGTAAACCGTGTATCAAAAACAGTAAAAGGTGGTCGTATTATGAGCTTTACTGCGTTAACCGTAGTAGGTGATGGTAATGGCCGTGTTGGTTTTGGTTATGGTAAAGCACGTGAAGTTCCAGCAGCGATCCAAAAAGCGATGGAAAAAGCTCGTCGCAATATGGTGAATGTAGCGTTAAACGACGGTACATTACAACACCCAGTTAAAGGTTCTCACACTGGTTCGCGTGTATTTATGCAACCAGCAAGCGAAGGTACAGGTATCATCGCTGGTGGTGCAATGCGTGCAGTATTAGAAGTTGCAGGTGTTCGTAACGTATTATCAAAAGCGTACGGTTCAACAAACCCAATCAACGTAGTTCGTGCTACGATTGATGCGTTAGCTAATATGAAATCGCCAGAAATGGTAGCAGCTAAACGTGGTAAAACAGTTGATGAAATTTTGGGGTAATTGATCATGGCAAAAACTATTAAAGTAACTCAAACTCGTAGTTCAATTGGTCGTTTACCAAAGCATAAAGCTACTTTACGTGGTTTAGGTCTTCGTCATCTTAACCACACTGTTGAGTTGGTTGATACTGCAGCAGTTAGAGGTATGATCAATCAAGTATCATACATGGTTAAAGTGGAGGAGTAATAATGCGTTTAAATACTCTATCTCCGGCTGAAGGTTCTAAACACAGCGCGAAACGTCTTGGACGTGGTATCGGTTCTGGTTTAGGTAAAACTGGTGGTCGTGGTCATAAAGGTCAGAAAGCACGTACCGGCGGTGGTGTAAGACGTGGTTTTGAAGGTGGTCAAATGCCTTTATACCGTCGTTTACCTAAGTTTGGTTTTACTTCAATGAAAGCTGCAGTAACTGCAGAAGTTCGTTTAAGTGATTTAGCAAAAGTTTCTGGTAATGAGATTACATTAGAATCTCTAAAAGAAGTTAAAGTGATTTCTTCAGAAATCCAATTTGCAAAAATTATTCTTTCAGGTGAAGTGAAGTCAGGTATCGTGGTTCGTGGTTTACGCGTAACTAAAGGTGCAAAAGCAGCGATTGAAGCTGCTGGCGGTTCAATTATTGAGGAATAATTAACAGATGGCTAAACAACCGGGATATCAAAATAGAAGTACTCAGAGCGGTACAAGTGAATTAAAGCGCCGTTTATTGTTTGTTTTAGGTGCCCTTATTGTATTCCGCATCGGATCTTTCATCCCGGTTCCTGGCATTGATTCTGCTGTACTGGCGCAAGTCATTGAACAACAAAAAGGTACTATCGTAGATATGTTTAATATGTTCTCTGGTGGTGCCTTGAGTCGTGCGTCAGTATTTGCTTTAGGGATTATGCCGTATATTTCGGCATCGATCATTATTCAATTATTGACCTCTGTTTATCCTGCATTAGCCGAATTAAAGAAAGAGGGGGAAGCTGGCAGACGTAAGATTAGCAAATATACTCGTTATTCTACGTTAGCGCTTGCCACTATTCAGGCGATTGGTATTTCAACTGGATTACCAAATATGTTACCTGGGTTAGTACCGAATCTAGGATTTGGTTTCTACTTTACCGCCGTTATCAGTTTGGTAACAGGAACAATGTTCTTAATGTGGTTAGGTGAACAAATTACGGAAAGAGGTGTTGGAAACGGTATTTCTTTAATTATCTTTGCAGGGATCGTGGCAGGTTTACCAGCTGCGATTGCTCAAACTATTGAGCAGGCACGTCAAGGTCAGATGCATCTGTTAGTTCTCTTATTAATTGCTGTTGTTGTATTTGCAGTAACTTATTTTGTTGTATTTGTAGAGCGTGGACAAAGAAGATTAGTTGTTAACTATGCAAAACGCCAACAAGGTCGTCATATGTTAGCAGCACAAAGTTCGCATTTACCGCTTAAAGTTAATATGGCGGGGGTTATCCCAGCGATCTTTGCATCAAGTATTATCTTATTCCCTGCAACAATTACTCAATGGTTTGGTCAAGGACAAGGACTTGATTGGTTAAATGACTTATCTATGTTATTACACCCAGGTCAACCTTTATACTTGATTCTATATGCAGTAGCGATTATATTCTTTAGCTTCTTTTATTCAGCAATGCAATATAATCCTCGTGATACAGCGGATAATTTGAAAAAATCTGGTGCATTTCTGCCAGGAATTAGACCGGGGGAACAAACATCTCGTTACATTGATAAGATAATGACCCGTTTAGCATTAATTGGTGGTCTTTATGTTACTTTTGTATGTTTGGTTCCGTATATTATGACATCAGCATGGAACGTCCAATTCTACTTTGGTGGGACTTCATTACTGATTGTTGTAGTAGTAATTATGGATTTCATCGCTCAGGTTCAAAGTCATTTGATGTCAAGTCAATATGAATCGGTGTTGAAAAAAGCAAACCTTAAAGGGGTAAGACAATAATATTGTCTTTGAAACGAAAAAGGATAAGCAATGAAAGTTCGTGCGTCCGTAAAGAAATTATGTCGTAACTGTAAGATTGTTAAACGTGAAGGCGTAGTTCGTGTGCTTTGCAGCGATCCTAAACATAAACAACGTCAAGGTTAATTGATATATTTTTCTTGAAAAGAATTAGTTGAGCAGGTATACTGCGCAACTCTTTTATATAGTGTATTGGTATGTTGTTTGAGTATCCTGAAACGGGCTTTTCAGATCAACATACCAGATTTTTGTTAATCAAAAAATAGGAGTGCATAGTGGCCCGTATTGCAGGCATTAACATTCCTGATCACAAACACGCTGTAATTGCTTTAACAGCAATCTACGGAATTGGTAAAACCCGTGCGCAACATATTTGTGATGCAGTGGGAATTGCTGGAAGCGTTAAGATCAGAGAATTGTCTGAAGAGCAGATTGATAAACTGCGTGACGAAGTTGGTAAATTTACCGTTGAAGGTGATTTGCGTCGTGAAGTAACACTAAACATTAAACGTCTTTTAGACTTAGGATGCTACCGTGGATTACGTCATCGTCGTAGCTTACCGGTACGTGGTCAACGTACTAAAACTAACGCGCGTACCCGTAAGGGCCCACGCAAACCGATCAAGAAATAATCGGGGTAAATGATAATGGCTAAAACACCAGTTCGTACGCGTAAGCGTGTAAAAAAACAAGTTGTAGATGGCGTGGCTCATATTCATGCTTCTTTCAACAACACTATTGTTACGATCACTGATCGCCAAGGTAACGCTCTAGCATGGGCAACTGCAGGTGGTTCAGGTTTCCGTGGTTCTCGTAAATCTACTCCGTTTGCTGCACAAGTTGCTGCAGAACGTTGTGCCGAAATGGTTAAAGAATTCGGCTTAAAGAACTTGGAAGTTATGGTTAAAGGACCTGGTCCTGGTCGTGAGTCAACAATCCGTGCATTAAATGCAGCTGGATTCCGCATCACTAATATTACTGATGTGACTCCGATTCCTCATAACGGTTGTCGTCCACCGAAAAAACGTCGTGTGTAAGACGTATTAGGATAGTTGGAGAAAGAAAATGGCAAGATATTTGGGGCCTAAGCTCAAACTAAGCCGTCGTGAGGGCACAGACTTATTTTTGAAGTCAGGTGTTCGTGCGATTGAGTCAAAATGTAAAATTGATACTGCACCAGGTCAGCACGGTGCACGTAAGCCACGTTTATCTGACTATGGTAGTCAATTACGTGAGAAACAAAAAGTTCGTCGTATGTACGGCATTTTAGAACGTCAATTCCGTAACTATTACAAAGAAGCTAACCGCTTGAAAGGTAACACGGGTGAAAACTTATTAGTGTTACTAGAAGGTCGTTTAGATAATGTTGTATATCGTATGGGATTTGCAGCAACACGTGCAGAAGCGCGTCAATTAGTTAGCCATAAGGCTATTGTTGTTAATGGACGTGTAGTGAATATTCCTTCTTTCCAAGTTTCTGTTGATGATGTTATTGCAGTACGTGAAAAATCGAAAAAACAAGCACGTATTAAAGCATCATTAGAATTAGCAGAACAAAGAGAAAAACCAACTTGGTTAGAAGTTGATGCTGCTAAAATGGAAGGTGTTTTCAAACGTATTCCAGAACGTTCTGATTTATCAGCAGATATTAACGAACATCTGATCGTTGAGCTTTATTCTAAATAATAGAGTTTAACAGCAAAGAGAGGATAAAATGCAGGGTTCTGTTACAGAATTTTTAAAGCCACACTTAGTAGATATTGAGCAAATTAGCTCTACTCACGCTAAAGTAACCTTAGAGCCGTTAGAGCGTGGCTTTGGCCATACATTGGGTAATGCTTTACGTCGTATTCTTTTGTCATCTATGCCTGGTTGTGCAGTGACAGAAGTTGAGATTGATGGCGTATTGCATGAGTACAGTAGTAAAGAAGGGGTTCAAGAAGATATTCTTGAAGTGCTTTTAAACTTAAAAGGTCTAGCGGTTAAAGTTCAGAATAAAGATGATGTATTTCTGACACTAACAAAATCTGGAATTGGCCCTGTTGTTGCCGCAGACATCATTCATGATGGTGATGTTGAAATTGTAAATCCGGATCATATCATTTGTCATTTGACAGATGAAAATGCCTCTATTAATATGCGCATTCGTGTACAACGTGGTAGAGGGTATGTTCCTGCTTCAGCGCGTGTACATGATGAAGAACGTCCAATAGGTCGTTTATTAGTTGATGCGTGTTATAGTCCAGTTGACCGTATTGCTTATAATGTTGAAGCAGCACGTGTTGAGCAACGTACTGACTTAGATAAGTTAGTAATTGAAATGGAAACTAATGGAACATTGGATCCAGAGGAAGCAATTCGTCGAGCAGCAACAATTTTAGCAGAACAGCTTGATGCATTCGTTGATTTGCGTGATGTTCGTCAACCAGAAGTCAAAGAAGAAAAACCTGAGTTTGATCCGATTTTACTTCGTCCAGTAGATGACTTAGAGTTGACAGTTCGTTCTGCTAACTGTTTGAAAGCAGAAACAATTCACTATATCGGTGATTTAGTCCAACGTACAGAAGTTGAGTTACTTAAAACACCTAATCTTGGTAAGAAATCACTTACTGAAATTAAGGACGTGCTTGCTTCTCGTGGTTTATCACTTGGTATGCGCCTTGAGAATTGGCCACCGGCAGGTATTGCCGAAGACTAGTTTGGTCATAGGTTAAAGATTTTTCTGAGAAGGATAAGGTCATGCGCCATCGTAAGAGTGGTCGTCAACTAAACCGTAATAGTAGCCATCGCCAAGCGATGTTTCGTAATATGGCAAGTGCATTAGTTAGTCATGAAATCATCAAGACTACTTTGCCTAAAGCAAAAGAATTACGTCGTGTAGTTGAGCCGTTAATAACTCTAGCTAAAGTAGATAGCGTTGCAAATCGCCGTCTAGCTTTTGCTCGTGTTCGCGACAACGCAGTTGTTGCTAAATTATTTAATGAATTAGGTCCACGTTTTGCACAACGTGCGGGTGGTTATACTCGTATTTTAAAATGTGGTTTCCGTGCTGGTGATAATGCACCAATGGCATATATTGAATTAGTTGATCGTCAAGTTGCTGAAGAAGCAGCTGCTGCGACAGAATAATTTAATATTCATTATTTTAGAATTAAAAAACTGCATCTAAATTCAGATGCAGTTTTTTTATGCCTACTTTAAGGGAGAGAATGTTTTATATAATTGATGGAATAAATTTTATTTGTGATAGTTTTTATTTTTAAAGTTAGTAAGAACTTGTTATACTCAATAGCATTTTGATTCATTATTGTTTTGCTGTATAAAAGCTGGCTTTGGAGGATTCGCAAATTGAAATTTTTATCTTTTTCTCAATTATTGAAATCAATTCTATTTTCCTTTCCTATCTTATTTAGTTCATCTCTTGCCGCAGAAAAGCTCTACATTTATAACTGGACAGAATATATTCCAACGACTTTGATTCATCAGTTTACAAAAGAAACTGGCATTGATGTGGTCTATTCTACATTTGAAAGTAATGAAGAAATGTATTCAAAAATGAAATTAACCAATGGCAGTGGATATGACCTTATTTTTCCTTCTAGTTATTATATTGGCAAGATGGCAAAGGAGGGAATGTTAGCGAAATTAGATAAAAGTAAATTAAAGAATTTTGCTCAAATTAGTCCTGAATTATTAAATAGAGATTTTGATCCAAATAATCAATATTCATTACCATATGTTTATGGGTTGACGGGGATTGGTATAAATACAGCGGAAATAGAACCAAGTAAGATTACTAGCTGGTCTGATTTATGGAATCCAATATATAAAGGAAAGGTTTTATTAACTGCAGATTCTCGCGAAGTATTTCATATTGCTTTATTAATAAAGGGTTTTTCACCAAATACAACAGATGAAAAAGAAATTGTATCTGCTTATGATTTATTGAAAACATTAGTGCCAAATGTATTGGCATTTAATTCAGATTCTCCAGATGTGCCTTATTTACAAGGCGAGGTATCTTTAGGCATGATCTGGAATGGTTCGGCTTTCCGAGCAAATAAAGAAAATGAACATATTCAATTTATTTTTCCTAAAGAAGGCGCCATTATTTGGATAGATAACTATGCGATTCCTAAAAATGCGAAACATAAAGATGCAGCCTATAAATTTATTGATTTTATGCTTCGCCCAGAGAGTGCAAAAGCAGTGATTGAAACAATGGGCTTTTCTATGCCAAATAATGGTGTAAAAACGTTGCTTTCGGAAGATGATGCAAATAATCCAACACTTTTCCCACCACAAGAAGAATTACGAAAAGGAATTTTACAAGCAGATGTTGGTGATGCTATTGATATTTATGAGAAATATTGGAATAAGTTAAAAACTAATTAAGCGTTTTCAACGATTTTTCAATAAGAAACGTATATAATACACCACAATATTTAGTCTCCCTCATTATGTTATTGCATAATGAGGGAGTTGTATTAATAAATTATTAGAAGCTAATTTAGTTATTATTTAATAATAATTAAAAAATACTTTATAGGATTTTTTATGGAAAAGTTTCGTGTACATGGGCGGACGTGTTTAAAAGGCACCGTTAATATTTCTGGTGCGAAAAATGCGGCATTACCAATTTTATTTGCTGCAATTCTTGCAGAAGAGCCAGTAACATTACATAACGTGCCACGTTTGCGTGATATTGAAACCACATTAAAGATTTTGCATAAATTAGGTATAAAAGCTGAGTGGTGCGGTGAGCAAAGTGTTTATATTGATGCGAGTAATGTAACTAGTTTTGTTACGCCTTATGAATTGGTTAAAACAATGCGTGCGTCTATTTGGGCATTAGCTCCACTGACAGCGCGTTTTAATCAAGGGCAAGTCTCTTTACCTGGAGGTTGTTCGATTGGTGCTAGACCAGTTGATCTTCATATTTCAGGTTTAGAAAAATTAGGTGCAAAAATTATCTTAGAAGATGGTTATGTCAAATCGTTCGTATCATCACGTTTACAAGGCACACGTATTGTGATTGATAAAGTCAGTGTTGGTGCTACGATTTCAATTATGACTGCCGCAGTTTTAGCAAAAGGAACAACTATAATTGAAAATGCGGCGAGAGAGCCAGAAATTGTTGATACAGCGGAATTTTTGCAGAAAATGGGGGCAAATATTCAAGGGGCAGGAACTGATACCATTACTATTGAAGGCGTTGATCGCTTAGGGGGCTGTGAACATACAGTAATACCAGATCGTATTGAAACAGGAACATTCCTTGTCGCAGCCGCGGTATCAGGTGGTCGAGTAGAATGTCTTGGCACACGCGCAAGTACCTTAGATGCTGTAATTGAAAAATTACGTGAGGCAGGGGCGCAAATTGATGTAACAGAAAATAGCATTACGTTGGATATGATTGGACAACGTCCTAAAGCTGTGAATATTCGTACTGCACCTCACCCAGGGTTCCCGACAGATATGCAGGCGCAATTTACCTTATTGAATATGGTGGCAAATGGTACTGGTATTATCACAGAAACCATTTTTGAAAATCGTTTTATGCATATTCCAGAATTAATTCGTATGGGAGCTAAAGCTGAAATCGAGGGTAATACAGCCATTTGCCATGGTGTAGATCATTTGTCTGGCACAGAAGTAATGGCAACGGATCTTCGTGCTTCTGCAAGTTTGGTGATTGCGGGGTGTATTGCTCAAGGTGAAACGATAGTGGATCGTATTTATCATATTGATCGTGGCTATGAATGTATTGAGGAAAAATTGCGTGGTTTAGGCGCTCATATTGAACGTTTCTCAGTGTAAGATTAGATTATTCGTAGTTTTAAACCCTTGCTTTAGCAGGGGTTTTTTGTTTCTTGAGAAAAGGAGGGGATTTTTTATTAGGTTTAGATTTGGATTTAGATTTAGATTTCGTCCTAAAGGACGACCTACCTCAAATAAAAATGCCACCTACTGGTGGCATTTTCATCATCATTGATTAACGCTTTAATGTTTAAAAGACCATTTTAAACGACACGCTAGGGGTTTGTTCTACTGAACCCTTACGGCTAGAAACATTGTAACCAACAGACAAACTCGCAAGTGGTGAAAGTTTATAATCCACACTCACGCCTGCGCCAGTTGATAAACAGTTTTCTTGTGTACCTTCGGTAACGAATGATTTATCTTTCGCACCTTGGAATGACGCTCTCACCGAAGCAGGTTCTGCCATTAGGTTGTAGCCAACATTGGCATTTGCACCGACTAAAAGATTTGGAGCAACTTGTACTTTCACTTTTACCCCAACTTCGCTGGTCATCGTCTCAAAACTTCCCGCGTCTGCGTGTAGGTTTAAGATACCTGCGCCTTTTTCTGCATATGCGTTATTTCTCACTAAGTGGTAATCCAAACGTGCATAGCTTTCGAGTCTCACGGTGTCAGAAAGCGTGCTTGGTAAAGTTAACCCCAATCCTGCATAGGCAATTTTATTGCCATAGCTTGCACTAGCGGTATTACTTAAGAAGCTAAACTTACGTTCCGTATCCACTTTGCTGTAACCCACGCCAGCCTTATAGTCTAACGCTAAATCACCCGCTAATGGCGTGTTACCATAGATACCTGCTTGTACAGTTTTGCTCTTCACGCTTTGCGCTGATGGTGATTCACGACTGACTGCGCTATCTTCCACATAACCTAGCATAACGCCAAAACGATTGCCGTTATAGCAGCGCTCCGCACCGATACCGAAACCATAGCTTTCATCATAATAACCTGAGGCACCTTTATATTGATGCTGCTGGCGTTGGCTATGGAATGGTTTCACCCAGAGAGGATCGCCATCAAGATTTTCATGTGCATCACATTGTTGATAATTATCTGCCAATGTTGCTAACTGTTTACTGCTATCTGCCACAATTTGGCTACTTGCGCCCGATAAACTTGGCAAGACAGAAAGTAAGGCATCTTGCGCATCTGCATTATTCTCAAAGTTACGACGAGAAAGGTCAGCAAATGGACCATTTGGGTCATTAGTGAGTATCTCATCTAATACCTTAGCCACTCCTAATGCACGTGGTGCGTTATCCGTTGCAATCTTGGTTAAGCCATTTTTATCTTTTCTAGAGTATGAAATATCAACATTATTGCCATCAGTGGTAACTTTTGGCGTGAAGTTTTCTTTTGCGAACTCTCCTAAAAGATTGACCTCTTTAAAGTTACCATCTCTGCCGTCTGCGTCTGTTACCTCAATAAGTGGGTGTTTTAGCGCTGTGTCTAAATCATTGATGTCATCAATTTTTTGCAGGTCAAGATTTAACGTTCCATCTAAGGTTGCACGTTTTGCTCTAACTTTTCCTGTTTTTTCAGGGGTAACTTTCAGTTCTACCGTACCATTTGGCTTAACGGTTAAACTACCTAATTCAGCCCCATTTTCATCAACAGCTAAAGTAGCATTATCCTCTACCGTAACAGCGCTATTTGGTAAGCTTCCGCCATTAGTGATAGCCAGTTTTCCGCTCTTCACATTGGTTGCCCCTGTGAAGGCTGGATTTTGGTTGCTAACTTCTAATGTACCCTCACCGTTTTTATTTAATGCACCTGTACCGCTCAGTGCTGCTGTCGGCGCTAATGCAATGCTTTTATCTTTGTCAATATCAAGATTGAGGTTACCATTGATTGCGATAGTATCGCCATCACCGATATTCAAGCCATTAAATAATGGGGTGTCATCGGTTGGTTTTAAATTTAGATTTCCATTTTCGCCAATCGTAATGCTAGCGTTGTCATCAGCGCCTGCTTGCGACGGATCAGACATAATATTGGCTGCGGTTAAATCACCATTAACGGTTAAGCTACCTTTATTGACTTCTAACGCTTTATCGCCATTTTCACCGACTTTGAGGCTACCAGCTTTTGCATTTTCGTCATCGCTCTCTTTGGCATCTACCGTTACGCTACCGCCATTGATTTTTGCTGATTCTTTTGCGGTTACTTCTGCTCCCTCTTTAACCGATAATGCACCGCCCTCTTCAACAGATACGTTATCGGCAACTACTTCACCCTCAACTACTAAGGCATCAGGCGAGTCGGCATCATTACCCGCTGTATCTGTTTTTTTGTTACCAACGGTTACATTCTCACTGTTTAATTTAGAGTTTTTAGCGACTGTAAGCTTACCGTCGTTAACATTGGTTGCTGCTAAGGTATTTTCTGGTGCAGTCAGTTTTAACTCACCTTCACCATTTTTGTTTAAAGTACCTTTATTGCCCTCTTTATCTGCTGAAATTGCGGCGGTAGGTTCTTGGCTGACGGTACCACCTGCAGGGACGTCCACATTTAAGGTACCGCCCACACCAATATTGTCGCCCTTGGCGGTGTTAAAGCCATCAAATAAGGTATCTCCGTCTGCTGGTTTGAGGTTAACTGTGGCGTCAGGTTTGATAGTAA
Source organism: Gallibacterium trehalosifermentans (assembly GCF_042433055.1). NCBI lineage: Bacteria > Pseudomonadati > Pseudomonadota > Gammaproteobacteria > Pasteurellales > Pasteurellaceae > Gallibacterium > Gallibacterium trehalosifermentans. The sequence continues at coordinate 51,176 of NZ_JBHLWB010000008.1, forward strand.
CATTCGCATTGGTATCCCCATCTGTTGCATCAGAAGAGGTAATGTTGCGCGCGTTAAGTTCACCCGCTACGGTTAAATCCCCACCGTTTAACTTAATGTCTGCTGGCGTGGTTTGTGTACCAGCGGTTAATGTTGTACCTTTCTCAACATCAATGGTGCCATTATTGACCTCAATGCCTTTTTCAGCGTTTAAGTTACCGCCAGTTACATCAACATCACCACCATTTACGGTAAGTTTATCTTTTGCGGTGAGAGTACCTGCATTGGTTAGGTTCCCATCACTTTTCACTGTTAATGCACCGTCAACTGTTGCGGTTGCGCCTGCTTTAATATCAAGCTTCACATCTTTGTTGCCGTCGCCGTTACCGACATTTAAAGGACCAGTGTTTTTCAAGGTTGCACCATTATCAACGGCTAATGTGCCTTTGTTAATGTTGGTGGTACCACTGGTTAAGTCGCCTTGTTTTACATTCAAGGTTCCATTGTCCACATCAACCTGACCAATCTTATTACCCTTTGCAGTTAAATCAAGCGTACCCTCTCCTGCTTTCGCTAAAGTCCCTGTACCGGAGAAAGGCGCATTTGCATTTTGCGTTACGGTTTTATTTGGCGTGGTATTAACAGTCAGTTTACCTGCAATATCGATAATATCTTTGGTGCTCTCATCGCCATCTTTGGTATTTAGCCCATCAAATAGTGGTTTGTCATCGCTTGGCGTCAGGGTTACGTCTGCCCCTTTGGCGATACTCACTTTTGCTTGTTTTCCATTGCTTGGGTCTTCGGTGGCAATAATATTACCCGCAGCCAAATTTCCTTTGACATCTAATGTACCAGCATTTAACTCGAGGTTTTTATCGCCATTTTCGCCGACTTTCAGACTACCAGCTTTCGCATTCTCGCCTTCGCCTTTTGGTTCAACGGTTACGGTACCGCCGTTAATTTTGGCGCTCTCTTTTGCGGTTAACTCTGTGCCTGATTTAACATTTAACGCATCACCAGTAACGGTCAAATTATCGGTGGTGAGATTGGCGGAAACATCTAAGGTACCATCTTCTAGGTTTACACTACCAAAGGTGTTTTTAGCGGCTAAATTAAGTGTTCCATTACCTTGTTTATTGAATGTCCCTGAGCCAGTAACATCTGCGGTACTCGCTTGATTTACCGTTGCGTCAGCAGCCACATTCGCATTCCATGTACCATCAACGGTAATGCCATCTTTCCCTTTTTCACCCGCCGCATTGGTGGTTGAGTTGAAGTCTTGGAAGAGCGTATCACCATTGACTAAATTAGTGGTTAGGGTGCTGCCCGCTGCCACAGTAACCGTTGCTTTATCGCTATCGGTGGCGTGTGGGTCAAGGGTTTTAATATTGCCTACTGTCGCACTACCACTGGTGATTTCTAGCGTCCCGTTGTCCACGACAACATCGCCATAATCTCCAGCATTATTGGTCGTGGTTAAGGTACCACCCGCTACCGTAAGTTTTGGAATAACCTCATCTGTTGTATAGGTTTTGTTGTCATCAATTAATACATCGCTGGTATGGCTAATGCTGCTACCAGTGGTTAATTCGAGTTGACCACCTGAAACCGTAGTTTTTCCAGTGTAATTATGTTCACCATTGAGGATAAGCTTGCCAGCGCCTGCTTTTTCAAAGTTCCCAGTGCCAGTAACTTGACGGGTTAATGTCGCAGGATCGGCAAAGTTAAGTTTTAAAGTCCCTTTTTTCGTTGCATCGGTGCCGGTTGAAATCGCTGATGTCGCATTTCCCATTGCGCCAGCGTTATCAAATTGCAATGTTCCGCCAGTAATTGCGGTGGTACCAGTAAAGTCGTTAGCGGTATTGTTGACGATAGTTGTGCCAGAACCGACTTGTGTTAAATTCCCTGCGCCGCTTAGTTTATTGGCAACGGTAATTTCATTGCTACGGTTTACTTCAAGTGTTGCACCTGATTGGAGGGTGATGCTTGCGGTACCAAGATTTCCGGTTTCGCCACCATTACCTAAAGCAAGTGTGCCGCCTTTAACATCAACTGCACCAGTATATTCATCACTATTGGCAATAATGATTTCTTTATTCGTGCCATATTTGATGATGTTTCCGCTTCCTGAGATCACGTTATTTGCATGGAGAGTATTTTCTCTATTACCGTGGTCGAGTGCTAAGGTTGCGTTCTCATTAATCACGATATTGCCAGCAACGCCACCCATTGATGCCGTATTGTTATGTAATTTACAAGAATGGGTATTGCCTGGTCCGCTATTAGTAGAGCAACTACCAAATGATAAAGTTCCTTCGTTAATAGTAGTTGTACCAGTATATTCATGATCTGTTGTAAGAACTAATGTACCGCCACCCGTTTTAGTAATCCCACCAGTACCTTTAAAAACAACTAGGTTCGGGGTTTTATTTGATTCAGTTCCATCTCTAAATACGACACCTTTACCTTGGTCAACATCGACAGTAAAGGTTCCAGTTAGGTTAATTTGATCGTCTTTAGTTAATTTATTAAATAGGAAGGTATATTTGCTAGCCATATTTTTGACGCTTAGGGTTGCATCGCCAATATTGATTACTACTTTAGTGTTACTGTCTTGTTTATTTAAGATATTCCATTGGGTATTATTATCATTACCTGTATTACTGCTAACGGCCACTCCTGTAATATCTATAATTAATTTAGCATTATTTTGTAAATTAAGGGTGGCTGTTTGGTTATTTAAATTTTTAAAGTATAGGTTACTTCTGGCTAATGTTAATTCACCGCCATCGAGCGTTAAGGTACTGCCACCATATAGTAGAGTGTTTCTTTTTACTTTAATCTGGCTACCTGAATTAATAGCTAATGTTGCTGTGCCAGATCCGTCAGCTATAATAGTGTTACCACGACCTGACCCCCAGCCTTCTACAATATTTCCATTAAAACCAATCGCAATATCTTGAAGATCTTGATGCAGGGCAGAGTTATTATTCATCGTAAATGTATGACCACCGGTTAAAACGATAGAGTCTGTCCATTTATTCGATACCTGCGTATAGATTTCATTACCTGTTGCGTTATCTGTTGTAATCGAACCACCTTTAAGCCATAAACTTGATTCTCTAGTATTCCAGCGGAAATCATTAAAGACAGAATAGGTTCTTCTATCTGCTTCATTTGGGATCTCTACATCTGTTTTTGTTACTGTTCCTGCATAAGCAGATTGCACACTGACCGCTAAACCAGAAAGAAGAAATACCTTAGCTACCCCCCTCCCATTGATGATTTAGATTGTTTTCTTTAATAGTTTTTGTTTTTCCTTTAGCAAGAGTTAATTCAGATACACATTGCCAAACGCCTAATGTGGTATTCCAAATAACTCGATAAATCTTATTCATAATTTTTCCTAATGTAATTTTAATACAAATAAAATTAAATTTTACGTATAAAAAAGTATGGCGTAATGATAAAAAGGCAAAATTTTAGCATATTTTTTGATAAGTGCTAGGGGAGAGGGGATTTTTAATTTACAAAACGTATTTTTAAAGTCAGTAAGAATTTATTGAGTATCATTTTCTAGAAAGAGTAAAGAATGGTAGTTATCCCTCCTTTTTAGGGAGGGAGATGTTAATGTGTAAGATTAGCTTTCTTGTTGTTTTTGATAACTGTAAGCTGCTTTAATAAAGCCAGTAAATAAAGGGTGTCCATCTCGCGGGGTTGAGGTAAATTCCGGGTGGAATTGACAAGCAACAAACCAAGGGTGATTTGGCACTTCGATGATTTCAACCAATTTCTTATCAGCTGACCATCCTGTTACTTTTAACCCCGCTTTTTCAATTTGCGGTAATAATTTATTGTTCACTTCATAACGATGGCGATGACGTTCTTCGATAGTTTCTTTGCCATATAATTGGCGAGCTAAGCTACCTTCTACTAAATGGCATTGCTGGGCACCAAGGCGCATTGTGCCACCAAGATCAGATTTATCACTACGAACTTCAACATTTCCCTCTGCATCTTGCCATTCTGTAATTAAGCCAATGACAGGTTGAGGACAATTTTTATCAAATTCTGATGAACTTGCATCTTTCATTCCTGCAACATGACGAGCATATTCAATCAAAGCAATTTGCATTCCTAGGCAAATACCTAAATAAGGAATATTATTTTCGCGTGCGTATTGTGCGGTCAGAATTTTGCCCTCAATACCACGATAACCAAAACCACCTGGAACAAGAATTGCATCTAAGCCTTTTAATAAATCAGTTCCTTTTGATTCAATATCTTGTGAATCAATATATTTAATATTCACACTTAATCTATTTTTTAAACCACCGTGTTTAAGTGCTTCATTTACTGATTTATAAGCATCTGGTAATTCAGTATATTTTCCAACCATACCAATGGTAACTTCACCTGTTGGATTTGCTTCTTGATATAGTACATTTTCCCATTCAGAAAGATCTGCTTCAGGGCAATCTAAATGGAAACGTTGACAAATAAAGTCATCTAAACCTTGAGATTTTAGTAATGCTGGGATCTGATAAATGGAATTAACATCTTTTAATGAGATAACCGCTTTTTCTGGCACATTACAGAAAAGTGCAATCTTCGCACGCTCATTTGGTGGAATAATGCGATCAGAACGGCAGATTAATACATCTGGTTGAATACCGATTGAGAGCAATTCTTTCACGGAATGTTGTGTTGGTTTTGTTTTCACTTCACCCGCTGTGGCAATATAAGGCACTAGTGTTAAGTGCATAAATAAGGTTCTTTCTCTACCCACTTGTACTGCGAGTTGACGCAATGCTTCTAAGAATGGTAAAGATTCAATATCACCAACTGTGCCACCAACCTCGACAATGACAACATCGTGTCCAGCAGCACCTTCAATAACTTTTGCTTTAATTTCATTGGTAATATGAGGAATAACTTGAATAGTTGCACCAAGATAATCGCCACGACGTTCTTTACGTAATACTTCAGAATAGATTTTCCCAGTGGTAAAGTTGTTACGTTTGGTCATTTTGGTGCGGATAAAACGTTCATAATGTCCTAAATCAAGATCGGTTTCAGCGCCGTCTTGCGTAACAAATACCTCACCATGTTGTGTTGGGCTCATTGTACCTGGATCAACGTTGATGTAAGGATCCAGTTTCATCATGGTAACATTTAGCCCTCGAGCCTCTAAAATAGCTGCAAGAGATGCCGCTGCGATACCTTTACCTAAAGAAGAAACGACACCGCCTGTGACAAAAATATAATTGGTTGCCATTGTTTATGCCTATTTAATAAAAAGTGAGTGGAAATTTAAGATTGAGAGATACCTAAGTATCAAGACGGGATAGTAGTTTACAGGATTTATCAATTTAACTCAATCTCAGAATCTGAGATTGCCTTGAAAGACAATCTCTAAATTCATTACCAAGTCATTTGCTGATCTTTATTGTATAAAGAACGATAACCGAAATAGAGCGAACCAAAAACAGATAAACAAACGGCAGTACAGATCGCAATCATCATTGCAATTTGGTAAAGAATCGCTGTATTTGGTAAGGTACCCGAGAGAATTTGTCCTGTCATCAAACCTGGTAAGGCAACAATACCCATACCGACCATTGAGTTTAACGTTGGTAATAATGCACTTTCCAATGCTTGATTCACAAATGGCGTCAAAATGCGTTGTGGTGTGGTACCAAAATTTAACAGCGTTTCTATACGTTGGCGTTCACTGGCTAAACTTTCACGAAAAGTTTTTACGCCAAGATTTACACCAGTCATCGCATTTCCCATAATCATTCCACTAAGTGGGATAACATATTGTGGGTGAAAGAAATTTTCTTTTACCACAACAATAATGAAAAAGGCTAATACCGCTAATCCTGAAAATGAAATTGAACCTGCGATGGCATATTTAAAATGCCTATTCAAGCTAGGATTTTTTGACAGTACACGATGTACCGCAAAAATAATCATTGCAACGAGGTAGAGTAGCGTAAAAATAGGGTGGGGATTTTTAAAGATATAAGTAAGAATGAAACCAGCCAGAATTAGCTGGATTGTCATACGTAGGCTAGCAACAAACAGCAATTTTGATTGGTTAATTTGGCACTTTTTCATAATAAAAAGCACAACTAATAGGAGTAGATAAACCAAACTAAAGTTAATGAATTGGATTTCTGTAATATTATTCATCGCCATTCTCCTTTTTTAATTCAATTATATGATCGGCATAACGTTGTGTGAGCGTATGATCATGGCTAATGACAATTAAGGTAGTATGAGGTAAACAATATTGCTTTAAGCTAGATAAGACTTGGTTTGCAATAGTAGGATCTAGTGCAGAGGTAGGCTCATCTAACATTAAGATTTGTGGCTTAAAACTTAATGCAATCGCTAAGAACACCCTTTGTTTTTCTCCACCAGATAAATTGGTAACCGTGTGTTCAAGAGAGAAAGGCAGTTGGCAAATACTAAGGTATTGTTGTAAATCGTTAACAGGAGGAACATTACTTTCTCTATAATGATGATATTGTTGAAAATTTTCTAAAATTGAACCAGAAAAAAGATAGGTTTGTTGAGAGACAAGAAGAATTTCACGACGCAATATTATTTTATCAAGTTGTTGAATATTTTGATTTTTATATAAAATATTTCCTTCTGTAAGTGGCTTGGTACCATTAAATAAATGTAGTAATGTACTTTTACCACAGCCACTAGGTCCTTGTAGAAAAGTGGCTAGACCTTTGGAAATTTCAATTTTGGGATAGCGAATTTTTTGCTGAAAGACAACATTTTCAGCACTTAAAATAACAGACATAACTTACCTTAACTTGATACTATATTTTGTAATAACAGGAGAAATTGTATATGAATTTCCAACAAATTTTGATGACCTTGCCACCTATTGATGATATTCATCAAATTGACATTTTAAATTTACACGGTGAGATTGTTCATACTATCCCTGCTATAGCGGGAAAATTAGGATCATTGCGGGTTTATAATGCGTTAGCAGAAAAATTTGCTTGTCAGTTGAATCAAGAAAGTGCAACACAAGGATTAGAATGGTTTGCTGAACATCGTATTGATGCCAGTCAATATCCAGGAAAACACCCAAACATTGACTTACTATTTACTGTCATTAAACAAAATCAACAATTTACCCTAAAAATTTGGCATAAATAGTTAGCGTTTTACTTTCGTAACTTTACCGTTTTAATGGCGTGATCTTCACCCTTTACTAAAATTAAACTTGCCCGTTCTCTCGTTGGTAAAATATTTTCATGTAGATTGACGCCGTTAATGCTCTCCCAAATATGAGATGCAATTTCAATCGCTTCTTTTTCGGTGAGTTTTGCGTAATGGTGGAAATAAGAATTTGGATCAGCAAAAGCCCCTTTTCTAAATTTGAGAAATCGTTTGATATACCAACTTTTTAATAAGGCTTCTTCGGCATCAACAAAAATGGAGAAATCAACAAAATCAGATACGAATAAATTGTGTGTTTTATGGCTGTGTTGTAATACATTTAGTCCTTCAATAATCAGAATATCGGGTTGATTAATTTCTGTAAATGTATCAGGAATAATGTCATAAATAAGATGAGAATAAACTGGTGCTTTGACCTGTTGTTTACCTGACTTTATATCAGACATAAACTGAATCAGTGAATGGGTGTCATACGATACAGGAAAGCCTTTTTTTCCCAACAAGTCTAACTGTTTTAGCTTCTCTAATGGATATAGAAAACCATCGGTTGTTATCAAATCAACACGCCGATTTTCTTCAGTTAATAACGCTTGCAAAATGCGAGCAGTCGTACTTTTTCCAACAGCTACGCTACCAGCAATACTAATGATATAGGGAACTTTGGGCTTATTAATATCTAAAAAGCGTTGAATCACAGTATGGCGTTGTAGGTTTTCTTCAATATAGTAATTTAGCAAACGAACTAAAGGGAGATAAATAGAACGAACTTCATCTAAAGAGAGTTCTTCATTAACACTTAATAATGGTTTTAAATCTTGTTCTGTGAGTGAGAGAGGGACAGATTTTCGTAACGCCGCCCATTGTTCTCGTTCAAAAATTAAAAAAGGAGAAAAATTGTTTGCAGACTGATTGATCACAACACCCTTCTTATTTTAATGAGATTAGAGAAAATGATGGCTGTATGTTATAGAAAGCAACGTGAAAAGGCAAAAGTAATTAAATTATTGTTATTCATGAATAAGTAACAGGTGTTTTTGTTAGATAATTCTTCATATTGAGAATTAAGATGGATTTATCTATATTTAAGTGATTTTGCGCATTTTATGGTATTCATTTAGGTGCTTTTCTGATTAAATTTAGTGATAAAAATAAAAGTACGAAAGAGAATTGCTGGGAATTTAGGCGGAAACTGCAAAAAACAGACAATTTTTGCTTGAGATTTAGGCTACTGATAAAAAATCCTATTTTTTTTCAAAAAAAGTCTTGCCAGAAGAAAAAAGATCCCTATAATACGCCTCACTTGCTTAACGATGCCGACTTAGCTCAGTAGGTAGAGCAACTGACTTGTAATCAGTAGGTCACCAGTTCGATTCCGGTAGTCGGCACCATACTTCTCAAGTAAGTATTTGCATTAGCGCTGTGGAGGGATTCCCGAGCGGCCAAAGGGGGCAGACTGTAAATCTGTTGGCTCAGCCTTCGAAGGTTCGAATCCTTCTCCCTCCACCATTTTATGATGGGACAGATGAATATAGGTGCGGGCATCGTATAATGGCTATTACCTCAGCCTTCCAAGCTGATGATGCGGGTTCGATTCCCGCTGCCCGCTCCACGCTGATATAGCTCAGTTGGTAGAGCGCACCCTTGGTAAGGGTGAGGTCGGCGGTTCAAATCCGCCTATCAGCACCACCTCTATTTTTCTTTCCTTTTTTAGTCAATATCCTGTAATTATCTTTGGTTAATGTGGTAGTTATACGCCATCGATAACCGTGTTTTTTTTAGGGGACTTTCCATGTCTAAAGAAAAATTTGAACGTACAAAACCGCACGTTAACGTGGGTACAATCGGTCACGTTGACCATGGTAAAACAACATTAACAGCAGCAATCACCACAGTATTAGCGAAACACTTTGGTGGAGCGGCACGTGCATTTGACCAAATCGACAATGCGCCAGAAGAAAAAGCGCGTGGTATCACCATCAACACTTCACACGTTGAATATGATACAGCAACACGCCACTATGCACACGTTGACTGTCCGGGACACGCTGACTATGTAAAAAACATGATTACTGGTGCAGCACAAATGGACGGCGCAATTTTAGTCGTAGCAGCAACAGATGGTCCAATGCCACAAACTCGTGAGCACATCTTATTAGGACGCCAAGTAGGTGTACCATACATCATCGTATTCTTAAACAAATGTGATATGGTAGATGATGAAGAGTTATTAGAATTAGTAGAAATGGAAGTACGTGAACTTCTATCTCAATACGATTTCCCAGGAGATGACACACCAATCGTACGTGGTTCAGCATTAAAAGCATTAGAAGGCGATGCAGAATGGGAAGAAAAAATTCTAGAGTTAGCAAATCACCTAGATACCTATATTCCAGAGCCACAACGTGCAATTGACCAACCATTCTTATTACCAATTGAAGATGTATTCTCAATTTCAGGACGTGGAACAGTAGTAACAGGACGTGTAGAGCGCGGAATCATCAAAACAGGTGAAGAAGTTGAAATTGTTGGTATCAAAGAAACTACCAAAACAACAGTAACAGGTGTTGAGATGTTCCGTAAATTGCTAGACGAAGGTCGTGCAGGTGAGAACATCGGTGCATTATTACGTGGAACAAAACGTGAAGAAATCGAACGTGGACAAGTATTAGCGAAACCAGGTTCAATCACACCACACACCGACTTCGTATCAGAAGTATATGTATTATCAAAAGAAGAAGGTGGACGTCATACACCATTCTTCAAAGGATACCGTCCACAGTTCTACTTCCGTACAACTGACGTAACGGGAACCATTGAGTTACCAGAAGGCGTAGAGATGGTAATGCCTGGAGATAACATCAAAATGACAGTAAGCTTAATCCACCCAATTGCGATGGACCAAGGTTTACGTTTTGCTATCCGTGAAGGTGGTCGTACAGTAGGTGCTGGCGTGGTAGCGAGCATTATCAAGTAATTGATAAGAAACAGAAAAGAAGAAAAGACCCGTCTATTTAGGCGGGTCTTGTTTTTTGTTGCAAAGAAAGTTTATTACGGAAATATTCAAATAAAGGAAAAAAATAAATGAAGATTTTACTCTTGAATGGTGGGAAAGCGTTTGGTCATTCGGCAGGCGAATTGAATACTACGTTGCATAATGTGGCAAAAGAAACATTAGTTGCTTTAGGTCATGAGATACAAGAAACAGTGATTGATACTGGCTATGATATTCAAACAGAAATTGAAAAGTTTGTTTGGTTGGACGCTGTGATTTGGCAAATGCCTGGTTGGTGGATGGGTGAACCATGGATCGTGAAGAAATATATTGATGAAGTATTTACTTATGGTCATGGAAAACTTTATCAAAGTGATGGGCGACATCGAGTTAATCCAACAGAGGGGTATGGGACAGGCGGTTTATTACAAGGTAGAAAGCATATGTTATCGCTTACTTGGAATGCACCGATTGAAGCATTTGAGCGTGAGGGTGATTTTTTTGAAGGTAAAGGTGTTGATGGTGTTTATTTCCATTTTAGAAAAGCGAATGAGTTTTTAGGTATCACCGCATTACCAACCTTTATTTGCAATGATGTGATTAAAAATCCAAATGTGGAACAACATATTGCAGAATATAAGGCGCATTTAAGTAAAGTATTTGCTAAATAATCCTAGAAAAGATAAAGTCTGTGCGACTTTATCTTTTTTATTGATGTAAGAATTTATGTTATTAGCAAGAGAAAATCATTTTCCACAATTTGTTGCTGAAGAGCTGCTTCCGTTTGTTGAGCAATTTCCAATTCAATATCTCATTGGCAATGCGCAAAAAAAGATAGCCTATCGTCATTTAACTCACACTGCACATACAAAATTAATCGTTTTAGTAAATGGTCGAGCAGAGAATATTGCTAAATGGAGTGAACTTGCCTATGACTTTTATCAACAAGGTTATGATGTTTTACAGTTTGATCATCGAGGTCAGGGGTTTTCTGATCGCTTATTAAAAGAGAGGGAAAAAGGCTTTATTGATGAGTTCCGTTATTATATTGATGATATGGATATTGTGATTCAGACAGTATTACAACAGAAAGAATATCAACAGCAAGTATTGTTTGCTCATTCGATGGGGGGATTATTAGCAACGAATTATTTAGCGACTTATCCTCATCAGTTCAGTAAAGCGGTTCTTTCTTCGCCGTTTTTAGGCTTAAGAGAAGAAACTGCATTAAGAAACGAAGTGGTTGTAGCTTTAATGGTGCTATTAGGATTTTCTCGTCATTATGTTTTTACGAAAGGACCTTGGCAGCCAGCAGATATTAAAACAACTGATTTAACACATAGCCAAGCAAGATTGGAATTTATGAATCAGATGGCGATGCAATACCCTGATATTCGTCTTGGTGGTCCAACTTTTGCTTGGGTACATCGTTGTCTAGTTGCATTTAAAAAACTACCTAAATTAATCGACAAAATACAGATACCTATGCTGATTTTACAATCTGGTGAAGAGCGTATTGTCTCAACAAAGAAAGTTGAGGAGCTATTTTCCATCACGCCTTTTGCTGATGTTATTGAAATAGCAGGGGCTAGACATGAAATTATGTTTGAAAGCGATGCGATCAGAGAGACCGCACTACAAACGGTTAGCCAATTTTTAAATCAGTAATGAAAACCTTGTACAGCAATAATTAATACTGCTAAATAAAATAAAACAAAGCATATGGCTAATAAATAATGGGCAAATTTCGGATAGCGTAGATGTAATTTGTAAATAATCCTTGCTAAGAGGAAAAGTAGTAACGGATAACTCCACATAAAAACGGACATATTCGTTAATGCTGTTTCATTTAAAGTTGGGTTTTGCTTTAAGCTTGGTGAGAGCAATAAAGAGAGTGGCCAAAGGAATACAGGTACACAAAAGATTGCGATTGCCCACGAAAATTTTGAAAATCTATCAGGAAAATTATTTTTTCTACGCATATAGAAGAGTAACTAATTCAAAATGGTGAACGACAGTATAGCGAATTTTGTGATTCACCTCTAGGATTATGCAGTGAATGTGTATTTACAGGATTAAATATTGGGTGGAATAGAAGTAAATCATTATGATTTTTCACAAAAATTTAATGAAAAGATGTCGATTTTTAGTAGAATGACAACGGAATAATCAGATTAGGCGAGGGAGTTATGAAACAAGCAATACGCCATAACCGTATCATTGAATTAGTCAAATTACACGGTTATATCAGTACCGAAGAATTAGTTGCTGAATTAAATGTTAGTCCACAAACGATTCGTCGAGATTTAAATGAATTAGCAACCAAAAATGAAATCCGTCGTCATCATGGTGGAGCTGCCTCGCCATCAACCTCAGAAAATAGTGATTATGCCTCACGTAAAACACTGTTGTGTCAAGAAAAAGAGTGGGTTGCTAGATGTGTAGCGCAACAAATTCCTAATGGTTCTTCATTATTTATTGATATTGGTACTACTGCTGAAGCGGTTGCTCGAGCATTATTAGATCATGAAAACTTACGGATTGTTACTAATAATTTAAATGCAGCACATATTTTAATGGAAAAAGAAAATTTCCAAATTATTATTGCTGGTGGTGGATTACGTCCAGATGGTGGGATTATTGGTGAAGCAACAATGGAGTTCATTGCACAATTTCGCTTAGATTTTGGCATCTTAGGGATTAGTGCGATTGATCATGATGGGTCATTACTCGATTATGATTACCATGAAGTCCAAGTAAAACGGACAATTATTGAAAGTTCTCGTACAAGTATTTTAGTTACGGATCACTCAAAATTCTCACGCCGAGCGATGGTTCGTTTAGGACCGCTTACTATGTTTGATTATTTATTTACTGATCGTCCACTACCAACAGAAATCGCTACAATGGTAGAAAATACCAATTTAGTGGTTAAAGTATGTCCTTGCCAAGTATGATTGGAATGATGAATTTTGCTAAATGGGTAAGCTATGCGCGATTAATGCGGTTAGATAAACCTATTGGTTCTTTTTTATTATTATGGCCAACATTATGGGCATTATGGTTAGCGAAAGGTGGTCTGCCTGATCTGAAGATATTGCTTATTTTTGTATTGGGTGTTGTTTTTATGCGTTCCGCAGGTTGTGTGATTAATGACTATGCGGATCGACATATTGATGGCAAAGTGAAACGTACTTATCAACGCCCGCTTGCAACAGGAGCTGTATCTGAAAAAGAAGCGAAAATTCTGTTTGTTATCTTAATTTTTTGTTCCTTTTTATTAGTAATCCAACTGAATTTCTATGCGATTGCTTTATCTGTCATTGCCGTAGTATTAGCCTTTATCTACCCTTTTATGAAGCGTTACACGCATTTACCGCAGATATTCTTAGGTGCAGCCTTTGGTTGGTCTATTCCAATGGCATATGGCGCAACAGTAGAGGCATTACCATTAGATTGTTGGATTCTATTTTTAGCAAATTTAGCGTGGACAATCGCATATGATACGCAATATGCAATGGTTGATCGTGATGATGATTTGCGAATTGGGGTAAAGTCAACCGCAATTTTATTTGCTGAATATGATAATAAAATTATTGCCTTATTACAGTTTATCGCCTTGTTATTGCTAATCTATTTAGGGCAAACGAAAAACTTAAATAATGGTTATTTTTTTGTATTAGCGATTGCAGCCACTCATTTTATTTATCAATGCAAGATGACAAAAATGCGAGCAAGAGAAGCCTGTTTTAAAGCATTTCTTAATAACAATTATGTCGGAATGTGGATTTTTATTGCGGTTGTTGTGGGTGTGTCCGAATAAAAGCTGTCAACTCGGAATATTGACAGCTTTTTGATCATTCTTCTTTACAATAAGTAACTAACGTTAATGTTTTATTTTTCATTGAACGTGTTGCGGCATCAGCAATACAAATTGCTCTAGCGGGGACTTCACATAGCACACTTGATTGCTGCTGCTGTAAATGTGCTAATACGCTAGACGCTCCTAATTCAATCGCTCTAGTCAGCCAATATGGACAGCGTTCGTTGGGTTGCCCATATTTTTGGATACCTTTACTACTTTCACGTAACGATAGATCTGCTTCAAATTCATCATATAGATTAAATTGCTGGCGGTGTCCATTAGCAAAAGAAATTGTAACGCTTGAAGTAAAGAAATTGATTAACATTGAGCCAAGCTCACCATGGATAGTAATATCCCATTTAAAAAGGTGGTATGCAGATCCCATTTCTAATGAACCATAGATGCCATTTTTAAATTGTAATAAGAGTTGAATAACATCGTGATGATCAGGGGTTTCCAAATGAGCTCGGTTAGTCGATTGAGCAAAGACATATTCGACTTCTCCCACTAGCCAACCTAATAGATCCAATTCATGGATTTCGTGAAATAATTTTCCACCAGTGAGTTGAATATTATTTTTCCACCAATTTGGTTGAAAAATAGGATCTAACCAACGTTGTCGATTAGCTCGTACTACTGTAACTTTTCCTAATCTTTGTTGCTGTATTATCTGTTTTGCTTGTTGTAGTCCAGGTAATACTCGTAAACAGTGGCCAACAAAAATAGTGGTTTGTTTTAGTTTAGCCAGTTGTAATAAGAAATCGGCATCAGGCTGAGTAATTGTAAATGGAGACTCAACAAAAACAGCACAACCATATTGGAGGGCAATTTCAGCAATTTGGCGATGGCTATGGTTATAAGTTGCAATTAAGACTAAATCAACGGATTGTTGAGCCAATAAGCTAGGTAAATCCGCATAAGCGGTAGAATTATATTTATTGGCGAGATCTTGTGCTAATCCTATTTGTAAATCAGTAACACCAACAAGTTTTGTTGATGTTTGCGTGAATGCTGCAGCAAGTTGTTGTCCAAAAAATCCACAGCCGACTAAAGCAATATTGAGATATTTCATAAAAAAATCCTATGGATTAATGCGTTGACGTAAATAACGAAAATAGAGTAAAACACTATGCTGAAAACGATTGATATCTCGAGCTTCTACAGCATCAACCCACTCTTGATAATTTAAAGCAATTTGTTCTGAGGTAAGAAATGAGGTTGGTAAATTATCTTCTTGTAGTTGGAATATTTGCCAAAAAGCATCTAGATATTGTGATAGTAAAGGATTTTTAATCGCTTGATAGGTTTGTAAGTGAATTTGATATTCTATTGCAATGGAATATTCGCCATCTCTTGCTCGTTGCTTCATTTGCAGGCTTAACTCTTGTAAAGCATCGACCTCTTGATCGCTAATTTTAGCAATAGCCAAAGGGGCAAAACCATATTGTAATATTTCACGTACATCTAAAATATCTAATAAATATTTTATATTATCTTGTAGATGTAATTGGGTATGAAATGCCAAACTTTGGATCATCGGAGTGAGAGAAGATTCGCTAATAAATGTTCCTACACCGTGATGAATATCAAGAATATGTAATGCTTCTAAGGATTTCACTGCCTCCCGTAAACTAGAACGGCTCACATTAAGATGAGTCATTAATTCATTTTCTGTGGGCATTAGGTCGCCAGCTTTTAATCCTCTAGAGAGGATCAGTTGTTTAATTTCTTCTTGTAACGCTAAATTTGACGCTTTTTTTGCTGATTTTTTCATTTTTGTGATCTTTATCGCAGAAATTTTATGCAAAACAAGACATCATATCTCTAAAAGTTAGACATCAGATGTCTTATCTCTTGGTTGTGTAAATAGTAGCTCATTTTTTACTGCTTGTCAGTTAGATCTTGAGTGATAACGATAAAAGGAATGCGTATGGCAACACTATCATTACGTCATATTTACAAGCGTTATAGCAATGGTTTTGAAGCAGTAAAAGATTTTAATTTAGAAGTAGCAGATAAAGAGTTTATTGCATTGGTCGGTCCTTCTGGCTGCGGTAAGTCCACAACATTACGTATGATTGCTGGATTAGAAGATATTTCAGAAGGTGAGTTTTATATTGATGATCGTTTGGTAAATGATGTTGAGCCGAAAGATCGTGATATTGCAATGGTATTCCAGTCATATGCGTTATATCCACATATGACAGTCTATGAAAATATGGCTTTTGCCTTAAAACTCCGCAAAGTCGATAAAGCTGAAATTGATCGTAAGGTAAAAGATGCGGCAAAAATTTTAGGCTTGGAAGCGCTTTTAGATCGTAAACCAAAGGCACTATCAGGTGGACAAAGACAGCGTGTTGCACTTGGTCGAACCATTGTCCGTTCACCAAAGGTCTTTTTAATGGACGAGCCTCTTTCAAATTTAGATGCAAAATTACGCAGTAATATGCGTGCAGAAATTATCCGTATTCATACGCAACTTAATGCGACAACAGTTTATGTTACCCATGATCAAACAGAAGCAATGACAATGGCAGATCGGATTGTGGTAATGAGTGCAGGTGTTGTACAACAAATAGGCTCGCCTAAAGAGATTTATGATCACCCTAATAATCTTTTTGTGGCGGGCTTTATTGGTGCACCAACGATGAACTTTTTACATGGTTATGTACAACAAGGTCATTTTGTTACTGATGATGGTTATAGTTTTTGTATCCCAGATGAGCAATATGAGGTATTAAAAAATCATAATTGGGAAGGTAAAAAAGCGATTTTAGGTATTCGACCAGAAAATATTTCCAATGAGCCATTGTTATTAGGTAGTTATCAAAAAGCAATGATCACTGCACCAGTAAATGTAGCAGAGTTACTTGGGGCGGAATATATTGTGCATCTTGATGTGGGGCAGCAAAGTATCAAAGCTATCGTACATTCTCGGCAGCAAATCAAAATGGGACAAAGTATTAGTCTTGCTTTCGATATGAAGCGTGCGCATTTCTTTGATCCTGAAACTGAACAATCTCTTCTCTAACTTTTCTCTTATAAGGAGCATTGTATGAAACTTAAACATCTTTTAACGGTTGGCGTATCAGTTGTATTAAGCACCACAATTTCTAGTAGCTATGCGCTTGCTGCAGAGTTAGCAGGAAATATCACAGTATGGCATTCTTTTACTCAAGGACCACGTTTAGAAGTGATTCAACAAGCAGCAAATGACTTTATGACAGAACACCCAAAAGTCAAAATTAAAATTGAAACCTTTTCATGGAATGACTTCTATACCAAATGGACAACTGGTTTTGCTTCAGGCAATGTGCCTGATATGAGTACAGCGTTACCAAATCAAGTGGTGGAAATGATTAATATTGGAGCATTAGCACCAGTGAATGATTTGATTGATAAGATTGGACGAGATAAGTTTTCAGAAGCCGCGATTAATGAAGGTACTGTGAAAGGGCAAAATTATTCATTACCACTTTATTCGCATGCGCAAGTGATGTGGATTCGGAAAGATTTATTGAAAAAACATAATCTTGAAGTACCAAAAACGTGGGAAGAGTTATATCAAGCTGCAAAAGTGTTAACTCAAGATGGCGTTTATGGATTATCTGTACCAATGGGAACTAATGATTTTATGGCAACACGTTTCCTTAACTTTTATGTAAGAAGTGGTGGCGGTAGTCTATTAACTAAAGATTTAAAAGTAGATTTAACCAGCCCATTAGCACAAGAAGGGATCAAATATTGGGTGAAACTGTATAAAGAAATCTCTCCAAAAGATTCCATTAATTATGATGTGTTAAAACAAGCGACACTTTTCTATCAAGGTAAGACAGCTTTTGACTTTAACTCAGGTTTCCAAATTGGTGGAGTGAAAGCGAATTCACCACAATTATTGGCTGAAATCGATGCGTACCCGCTGCCGAAAATTAATGCTAATGATCCAGATCGTGGTATTGAAACATCAAATGTACCACTTGTCATTTGGAAAGCTTCAAAACATCCAGAAATCAGTAAAGCTTTTATTGAAACACTTTATCAAAAAGAGCGTTATATCAAGTTCTTGCAATCCGTTCCAGTCGGAATGTTACCTGCGATTAAAGGGATCTCTGACGAGCCAGCGTATGCCAATAATCCAATGGTAAAACAATTTAGCCACGCAGAAAGCGTGATTGAAGCGGCGGTAGAGAAAGGCGCTGCCATTGGTTATGAACATGGTCCAACAATACAAGGTGGATTATTAACTAATCAACATATTATTGAAGCGATGTTTCAAGATATTGTTGCTAATGGTACTGATCCAAAAGTAGCAGCGGAAAAAGCCGAAAAACAACTCAATGAATTGTTTGAAATGGTAGCGCCGTAATCAAATATGTGGGGTGCATTGCCCCCTTTCAGAACAAAATAAGCTAATGATTTTTTATTCCCACTAAGATGGGAAGGGGAGGTTTCGTGATTGCAAAAAACTATACCCGATGGATTTTTGTACTACCTGCATTAATTGTTGTTTCTACTCTGTTTGTGTATCCGTTTTTATCGAGCATTTTTTATAGTTTTACCAATAAAAACTTAATTATGCCGTATTACAAGTTTGTAGGATTTGATAATTATCGGGCAGTATTAACAGATCCTACATTTTGGTGGGCATTCTTAAATTCAATTAAATGGACTGTATTTTCCCTAGTAGGGCAGATACTTGTGGGATTTTCACTCGCCATGGCACTAAACCGAATTCGTCATTTGCAGTGGCTATATAAGATTTTATTAATTATTCCGTGGGCATTCCCAACCATTGTGATTGTATTTTCGTGGCAATGGATTTTAAACGGTGTCTATGGTTATTTACCAAATATCATTGTGAAATTAGGGTTGATGGAAGTTGCACCTAACTTTTTATCGGATAGTACATGGGCATTTATCAGTTTAGTGTTTGTCAATATTTGGTTTGGTGCGCCATTAATTATGGTCAATGTGTTATCTGCATTACAGACCGTGCCTCAAGAGCAATATGAAGCAGCGAGAATTGATGGAGCAAATTCATGGCAAGTTTTTCGTCATATTACCTTGCCACATATTAAGGTTGTGGTCGGTTTATTAGTGGTATTAAGAACAGTTTGGGTATTCAATAATTTTGACATTATCTATTTGATGACAGGTGGTGGACCAGCTAATTCAACGATGACTATTCCAATCCTTGCATACAATATGGGGTGGGGAACGAAGATGCTAGGGCGTTCTTCAGCAGTAACCGTATTGTTATTTATCTTCTTACTACTTGTTTGTTTTATCTATTTCAAAGTGATTAGTCGTTGGGAAAAAGAAGGAGCGCACTCATGAAAAAGCAAAAATCTATCTTAGGCGATATTATTTCGCATACCTATCTGATGATAGTTACTGTAATTGCTGTTTTCCCACTGATTTGGATCGTTATTTCTTCCATCAAAGGAAAAGGTGAGTTAACAGCGGATCCTACAAGCTTTTGGCCAAAAGTTTTTACCCTAGATTATTATCGCCATGTTATCTATGACTTAAATTTTATTATCAATATTAAAAATAGCTTGTTTATTGCATTAAGTACCACATTGATCGCAACGGTGATCTCCGCCATGGCAGCTTATGGAATAGTTCGTTTCTTTCCAAGACTAGGACGAATAATGTCTAAAGTCTTAATTACTACCTATATTTTCCCTCCAATTCTATTAGCGATTCCTTATTCCATTGTGATGGCAAAAGTGGGCTTAGCGAATACCAGTTTAGGATTGGTGATTGTGTATCTGTCTTTTAGTGTGCCTTATGCCGTTTGGTTATTGGTTGGTTTTTTCCAAACAGTGCCGATAGAAATTGAGGAGGCTGCGAAGATTGATGGTGCAAATAAATTCACGGTGTTTTTCAAAATTGTATTGCCACTGGTCGCACCAGGAATTGTCGCAACTGCCATCTATACCTTTATTAATGCGTGGAATGAATTTTTATATGCGCTGATTTTAGTAAACGATACTAGCAAAATGACGGTTGCAGTGGCATTACGTTCATTAAATGGTGCAGAGATTTTGGACTGGGGCGATATGATGGCGGCTTCAGTATTAGTGGTGCTTCCTTCGGTACTCTTCTTCTGCTTTATCCAAAATAAGATAGCAGGCGGATTATCTGAAGGTTCAGTGAAATAAGAAATTAATTGTTAAAACTTGGTATTCTCAAGGAGAAAGAAAATGGTGAAATATGGTGTCGTGGGTGTAGGCTATTTTGGTGCAGATTTAGCTCGCTTTATGAATGAAAATGATGATGCAAAAGTAACGGTAGTCTATGATCCAGAAAATGGAAAATCGATAGCCGAAGAACTGCAGTGTGATGTGGCAGAAAGTTTAGAAGCGTTGGTGGGGCGAGAAGATGTTGATTGTGTTATTGTTGCTACCCCAAATTATTTACATAAAGAACCTGTGTTATTAGCGGCAAAACATAAGAAACATGTTTTCTGTGAAAAGCCGATAGCATTAAGTTATGCCGATTGTGATGAGATGGTGCGTACTTGTGAAGAGAATGGTGTTACCTTTATGGCTGGACATATTATGAATTTCTTTAATGGGGTACATCATGCAAAAGAGCTGATTAATCAAGGTGTGATTGGTAAAGTGTTGTACTGCCATACCGCTCGCAATGGTTGGGAAGATGAACAACCAACCATTTCTTGGAAAAAAATCAGAGAAAAATCAGGCGGACATCTTTATCACCATATTCACGAATTAGATTGTGTGCAATTCTTAATGGGAGGTATGCCCAAAACGGTTACAATGACCGCAGGTAATGTAGCACATCAAGGTGAAAAATTTGGTGATGAAGATGATATGTTATTTGTGAATATGGAATTTGATGATGGACGTTTCGCTGTTTTAGAGTGGGGGTCGGCATTCCGTTGGGGCGAACATTATGTGTTAATTCAGGGGGAGAAAGGGGCAATTAAATTAGATATGTATCATTGCGGTGGCACATTGCGTGTAGATGGCAAAGATACCTATTTCTTAATTCATGAATCTCAAGAAGAAGATGATGACCGTACTCGTATTTATATGGGGACAGAAATGGACGGTGCAATCCAATATGGGCACCCAGGTAAACGCACACCATTGTGGTTAAGTTCAGTAATGAAAAAAGAGATGAAATACCTTAATGATATTATGCACGGTATGCAGCCAACAACCGAATTTGAGAAACTCCTAACAGGTGAGGCTGCGCGAGCTGCTATTGCAACTGCTGATGCGTGTACTCGATCTCGTTATGAAAATCGAAAAGTGGCTGTAGCCGAAATTATCAATGGTAAATAAACAAGCAGTTTCATTGCGTTAATTAAAATAGCCGAGCAGTTTGTCGGCTATTTTTTTATTGTTCATCTGTTTGGAAAGAAATGGGATATTACGCAATTTTCATATTACCTAATGTTCCGTCATCTTCAATTTGTTTTGCTTGTCCGATAATTTCTTTTATTTTTTCGCCATCTTTAAACATCACAAATCCACCGTTTTCCATTTTGGTCCAGCATTCATTTTTTGTTAATGGTTGGGTAGAGATAATGGTAACTTTATCGCCTGGTTTGGCATAATCGTTAAAGTCAATAAAGCCGTCATCATCAACACGGAAAGCTTTGCCAAATGGTGCTTTGCGTGTGAGGTAGTGTAAGAAAGTTGAGCAATGTGCAATCATAAATTGCCCATTAGATAAGATAAAATTAAATGTACCTAATTGAGCGAGTTCTTGGGTAACTTCATAGACAGCGGCAAAGATTTCTTCTTCACTTGGTTTGCGATGATAGCGGCGTTTTAAAAACTCTGCCATATAACAGAACGCGGCTTCTGAATCGGTTGAACCGATCGGTTGGGCACGACAATCAGATAAATCTGGTAAGGTTTTTAAATTACCATTATGTGCGAAAACCCAGTTTTCTCCCCAGATCTCACGCATAAAGGGGTGCGTATTTTCTAAGTTCACATCGCCTTGTGTTGCTTTTCGGATATGTGCTATCACATTAAGTGATTTGATGTGATATTGTTTAACGCAATCAGCAATCGGTGATGAACTACATGGTTTGTCATCACGAAAAACGCGAACACCTTTCCCTTCAAAAAAGGCGATACCAAAACCATCTGAATGGCAATCAGTTATCCCTGCACGACGACGGAAGCCTTCAAAGGAAAACACAATGTCGGTTGGGGTATTACAATTCATTCCCAGTAATTGACACATAATTTAACCTATGAAAATAAATTTAGTAAAAATAAGAGTGCGTATTATAAATGGATAATTCACATATGAGTAGTAAGGTTATTAATAATTATTTGTTATATAAAAGTCTATTTTGTTGTTAAATGGTTATTAATGGTGGTTTGCTATAGTGATTTTAGCGACAAGTTAGGTGAGTTTTTGCTAATTTCTGTTGTGCACGGCGTTGTTGGAAAAATTGGCTAATTTTTTGACTGCACGCTTGAGCGAGTACACCAGAAGTAATCTCTACTACATGATTCATTCGATAATCATCAAAAAGGTGGAAACGGGAGCCGATTGCACCTGTTTTATAATCCATTGCGCCGAAGACTAAACGTTTAATGCGACTATGTAGAATCGCACCTGCACACATTGGACAAGGTTCTAATGTAACATAGAGTGTTGTATTGAGTAGGCGATAATTTTGGATTTTTTGTCCCGCTTGGCGTAATGCGATAATTTCTGCGTGAGCTGTAGGATCTGATAGCGTAATGGATTGATTCCAACCTTCGGCAATAATTTCACCGTGTGCATCGACTAATACTGCGCCAACAGGGATTTCTCCCATGGCTGCAGCTTTATCTGCTAAAGTTAAGGCATATTGCATAAACTGTTGATCTTGTTCGGTCATAATGTGCATAAAAGTGATTGGCGAACGTGGGCGGATTTGAACCGCCGACCTACCCCTTAGGAGGGGGTTGCTCTATCCAACTGAGCTACACATTCGTAAAATTGAGCTAGTTAGTATTGTTATTTTTGTGTTCTTGGCGAAGTAAAGAAATATGCTGAATTTTAATATTTTTTCCTTTCGCTTTAAAGTAATCCGCTAATTGTTGTGCTATATACACTGATCGGTGTTTACCGCCAGTACAACCGATACAAATTGTTAAATAACTACGGTTATTTTGTTCAAGCTGTGGTAACCAAGTTTCGATGTAATTACGTGTAGAATAAAGAAACTCACGTACTACATCATATTGTCGTAAGAAATTAATAATTGGCTGATCTAAGCCTGTGAGTGGGCGTAGTTTAGGTTCCCAGTGTGGATTAGGTAGAAAGCGCACATCAAAAATATAATCGGCATCTTGTGGAATACCGTATTTGAAACCAAATGATTTAATGACAATTTGCAGTTCTTTATTACCGTTACCTCGTACAAACTCACGTAGTTTTTCGGCGAGTTGGTGAGTGGATAAATTTGTGGTATCAATCACAAAGTTAGCGTGTTGAAATAACGGTTCAAGCCGTTCTTTCTCTAAATCAATCGATCCCTCTAACGAGAGATTATCTTTAGAAAGTGGGTGTACACGTCGAGTATCACTATAACGGCGGATTAAGGTATTGCGATCGGCATCAAGATAAATAATTTTAGTATTGCAGGAGTGAGGCAACTGCTCAAGTGTTGTTTCTAATTCTTGTGGTTGTAGTGGAATATTACGAATATCGACACTAATGGCAATAGTTTGTTGACTAGAGGTTAATTTTTCAATCAGTTGAGGGATAAGAAATAAGGGTAAGTTATCAATACAATAATAGCCAATGTCTTCTAATGCACGTAGTGCAATCGATTTCCCTGCACCTGAGCGACCACTAATAATAACAAGCTCCATAATATCCTCCCAGTTTTGATTCAATTCAGAGTGAATGATCGGTAGTTTGTTCGCTTTCTTCTGAGCGTTCAAGTGATTCTACATGATCAAACGTGAGGAAAATTGACCAAACTTCCTCAGGGCTCTTGGCTAAGCGTAATTGTTTACATAAATTTTTATCAGAAAAACATTCTGCTAGATAAGGGAGTAGCGGTGAACAACTTGGGCAACAGGTTTCTGGAATTAAAATTGCAAAGATGAGATCTACATCACGGTGATCTGCCGAGTCGTATTTAATCGGTGTGTTAAGTTGTAAAAATACGGCAATAGGCTTATCTCCTACAGCAAGTTTTGCGTGCGGAATGGCAATACCATTGTTTAACCCAGTATTTCCCATGCGTTCTCGATGACAGATTGCTTCAAAACAACTATTTTCTTGTTCATCGGTTTGTGATGAAACAATATTACAGATTAATTCAAAAACACGTTTTTTACTGGAACATAATAAACCAGTGCGAATATTTTCTTTTTTGAGAAAGTCGGTAATTTTCATACAAGAATTTAGGTATAAAATTAAAGTTTAAAATGCTCACCAAGGTAAACACGTTTTACATGTTCATCGGCTAAAACTTGTTGTGGCGTACCATTTGCAATCATTTTTCCTTCACTCACAATATAAGCGCGTTCACAGACATCTAGTGTTTCGCGTACATTGTGGTCTGTAATTAAGACGCCTAAACCTCGATCTCGCAATGCTTGAATAATATTTTTAATATCTAATACTGAAATTGGATCAACGCCAGCAAAAGGTTCGTCTAGTAAGATAAATTTTGGATTGGCGGCTAATGCACGCGCAATTTCAACTCGACGGCGTTCCCCTCCTGAGAGAGCTTGCCCTAAATTATCTTTGATATGGCTAATGTGAAACTCATCAAGCAGACGCTCGAGTTCGTCAATACGTTGATCTTTGGTCAAGTCTTTACGGATTTCTAATACTGCCATTAAATTATCATAGACAGATAAACGGCGGAAAATAGAGGCTTCCTGTGGTAGATAGCCGATGCCTTGTTTGGCACGTTGGTGCATTGGTAAACGGCTAATATCTTGATTATCAATACTAATTTTACCGTCATCGTGGCTAATTAGCCCAACGACCATATAGAAAGTGGTGGTTTTTCCCGCACCATTTGGACCTAATAAGCCAACAATTTCCCCAGAATTAATGGTTAAACTTACTCCATTAACGACAGAACGCCCTTTATAACTTTTGCTTAGATGTTCAGCAGATAAAACAGACATAATATGCTCTATTTAGATTTTAGTTGGTTTGGAATTAAAACTGTTTTCACGCGTGAAGCCCCATTACCATTGGCTTTTAGTTGTTGTTTCTTCACATCATAAGTAATTAAATCGCCATTAATGCGACTATCTGCTTGTTTCAGTTTTGCATTTCCGATTAAAGTAAGAAATTCTTTCCCTAAATCATAATGTACTTTGTTCGCATCACCATAGACAATTTTGCCATTATCTAATTGTTGTTGAAATTTCACTGGTGAACCAAACGCCTCAATAGTTTCTTTTTTATTTTTTGCTTTTTCTTTGTCGTTTGGGCGAGTGATCACAACTTTATCTGCATGAATTTTGACGCTACCTTGAGTGATGACTACATTATCTGTAAAGGTAACAACATTACTGCTTAAATCAAGTGATTGATTATTCGATTCAATATTAATTGGTTGTTCAGAATCTCCAATTAAGGCGAATGTAGAATAACTAAATAATAAGGTTAATAAACCAAGGAGTGTTAAATTAGTTTTGAATTTCATAATATGTTTTAACCTGTTCTTTTAGCGTTGCAAGTTGTTTTTGTAGGTTACCGTCTAGGACTTTGCCATTACTGGTGAAATTTAACCCTGTTAGCCTAACCATTGTATCAGAAGTGATATCTTGTGTCGTTAAATTGACAAATGCTTTCTCTGTATCAATTTTTTGTAGTTTTGAATTTTTTTGTAAACTTTGTAACTTCACGTTACCTTGCAAAGTTAAATTATCTTTATTCGTTAAAATGGCTTTATCGGCCTGTAATTGCCAGATTTTTACATTATTTTCATCATAAATATATAGAATAGGCTGTGTGAAAATTGCTCTATCGTCATTAAAATAGGCAACATGAGCAGATTCAGCTTGGTATTGAACCAACCCCGTTGGACCATAGACTGTGGTTGTCATCTGTTGTGCAATATATTCTGGATCGGAATCTTTTTTACTTAGCAGTGGTACATCAGTTTGTTGTAAAGAATAAAGCCATGCTGATAGTGTGATTACGATAATAGAGAGTACGATATTCCAACGAATGGACATAGATCATCTACCTTTTTTGGAAAATTTAGCGGGCGGATCATACCATAAAATTGCAATAAGTAAGTTCTTTTTCAACAAGCCAGTGATATTCTGCTAAAATAGCTCCTCCACGATCCAAGGTAGAAGGCAGCAAAAGAATGCAAGATATTCTTATTGAAGTTAAAAATTTGACGTTTAAGCGTGGTGAAAGAACCATTTATCACAATCTAAATTTGAGTATTGAACGAGGAAAAATTACTGCCATTATGGGGCCTTCAGGCATAGGCAAAACCACTTTATTAAAACTGATTGGTGGGCAACTCATTCCAGAAAAAGGGCAGATTTTATTAGAGGGGCAAGATATTTGTAGTTTGTCAACAAAAGCGTTATATCAAGTGCGTGAAAGAATGGGAATGCTATTTCAGTCAGGGGCTTTATTTACTGATATGACAACTTTTGAAAATGTTGCCTTTCCAATTAGAGAGCATACTCATCTTCCCGAGTCAATTATCCGTAAAATGGTATTGATGAAATTAGAAACAGTAGGGTTGCGTGGCGCAGCGGAATTAATGCCAAATGAACTTTCTGGTGGCATGGCGCGTCGTGCAGCGTTAGCGCGTGCGATTGCTTTAGATCCAGATTTAATTATGTATGATGAGCCATTTACTGGGCAAGATCCGATCAGTATGGGGGTGATTGTTGATTTAATTAAAAAGTTAAATCAAACCTTAGATTTAACCTCGATTGTGATTTCACATGATGTTACTGAAGTGTTAAGCATTGCGGATTATGGTTATATTGTCGCAGAACAGAAAATCATAGCTGAGGGGACGCCAGAACAGTTAAAAGCGAGTACCGATCCGCGTGTGATTCAATTTTTATCTGGGCAGGCAGATGGGCCTGTGAAATTCCATTACCCAGCGGAACCTTATGAAGAGGAGTTATTTCAGTGAAATTAACAGTAATTGAGCGACTTGGAAAATATGGTGTGCGTTGGATTCGTACATTAGGTAAATCAGGGTTGATGTTATATGGTGCATTGATTGGAAAACCGCAATTTCGTAAGAGTTTCCCGTTAGTGGTAAAACAACTTTATGTGCTAGGTGTGCAGTCTTTATTAATTATTGTATTGTCTGGGCTATTTATTGGTATGGTCTTGGGGTTACAAGGCTATGTCATTTTAGTCGATTTTTCTGCTGAAACGAGTTTAGGGCAATTAGTTGCATTATCGCTATTACGTGAATTAGGACCAGTCGTTACAGCACTATTATTTGCAGGGCGAGCGGGCTCAGCATTAACAGCAGAAATTGGTTTGATGAAAGCGACAGAACAATTATCTGGGCTAGAGATGATGGCGGTGAATCCATTACGCCGAGTAATAGCGCCAAGATTTTGGGCAGGTATGATTGCTATGCCTTTGTTAGCATTAATTTTTACCGCTGTGGGTATCTGGGGTGGCTCATTAGTTGGCGTTGATTGGAAAGGTGTTGATAGCGGTAGTTTTTGGGCTGTGATGCAAAATGCGGTGTTGTGGAGTAAAGATATTGGCAACGGCATAATTAAAAGTCTCTTTTTTGCTGTCAGTGTGGTGTGGATTGCGTTGTTTAACGGCTATAACGCTATGCCAACCTCAGAGGGGATTAGCCAAGCAACAACAAAAACAGTAGTACAGGCTTCATTAGTCGTATTAGGATTAGATTTTATTTTGACTGCATTAATGTTTGGTAGCAATTAATCGCAGTATGACTGAGATAAGGATAAGTTATGAAAAATAGTGTGAAATATGAATTTTGGGTAGGATTATTTCTATTATTAGGGATTAGTGCATTAGTTTTTTTAGGCTTAAAAGTCGCAAATATCCAAAGTTTTGGCGAGTCGCAAACATATCGAGTAACCGCAACTTTTGATAATATAGGCGGTTTAAAAGTACGCGCACCAGTTAAAATTGGTGGTGTTGTAATTGGTCGTGTGAGTGAGATTGCGTTAGATGCAAACACCTATTTGCCACAAGTAACGTTAATGATTGATGAAAAATATAACCAGATTCCAGATAACAGTTCACTTTCCATTAAAACGGCAGGATTATTAGGTGAGCAATATATTGCGCTAAATATTGGTTTTGATGACGGTGAAACGCCAATGCTAAAAGAGGGAAGCAAGATTACTGATACAAAATCAGCAATGGTACTAGAAGATTTGATTGGGCAGTTTTTGTATGGTGATAAAAAAGCGCCAGACACACCAGAAGAAATAAAATAGTTAATGCAGAGGAGAACAGGTATGTTGAAACATTATGTACAACGCGTCGTGAGAGTGATGATCACAACAGGGTTAATTTTAACCAGTTTTTTTGCAGTTGCAGAACAAAATCCCTATCAACTGATGCAACAAGCATCGGACAAATTGTTTGCAGATATTAGTGCAAGTCAAACGCAAATTAAACAAAACCCGAATTATTTACGGACTATCGTAAAACAAGATTTAATGCCTTATGTACACGTAAAATATGCAGGTTCTTTGGTGTTGGGTAACTATTTTAAAACAGCTAGTGCAGAACAACGTGAAGCATTTTTTACCGCGTTTGGTAATTTTATCGAGCAGTCTTATGCGCAAGTATTAACGTTCTATAATGGGCAAAAAGTGAGTATTGAGCCTGAAAAATCAGTTGACGGGAAAAATATCGTAAATATCCGTGTGGTAGTTGAACAAAATAATGGTGCGGCACCAATTAAATTAGATTTTAAATGGCGGAGAAATAGTAAAACTAATGAATGGCAAGCTTATGATATGGCAGCAGAGGGTGTCAGCATGGTTGAAACAAAGAAAAATGAATGGAGTGGTATATTACGTCAAAAAGGGATTGAAGTGTTGACCGCTCAAATTGAGCAATCCGCAAGCCTACCTGTAACCATAGATAAAAAATAAGATGAGCAAGATGGAATTACAGTGGCAATTAGATACGCATGGGCAGTTGGCATGTGTTTCATTAATTGGTGTTTTAAATCGCCATACATTGTTGCCATTGTGGCAGCAACGTCAACAGTTTGTGTTACAACAACAAGTTCAACTTACTGATTGCCAAAAAATCGTTTGGGATCTCAAGCAAATCCGTCATATTGATTCTGCAGGGTTTGCTTTATTGACAGAGTTGTTAGCACTTAACCCAATGGAGCAGGTGCAATTAGCAAATGTCCCTGAACAATGTTTGAATTTAGCTGAACTTTTTTCATTAAAAACGTGGTTAACAAAATATATAACGAAATAGGATAAATAATGGAAGCAAAAGAGATTGAACAACTATTAAAACAAGAACTTGATTTAGACGAAGTCTATGTACGCGGTGAGAATGCCCATTTTGAAGTGATTGCGGTGAGTGATAAATTTGCTGAACTTTCACGGGTAAAACAACAACAAATGATTTATGCACCGTTGATGGAACATCTTGCGAGTAATGCGATTCATGCTTTAACGATAAAAACCTTTACGGTAGATAAATGGAAAAGAGAAAAACTCTTTTTTAACCTATAATCCCATTTTTCAAATACATATGATGCGTTAGCGCTTGTCGTGTTGGCGCATTATCTTGATTCATCACCTTTTATTTATCAGGAAAAATTATGTCATCGCCAAAATTTGTTCATCTTCGTGTTCATAGTGATTTTTCAATGATCAACGGATTAGCTAAAGTCAAAAATTTAGTTGATGAATGCGCAAAAGATCAGATGGTGGCGATGGCATTAACTGATTTTACAAACTTCTGTGGGTTAGTGCGTTTTTATGGTGCAGCTTTGGGGAAAGGCATCAAACCCATTGTCGGTGCCGATGTGTTAGTGGATACCCCCGAACTTCCAGATGAGCCGTTTGAATTAACGTTACTTGCAAAAAATAATCAAGGTTATCAAAATATTACCTTACTTCTCTCTCGTGCATATCAACGAGGCTATAAAGAGAAACCGACCATCGAACGCCAATGGTTAGTAGAATATGCCGAAGGTATTATTATTCTTTCTGGTGGTAAAAATGGCGATATTGGTAAGTTTTTATTACGCGAAAATCAAATTGCGACGGAAGCCTGTTTAGATTTTTACCGCCAATATTTTCCTGATCATTTCTATCTTGCGGTAAGTCGTACGGGACGTAGTGATGAGGCGCGTTATGTGGATCGCGCTGTAGCCTTGGCTGAACAGCATCAACTACCGCTGGTGGCAACGAATGATGTCATGTTTCTTCATGAAGATGATTTTGAGGCGCATGAAATTCGGGTAGCGATTCACGATATTGTTACCTTAGACGATCCCAACCGTCCTAAAATTTATACACCGCAACAATATTTCCGCACTCAACAAGAAATGTGTGAGTTATTCTCTGACTTACCTGAAGCGTTAGAAAATACCGTATGTATTGCGCAACGTTGTAATGTAACGATTCGATTAGGTGAATATTTCTTACCGCAATTCCCAACGGGTGAACTAAGTACGGAAGATTTTTTAATTCAAAAATCACGTATCGGTTTAGAGCAGCGTTTAGCTGTATTGTTCCCTGATGAAGAGGTGCGTAAACAGCGCAGACCTGAATATGATGAACGCTTGGAAACAGAATTAAATGTAATAAACCAAATGGGGTTCCCTGGCTACTTCTTGATCGTGATGGAGTTTATTCAATGGTCAAAAGATAACAATATCCCAGTTGGACCAGGGCGAGGTTCTGGTGCGGGATCCTTGGTTGCCTATGCCTTACGCATTACCGATCTTGATCCGCTGGAATTTGATTTGCTTTTTGAGCGTTTCTTAAACCCAGAACGGGTATCTATGCCTGACTTTGACGTTGATTTCTGTATGGACGGGCGAGATCGTGTTATTGAACACGTTGCTGAAATGTATGGACGTGAAGCGGTGTCGCAAATTATTACTTTTGGTTCGATGGCGGCTAAAGCGGTTATTCGAGATGTGGGGCGAGTATTAGGTCATGCTTATGGTTTTGTCGATCGCATTGCTAAATTAATTCCAGCTGATCCAGGAATGACGCTACAAAAAGCATTTGATTTAGAGCCTAAACTTGTTGAAGTTTATGATAGCGATGAAGAAGTCAAAGAATTAATTGATATGGCGCGCAAACTGGAGGGCGTTACCCGTAATGCAGGAAAACACGCAGGTGGTGTGGTAATTGCGCCAACTAAGATTACAGACTTCTCGGCAATTTATTGTGATTCAGAAGGGAAACACCCTGTTACCCACTTTGATAAAAATGATGTTGAATATGCAGGTTTAGTAAAATTTGACTTCTTAGGCTTACGCACCTTAACCATTATCCAATGGGCAGTGGATATGATTAATGAAAGAATGCGCCGAGAGGGAAAACCTGAAGTCGATATTCATCATATTCCACTTGATGACGAAAAAGCGTTTAAATTACTGCTTGATGCACAAACCACTGCGGTGTTTCAGTTAGAATCTCGAGGCATGAAAGATCTCATTCGCCGCTTAAAACCTGACTGTTTTGAAGATATTATCGCTTTAGTGGCGTTATTCCGACCAGGTCCGCTACAATCAGGCATGGTGGATAACTTTATTCGCCGTAAGCATGGTGAAGAACAAATTTCCTATCCAGATGCTGAGTATCAACATGAATCACTTAAATCCATTTTAGAACCAACCTATGGGATTATCTTATATCAAGAACAGGTGATGCAGATTGCTCAAGTCTTAGCGGGCTATACGCTAGGGGGTGCAGATTTATTACGCCGTGCGATGGGGAAAAAGAAACCAGAAGAAATGGCAAAACAACGTTCGGTATTTAAAGAGGGAGCGATTAAAAACGGCGTTGATGGCGAGTTAGCAATGAAAATCTTTGACTTAGTAGAGAAATTTGCGGGCTATGGTTTCAATAAGTCGCATTCTGCTGCCTATGCGTTAGTGTCTTATCAAACGTTATGGTTAAAGGCGCATTATCCTGCGGAATTTATGGCAGCAGTAATGACGTCAGAAATGGATAAAGTCGAAAAAATTGTCAATTTCTACGATGAAAGTTTACGCATTGGATTAAAAGTAGTTCCACCAGATATTAACCAAGGCAAATACCATTTCAGTGTGAATGAAAAAGGCGAAATTGTTTATGGTATTGGGGCGATCAAAAGTGTTGGTGAAGCAGCAATAGAAAGCATTATTGCGGCACGAGACAGTGGTGGGCGATTTAGAGATGTGTTTGATCTTTGTGCGAGAATTGATTTGAAAAAGATCAACCGCCGAGCGTTAGAAAATCTCATCAAAGCGGGGGCGTTGGATAAACTTGGACCGCACCGTGCAGCACTTTCTCTTAATTTAGATGATGCGTTAAAAGCATCTGATCAGCATGCTAAAGATGAAGCGTTAGGGCAGGCAGATATGTTTGGGGTATTAACCAGCTCACCAAAAGACGTTGAGCAGGCGTATGCAAATACACCAAAATGGACACAAAAAATGATCTTGGAGGGGGAACAAGAAACCCTCGGATTATATTTAAGCAGCCACCCAATTAGTCCTTATGTGAAAGAGCTTTCTCATTACAGTAATCGTTTAGCGGAAGTATCCGTTACTCGCCGCAATGAATCCGTAACGGTGAGTGGTTTAGTGGTAAATTTCCGCACGGTCCTCACCAAACGAGGCAATCGTTTAGGCATTATTACGCTAGATGATCGCTCTGCACGTCTGGACATTACGCTTTTCTCTGATCCATTAACTGAGTTTGAGTCTAAAATTCATAAAGACCAGATTTTAATTGTCAGTGGTTCGGTGCTACCCGATGACTTTACGGGGGGTATCCGCATGATAGGGCGTGAAGTCAGTACCTTAGAAGAGATGCGGCAAAAATTTGTCAAAAGTTTAGCGATTGCCTTAAAAGAAGAGCAACTCACTAGTCAATTTATCGACCGCTTCAAACAAATTATTACGCCATATGCACAAGGCACAACGCCAATTCATATCTATTATGACAGCCCAAAAGGTCGGGCAATGTTAACGTTAGGGGTAGAATGGCATATTACCCCTCATGATGATTTAATTTCAGAACTTACCACCCTGATTGGTGAAGAACAAGTTGAATTGGAGTTTAGTTAGCTGACAAATTCGTGAGCGGAAATTAATCCGCTCATGAATAAAAATTAAAATATCTTTCCAACGGTAAGAAAAATCATATGATTTTTCCTAGAGTAAAAAACAGGAATATTGCTATCAATTTGTTGATAATGAAAATGTAATTTAGGTAGAAATCCTTGCCATACTAATTTCGGCGACCAAAGGGCATAATCTATTTGATATTCTTGATCTTTCCTTTCATATTGCAACAGATAATGTGGTGCAGCGAAATGTCGTTGGGCATAACGCAAGGTAAGTTGATTACCTACGATATGATTGACATATTGCCCACCAAGCATAATTTGCCATTTTTTCGATGAAGAGGCTTTTTCGTTGACGACATCTCGTTGCACATTTAACCCTGTAAATAGTGTTGTAGAGGGTAATATTTTCCATGACAAAATAGTAAGTGCATCAAATTGCTGCCCATTATAGCGCTTTGCTAGTAAGGTATCTTGATAGCGCTTATGCGTGTAAGTAAATTGATTTTGCAGAGCATAGTTGTCTGGAAAGCGTTGATAATGGGTGAGGCGCCCACCGATATAATCACTATAATGTGAATGGGCAAACCAGTTCTTTTCGATAAATGGGGTAATTTGCCAACCTGATAACGCGCGCTGATAGAGATAACTTAACCCTAAATGGAGCGTTTGTTCATTATAATCTTGATTATTCCAATAATAGATGCCGTTATAGTGCAGTTCTGGTTGAATGAAATGGTGATCTTTTAATGGGATCAATCGTTGCACCCCAATTTGGTATTTTATTCCGTTAGCTTTTTGGGGAAGGCTATCCGCTGTTTTAATAAAACGCTTGCCATTCAGTTCAATGGTTTTTGCGGAAGATGCCTGATTGACATTATCGGTTTGGATATATTGAAAATTTACCTCTATTTGCCAGCGCTGTTGTTTTTGTAATGCGTCATAATATTGCTGTGCCAGCGTTTGCACTGTGCCAGAAAGGAAAGGTAACACGTGTTGCAGTTGTTTGCTTGCAGAGCGATATTGAAAATCTTCAAATAAGGTAATGGCAAAATCGAAACGAGGATAAATAATGTTAGGGTGTTGTTTGAGTAGCGCTCGATAATGATAAATTGCCGTAGCGTAATCCTGCTTTGCATAATAGACATTAGCTAAAGCATAATGTACCAGTCCTTGATCATAGGTTGGTAGTTGCTGATATTGTAAGAGCAGATCAGGTAATTTATCCCATTGCTGCTGCATAATGGCTTGGTTGATCTGCCCTACTAACTGAGTTGATGGTATCGTTTGTGAATAGGCTAATTTTGCTTTTCTGGGGGCAGATAAAGGCCGCAACGGATTATTGTTACTTAAGATCACTGGCGTAAATTCAATAGATTGGTGTAATTCAGGATATGGCTTCTCCTCATTGATATTCTGAGCAATAGCAGAAAATGAAAAGAATAAGAGTGAGGTAATAAAAAGTCGCTTCATTTGATCTTCCTAAGAAACAGAGAAATGCCGCTGTATGATGTACAACGGCATTGCGTGAACATTATTGTTTTGTGCCAGCAACGGCAAAAACAACACCTCTTACTTGCCCCTCATATCGATGTTGTGTTCCGCCATTGGTTCTCACTGCATGAGGTAATTCTTTATCAAGATAAACTTCGCCAGCAATATTTTCAGCATTACTGCCAAATAAGCCGACGGTATATTTCCCCGCCACTTCATTATTGATAGAAGCCTGCGATGAGATGATGGATTCTGAAGAACGAGAAATGAGTTGCCCTGCAGTAATTTGCCCCTCATTGAGCTGAATATCTGGTAAATTGTTGGCTAATTGATAGATTCGACCTGAGCCAGTGCGGTTAGTAAAGTTAATACTATATTCAAATTTCCCCTTATTATCGGCATTAAAGGCTTCACCTGTATAAGTTGCATTGCCTTCAGTCGGAATTTGTTTTGTTGTTTCCCCTACAATCTCATTTACGCGGAAAGAACCGCCACGTGTAAATTTTTCGTCGCTAGTGGAAGCTGCAAGATAGTTGCGCGTGTAGATGGTGGAATAA
Source organism: Gallibacterium trehalosifermentans (assembly GCF_042433055.1). NCBI lineage: Bacteria > Pseudomonadati > Pseudomonadota > Gammaproteobacteria > Pasteurellales > Pasteurellaceae > Gallibacterium > Gallibacterium trehalosifermentans. The sequence continues at coordinate 86,550 of NZ_JBHLWB010000008.1, forward strand.
GTTTGCTTATAAATATATTCATCGCCAGCTAAGATACCATCATCAGAAGTTTGATCTTCAGGATTGGTCGCACGTCTCACTAGGATTAAAGGGCGTTTATTGAAGCCCTCATTAAGGGTTGCATCAGAGTTTTTGGTAATGTAGATAGAGTGGTTGTTATCTTGTTTAGAGGTAGAAACCTTTAGTTCACCCTCAGTAGCCATGAGTTCATCAAGCTTTGCATTAATAATTGAGATAACTTCTTTTTGTTTCTCTAATGTGCTTTCAGTATCATCTAATTTTGTACGCAGATCCGTTACTTCGTTTTCCGCTTCAGTTTTAGCGGTTTCTATCTCATTTAATTGTTTGCGGAGATTATCTGCTTTGTTTTCTGCCTCAGTTTTAGCCGTTTCTATTTCACTTAATTGTTCACGGAGATCTGCGATTGCCTGTTTTGTCTTTTCGGCTTCTTCTGCTTTCTCTTTTTCTGCTTGTTCTAACTGTTTCTGCAGTTGTTGTAACTTAGCTTCTTGTGCTGCTTGCGAGCTTTTCGAGCTACCCCCCCCCCACTACTGCAAGCAGCTAAACTAACACATAAACAAGCAAGCATAATTTTTGAGTATGACATAATATTCTCCTAATTAAGATTGTTAATTAAAAATACCATTTTGCTAATAAAACACCCGCTGTAACTGCAATATTTAAACCTGAGGCAAGTTGATTCGAGCGGGAAAGTGCAATATTGGTTGCGTTAGGATCAAGCTCTTTCCACATATTTTCTGATAACACTAAAACGACTTTATCGGCAAATGTAGCGTGATCTAATGGGGTAGCTTGTTTGGCTAGACTTGCCCGAACAATCTGATAACCTGCTTGTTGTAGCTGATCAATCGCCAAGGTTGGGTGTTCGGTTTCAAATAAACGTAAAAACTCAATTCCGCCTTCAGCCACACGCATTGATGCAGGGCTTTGTACAAGATCAATATTGTCAGTAATGACATTTTGTACACCATAGAACGCTAACGTTTTGAGTACGCCACCAATATTTGCTGCATTACCGACACCATCTAATAACACGATACAATCTCGTTGGCGTGGAATGGTTAAATAACCGCTTAAACTGAGAGGAGGGCGTTTCTTCACTAATAAACAGATCCCACCGTGGTGCTCAGTCCCTGTTACACGTTGCATTTCATCATTTTTGACCACGTGATAAGCTTTTTTATTATTAGCGAGATAACTCATCATTTCGCCTGCTTTTTTGCTTAATTCTTGTGTTACCCATAAACGCACAATATCTTGTGGACGATGTTCAAATAAGGTTAAGCAAGCTAATTCACCATAAACTTTCACTTCTTCAGCACGATTTTGACGGATTTTTTCAGGAGCGCGAGGGGAAAGTGGTCCTGTTTTTTTCTCTTTTACCGCATGTGCAGAAGATTTAATGCGAACATTGACTTCACCTTGTGTTTGATTAGCTTTGTGAGCAGTAAGTTGTTGTTGCCCACCCCAAATTGATGTTTTTTCAACAGGTTTTTCACGGCGAGGCTTGTCAGAAAAGCGAGGTTTTTGTGGTTTAGATTGGCGTTTATCTTGATTGTTGGTACGGAATTTATTTTCTTGGAAAGTTGGTTTTTTATTCATTGGCTTGTATCTAGGTTGGTCGATAGGAAAATTTCGCACATTATAACTGAAACAGTTGAGATATATTAACAATTAATTGTAAACTTAGGCATTTCATATAAAAGCGGTTCCGTTGGGGGAGCTGCATAACCATGATGAAGTTATGTTACTATCAAGATTAGAACGTGCGAAAAGAAGGTTATCTCGTTTACCAGCGTTTGATTTAAATGAAGAACAAATTGAGATTCTGCCTTCAGCAAAAGCGTTTAAACAAAAAATTATTCAATTAATTCAACAAGTTGAAAGGCGAGTCTATATTACAGCGCTCTATTGGGAAAAAGATGAGGCTGGTCAAGAAATCCTCGAAGCAATCTATCAAGCTAAGCAAAAACACCCAAATTTAGATGTGAAAATTTTTGTGGATTGGCATCGTGCGCAGCGTGGGCGAATCGGCGAGGAGCAAGGGAATAGTAATGCGGATTGGTATGCAGAAATGCGTCAAAAATATGGTATTGATGACGTGATTTTTTATGGCGTACCGATTAATACGCGTGAAATTTTTGGGGTATTGCATATTAAGGGTTTCGTCTTTGATGATACGGTGTTGTATAGCGGAGCGAGTATTAATAATGTCTATTTACATCAACAAGATCGCTATCGTTATGATCGTTATCAAGTTATTACTCACCCGCAATTAGCAGATAGTTTTGTCGCGTTTATTCAACAACATCTTAATGATATTTCGGCAGTAAACCGTTTGGATCAACCTCGTAAATCAACACGGGAATTGCGCCCTGTGATTCGTTCTTTCCGAAAACATTTGGCATTCAGTGGGAAATATTTTTGCCAGAATCAGCCGTTATCTTTAGAGAAAATGAGCATCACGCCATTATTTGGCTTGGGCAAAAATAATTTGTTAAATAAGGTAATTGAAGCACTATTTTTGGTTACCCAGAAAAAACTAACCATTTGTACGCCTTATTTTAATTTTCCTCGTTCGTTACAACAACGGATTCGTACGTTATTGCATGAGGGGAAAAAAGTAGAAATTATTGTGGGGGATAAAACAGCAAATGATTTCTATATTCCACCATCAGAACCGTTTAAATTAGTTGGGGCGCTACCATATTTGTATGAGAAAAATTTGCGCCAATTTGCTAAACGTTTTGCAGAGTTTATTGATAATCAGCAATTAATTATTCGTTTATGGAAAGACGGAGAAAATAGTTATCATCTGAAAGGTGTTTGGATTGATGATAATTATGTCTTGCTAACGGGGAATAATTTGAATCCACGTGCTTGGCGTTTAGATGCGGAAAATGGCTTATTAATTCACGATCCTGATCATCAATTAACGGAAAAAAACTGTACGGAATTAGCATTAATCCGAACACATACTACCATTTTGAGTAGTTATCAACAGCTCGAGAAGCCGAGTAATTACCCCGCACCAGCACAGCGTGTATTACGCCGTTTTGAGCGGATTAAAGCCGATCATTTGGTGAAGATGATTTTGTAATTTAATGAATATTAAAGAGAAATGTTAGCAATGATTTATAGTATGACGGCGTTTGCTCGCCAAGAAATTCAGGCAGAATGGGGGAGTGCGGTTTGGGAGATCCGTTCAGTAAATCAACGATATTTAGAGACTTTTTTTCGTTTGCCAGAACAGTTCCGCGGCTTAGAAAATAATTTGCGTGAAATGCTACGTCAACGCCTTTCCCGAGGCAAAATAGAGTGTAATTTACGGGTTGAGTTAAGCCATAACAACACAGGTTTAACGCTCAATCAAACCTTAGCGACACAAGTCATTGATTCATTACGTTGGATTAAAACGCAGTTAAATGAAGGAGAAATCAATCCGATAGAGGTGTTGCGTTATCCAGGTGTAGTCGATGACCTAAGTGTGGATCTTGATGAAATTAATCAGGAAATTTTGCAGGGATTTACTACCTTATTAACCGATTTTATTGCGATGCGTGCTCGAGAGGGGGAAAAATTATCAGAAGCAATTTCTTCACGTCTTGATGGCATTCAAAACGAAGTGAGTTTTGTGCGGCAAAAAATGCCAGAGGTTTTACAATGGCAACGAGAGCGTTTGTTGCAACGTTTTGAAGAAGTACAACTGCAATTCGATCCAACTCGTTTAGAACAAGAGATGATTCTGTTAGCACAACGTGTTGATGTGGCAGAAGAGCTTGACCGTTTAGAAATGCACATCAAAGAAACGAAAGAGATTTTACGCAAAGGTGGCGTAGTCGGTCGTCGTTTGGACTTTATGATGCAAGAACTAAATAGAGAATCCAATACATTAGCCTCTAAATCAATTAATACAGAGATTACTAACTCGGCAGTAACGTTGAAAGTGTTAATTGAGCAAATGCGTGAACAAGTACAAAATATTGAGTAGTGGGGTAATGCCTCACTACCTGTAACCTGAATGAAATATCTCAGGTAAATTTATGAAGTATTACTTCATTTTTTATAAAATTTTAAAGTGATCATTATCACAAATATTATAATCTGTATTTTACTTACATATTTTCACTTCCTATACTACTTATTAGTTAATGCATATATTCCCCTCAAAACACAACATAAGGACTCCTTTATGAATATTCTCTCTTATTTACAAAAAATAGGGCGAGCCTTGATGGTGCCAGTTGCGGCACTACCAGCAGCGGCTATTTTAATGGGTATTGGTTATTGGATTGACCCAGATGGTTGGGGTAGTAACAGTGCATTAGCGTCATTACTAATTAAGTCTGGTGCTGCCATTATTGATAATATGTCATTGCTTTTTGCAGTTGGTGTGGCATTTGGTCTTTCTAAAGATAAGCATGGTTCAGCTGCGTTATCTGGTTTAGTGGGTTATTTAGTGGTAACAACTTTACTTTCACCTGGGGCGGTTGCTCAATTAAAAGGTATTCCAGTTGATCAAGTCCCTGCGGCATTTGGCAAAATTAACAACCAATTTATTGGTATTTTAGTGGGAATTATTTCTGCCGAACTGTATAACCGTTTCTCTAAAGTAGAACTGCACCAAGCATTGGCATTCTTTAGTGGTAAGCGTTTAGTGCCAATCGTCGTTTCTTTTGTAATGATTTTAGTCTCATTTATTCTCCTTTATGTATGGCCAGTAATTTTCAATGGTTTAGTGGGTTTCGGTGAATCCATTCAAGGTTTAGGGGCTATTGGTGCAGGTATTTACGCTTTCTTTAACCGCTTATTAATTCCTGTTGGCTTACACCATGCACTCAATTCAGTATTCTGGTTTGATGTGGCTGGTATTAATGATATTCCTAACTTCTTAGGTGGCGCAAAATCTTTAGCGGAGGGTAAAGCTATCCTAGGGCAAACGGGTATGTATCAAGCAGGGTTCTTCCCAATTATGATGTTTGGTTTACCAGCGGCAGCATTAGCGATTTACCATAGTGCAAAACCAGCGAAGAAAGCGGTAGTCGGTTCGATTATGTTTGCTGCTGCATTATCTTCATTTTTCACTGGCGTAACTGAACCATTAGAATTCTCCTTTATGTTTGTTGCACCAGTACTTTATCTCATTCATGCCTTATTAACTGGTGTATCTGTCTTCCTTGCAGCAAGCCTACATTGGATTGCAGGTTTTGGCTTTAGTGCAGGATTAGTTGACCTTGTGTTATCTTCACGTAACCCATTAGCAACACAATGGTATATGCTCATTTTGCAAGGTATCGTGTTTGCAGGTATTTACTATGTGTTATTCCGTGCTGTCATTAAAGCCTTTGATTTAAAAACACCAGGGCGTGATGATGAAAAAGATGATGCAACCGTTTCAACGACAAGCGAACCACAACTTAGCGCAGAAGCTAAAGTTGCTCGAGCGAAGAACTTTGTTGCAGCTTTAGGTGGATCAGCAAATATTAAAGAAATTGATGCTTGTATTACTCGCTTACGTTTGATTCTTGTGGATCGTAATAAGATAGATGAAAACAAACTAAAAGCGTTAGGCTCAAAAGGTAATATCAAATTAGGCGATAATGCTTTACAAGTGATTCTTGGACCAGAAGCTGAAATGGTTGCTGATGAGATGAAAAAACTATAATGATATAAGATAAAGCCCCATCATGATGGGGCTTAATTTTGCCTTAAAGTGCTAAACGTAAAATTTCTTCTGCCGCAGCATTATCGATATTTTTGTGTTCACCGATATTTTCACTACGATGTTCAGCAAGTTTCTTTAATACTGTTGGGAATTGGCTATCATCAATGCCATAAGCAGATAGGCGAGTTGGTGTGCCCATTTGTTCAAAGAATGCACGTGTTTTTTCAATCGCAATGTTTACGCCCTCAGTTTCATCAATGCCTTGATAACCCCAAACACGTTGAGCAAATTGGATTAATTTCGCTTTTTTGAGTTCACGTTGATGCCACATAATTGCAGGTACAACAATCGCTAAGGTTTGTCCATGATCTAAACCATATTGTGCCGTGAGCTCATGTCCGATAGCGTGTGATGCCCAATCTTGTGGTACACCAACCCCTAAAATGCCATTCAACGCCATGGTTGCCGCCCACATAATATTAGCGCGCACACCATAATTTTCTGGTTCTGCTAATGCTTTTGGTCCTTCTTCAATCAATGTTGAGAAAACACCCTCAGCAAAGCGATCCTGAATTTTCGCATTAACAGGATAAGTCATATATTGTTCAAAAGTATGTACGAATGCGTCAACGACGCCATTTGCCGTTTGTTTTGCTGGTAATGAATACGTTGTTGTTGGGTCGAGAACGGAAAATTGGGGTTTAACAAGCGCTGAAAAGAAACCAAGCTTATCCTGTGTTTCTTTACGGCTAACCACTGCGTTGCCGTTCATTTCCGATCCTGTTGCAGGTAAAGTTAAAATTGCTCCGATTGGTAATGCACTTTTTATGACTTGTCCGTGGCTTTTTACAATTTCCCATTCATCACCTTGATGGTTAATGGCAGCAGCAATAAATTTTGTACCGTCTAAAACAGAACCACCACCGACAGCCAGTAAGAAAGTTACTTGCTCTTTGCGCGCTAATTCCACAGCTTGCATCAAGGTGCTGAATTGTGGATTAGGTTCAATGCCAGAAAATTCGATAATTTCAAAATCTTTTAGGGCTGTGATAACCTGCTCATATACCCCATTTTTCTTGATACTTCCCCCACCATAAGTCATTAAAATTTTTGCTCCAGCAGGGATTTGCTGTTTGATAGTGGCAATTTGTCCTTTACCAAATAACACTTTTGTTGGTAGATGAAGAGTAAAATTTTCCATAAAACACGCCTTTTACGAGATAAAAAATGCTTTCCAACATGGAAAGCATTAAAAGAGATATTACTAAAAATTTATTTACGTACGGCAATCGCTTCAATCTCAATGCCGACATCTTTTGGTAAACGAGCCACTTCGACACAAGAGCGAGCGGGAAACGTTGGGTGATTATTTTCTTTGAAGAAACGCTCATATTCCGCATTTACCGTTGCAAATTGATTAAGATCTTTCACAAATACAGTTGTTTTGACAATATCTGCGACTTTTAAACCAGCCTGTTCAATAATCGCTTTGATATTTTCTAAGGATTGGCGAGCTTGTGCCACAATATCACTTGGAATTTCACCTGTCGCTGGATTAACTGGAATCTGCCCAGAAGTCAGCACTAAATTTCCTAAATCGACAGCTTGTACATAAGGACCGATTGCTGCGGGTGCTTTTTCTGTATGAATAATTTTTGTCATGGTTATTTCCTTTTTAGATTGAAAAATAGTTATTTTGTCATTACGCCAGTGTTGCCACCATCACAGCTTTGATGGTGTGCATACGATTTTCTGCTTCGTCAAAAACAATAGAAGCTGGTGATTCAAATACCTCATCTGTAACCTCTAATCCTTTTAAACCATATTTAGCGGCAATTTCCTTACCAACGGTGGTGTGTTCATCGTGGAAAGATGGTAAACAGTGCATAAATTTCACATTTGGATTACCTGTTAATGCCATTAACTCAGTATTGACTTGATAAGGTTTCATTAGCTCGATACGTTCCGCCCAAGCACTTTCAGGCTCACCCATTGAAACCCAAATATCGGTATAAATAAAATCTACATCTTTCACGCCAGCCGCAATATCTTCGGTACAGGTAATTTTTGCCCCTGTTTGTTTGGCAATATCGGCGACCTCATCTAATAATTTTTGTTCTGGGAAGAATTGTTTTGGGGCGACTAAACGTAAATCTAAGCCCATTAATGCTGCACCCTCTACAAAAGAGTTCCCCATATTATTGCGCGCATCACCTAAATAAGCCATTTTCATCTGATCTAAACGCTTGCCTTTACCATGTTCTAGCATGGTTAAAAAGTCAGCTAAAATTTGCGTTGGGTGAAATTCATCGGTTAAGCCATTCCATACAGGTACACCAGAATATTGTGCCAATGTTTCTACCAACTCTTGCCCATAACCACGATATTGAATTGCATCATACATTCTGCCTAAAACACGAGCGGTATCTTTCATACTCTCTTTGTGCCCAATTTGTGAACCGCTTGGTCCAATATATGAAACATTTGCGCCTTGATCAAAGGCACTGACTTCAAATGCGCAACGGGTGCGAGTAGAGGTTTTTTCAAAAATTAAGGCAATATTTTTCCCTTTCAGACGTTGTTGTTCTGTACCAGCATATTTTGCTTTTTTTAGTTCAGCAGATAAATCAAGTAAAAACTGAATTTCTTGCGAGGTAAAATCTAATAAACGTAAGAAATGGCGTTGACGTAAGTTTACTGGCATAAGAACTCCCTATATATTTGCTTATGATTGCAATAGTTGCTTTAGTTGATATAACGCAGCAAGAGCTTGTTTTGGCGTTAAATCATCAGGATCTAAATCTGTTAACTGTTGTAGAACCGCAGTAGTGCGTATATCTGTTTCCTGTGGTGCCGTGAAATCTAATTCCGCTTGCTGAGAGGTTTGAGATAACTGCTGCGATGATGCTTCTAGCTGTTTTAGTTTTTGTTTAGCAAGTTGGATAACTGGGCGAGGAACGCCTGCTAATTGTGCTACTGCTAAACCATAACTTTTGCTTGCTGCCCCCTCTTGAACGGCGTGCATGAATGCAATCGTATCACCATGTTCTTTGGCGTCAAGATGAATATTCATACAGCCTGATAATTGTTTAGGCAAAGCCGTTAATTCAAAATAATGGGTCGCAAAGAGTGTTAATGATTGTAATTGGGTTGCTAACCATTCTGCACACGCCCATGCCAATGATAATCCATCGTAAGTCGAGGTGCCTCGCCCAATTTCATCAATTAACACAAGACTGTTTGCGGTTGCCTGATGCAAAATATTTGCCATTTCACTCATTTCCACCATAAAAGTAGAACGACCTGATGCTAAGTCATCTGAGGCTCCAATGCGGGTGAAAATACGGTCAATCGGTCCAATCATTGCAGAATCAGCTGGGACAAAACTGCCGATATATGCCATTAATGTAATCAACGCTGTTTGCCGCATATAGGTACTTTTACCCCCCATATTTGGTCCCGTAATAATTAATAAATGGCGTTGCTGATTAAGTTGTAATGGATTGGCGATAAAAGGTTGTTGCAATACGGTTTCCACTACAGGGTGGCGTCCTTGTTGAATATTGATCTCAATTTTATTGCTAAAAGTAGGAGCTACATAATTTAACGTTTCCGCACGTTCTGCAAGATTAGCTAATACATCTAACTCAGCGACCGCTAAACTGGTAAGTTGCAAATCAGCGAGATGAGGCAATAACATTTCGAATAATTCTTCATAGAGTTGTTTTTCTAAAGCGAGTGCTGCACCTTGGGCTTTTAAGACTTTATCTTCGTGATTCTTTAATTCAGGGATAATAAATCGTTCTGCATTTTTTAATGTTTGGCGGCGAATATAGTGTGCGGGTGCTTTCTCAGCTTGACCTCGACTGATTTGAATATAGTAACCATGTACAGCATTAAAACCAATTTTTAAAGAGTCAATCCCTGTCGCTTGACGTTCTCTTGTTTCAAGATTTTCTAAAAATTGGGTTGCGCCTGTTGCTAAATCTCGCCATTCATCTAATTCTGCATTATAGCCAGAGGCAATCACACCGCCATCACGAATCAGTAATGGTGGTGTTTCTATAATGGCTTGATTAAGTAATTGATATAATTCAGTAAAATCTTTTATTTGTGATAGTAATAAATCAAATTGTCCCTGATTTTGTTGTTTTAGTAGGGCAATGATTTTCGGAATTTGTGCTAAACCATGACGTAAACGTGTCAGATCTCGTGGTCTAGCTGAACGTAGTGCAACTCGCGCAAGAATCCGTTCCATATCACTGATTTGTTGTAATAGTGGTTTTAATTCTGTGTATAAATCAGTATGCAGAAGTTGTTTTACGACATTTTGACGTTGTAATAATTGCTTACCTTGACGTAAAGGTTGATGTATCCAACGTTTTAATAGGCGACTTCCCATTGGTGTGTTGCACCGATCTAGAATTGCAGCAAGGGTATTTTCTGTTCCACCTGCTAAATTTTGTGTTAATTCCAAATTACGCCGAGAGGCGACATCAATAATAATAAAATCACTTTCTTGTGCTAATGAAATTGAATTGATATGTGGCAAAGCGGTGCGTTGCGTTTCTTTCGCATATTGTAACAAGCAACCTGCTGCACACAGTGCCACTAATGCTTTTTCAACGCCGAACCCTTTTAGATCTTGGGTGCCAAATTGTTTATTGAGCAGTTTGATTGCAGTGCCCAGCTCAAATTCCCATGTTGGGCGACGGCGTAAACCTTTATATTGCTCAAGTAATGACATAAAGGCAAAATCTTCAGGATATAAGATTTCTACAGGTGATAGGCGTTGTAACTCAGTTGTAATACTGGTTTCATTGCGATGTTCACTGATCTGAAAGCGTCCTGACGTCATATCTAATGTAGCAAGCGCAAAGGTTTGTTTTTCGAGATAGATACAAGCAATTAAATTGTCTTGACGTTCTGGTAATAAAGCTTCATCACTGATTGTACCAGGCGTAACGATGCGGACAATTTGCCTTTCAACGGGACCTTTTGTCGTAGCAGGATCACCAATTTGTTCACAAATCGCCACTGACTCACCAAGTTGAACAAGCTTTGCTAAATAGCCCTCTACAGCGTGATAAGGGACACCCGCCATTGGGATCGGTTCGCCAGCAGAGCGCCCGCGTTTGGTTAACGAAATATCTAATAATGCTGATGCACGTTTTGCATCATCAAAAAATAATTCATAAAAATCCCCCATACGATAGAACAACAAAATATCTGGATATTCTGCTTTTATTTGTAGATATTGTTGCATCATTGGGGTATAGGAAGAGAAATCATTATCTTGCGTCATCATAATATATCCTTGCTTGAATGCGACCGATAGTATAAAAGATGATGACAGAAATCGAAAGTTACCAAGAAGAGGATTAGCCAAATTAGTGGTGGATTATTAAGTCTGGATCTGAATTTGGGAACAAGATCGCAAAAATTTGTCTATGTAGAATAAAGTACTTGATACTGTATAATTATACAGTATAATGGCGAGCGATAATTACCCGAACATTCAAATAGAGGTTATAAAATGAAAGATTTTGGCATGAATGAAGAAAAAGAAAAAGCTCTGGCAGCAGCGTTAGGTCAAATTGAAAAACAGTTTGGTAAAGGTTCTATTATGCGTCTTGGGGATACTAAAACGTTAGATGTAGAAGCGATTTCAACTGGTTCTTTAGGGCTTGATGTTGCGTTAGGTATTGGTGGGTTACCGATGGGGCGTATTGTGGAGATTTTCGGACCTGAGTCATCAGGGAAAACAACATTAACCTTATCGGTCATTGCGCAAGCACAAAAGCAAGGGAAAACTTGTGCGTTTATTGATGCTGAACACGCATTAGATCCGATTTATGCGGCTAAATTAGGTGTAGATGTACAATCTTTATTAGTATCGCAACCAGATCATGGTGAACAGGCGTTAGAAATTTGCGATGCGTTAGTCCGTTCTGGGGCAGTAGATGTCATCATTATTGACTCTGTTGCCGCATTAACGCCGAAAGCAGAAATTGAAGGGGATATGGGCGATTCACATATGGGTTTACAAGCGCGTTTGATGTCGCAAGCATTACGTAAACTTACAGGGCATATTAAATCCGCAAATTGTCTAGTCGTGTTTATTAATCAAATCCGAATGAAGATCGGTGTGATGTTTGGTAGCCCAGAAACGACCACTGGTGGTAATGCGTTAAAATTTTATGCTTCTGTACGTTTAGATATTCGTCGTACAGGTTCGATTTCTGAAGGTGATGAAGTGATTGGTAGCGAAACTCGGGTGAAAGTCGTGAAAAATAAAGTTGCGGCACCATTCCGACAAGCTGAATTCCAAATTCTCTATGGTGAGGGTATCTCTAAAAATGGTGAGTTACTTGAGTTAGGTGTAAAACATAAATTAATCAATAAGTCTGGTGCATGGTATTCAATCCAAGATGAAAAAATTGGACAAGGGAAAGTGAATGCAATGAAATGGTTAGCTGAACATTCAGATATTGCAAATGAGTTAGAGCGTAAATTGCGTGAAGAACTGTTATCCAACCCAGATCAGTTATTAATGACTGATGATACAGACGCAAAAGATGATGATGCACTAGATTTTAGTGAATAAATGTCTAAGTAATATAGGTCGGATTTAAAAAATCCGACTTATTTTTATAAGATGATTAATATAAATAAATGAATTCTGGTTATTTTTTCATCATCAATCTATTTAAGAATTCTTTGCTCACTTTAGGTTAAGATAGTAAACCTCCTTCAAGTTAATACATTTTTAAATTATGAATAATAATCTTGCACTTGCTTATGTTCTTAAACTTCTTGCTATTCGTGATTACAGTGAATATGAATTACGTTGTAAGCTGCAAGCAAAAGCCTTTTCAGCACAAGAGATTGAAGATGTGATCGCAACGTGCCAAGCAAAAAATTGGCAAAATGATTTGCGTTTTTGTGAACATTTTCTTCTATCTCGTGTACAAAAAGGCTATGGATTACAGCGAATTAAACAAGAGATGCTGCAAAAGGGGATTCAAAATGAAATTTTGCAGCATACGCTTGCACAAAATGAAATTGATTGGTTTGTGTTAGCAAAACAAACGTTGAGTAAAAAATTTCCGTATTATATGGAAGAAAAAGATTTAAAGATTAAACAAAAAATGTGGCGTTATTTATATTCACGAGGTTTTTCACAGGAAGAAATTTCGGCACTATTTAAGGAATATGATTAAGCGCGGTAAATGTTTTATTACGACAAGGGCAATTATTATTAGATAAGGTGAAATGTTGTCCGTTAATTGCGGTGAGTATAGTAAGGTTTTAATAAAATTACACCCACTATAAAAGTTCTAATTTTCTTCTAATACACTGAATTTTATTTATTTTTCGGACAGTGTAGCTTCGTATAATGAAAATCTGAGAGGTTGTTCCATTTCACGAAAATTAATTGTGGAGTAGAATAACTGACTTCTTGACCTCGCAAACATGCAAAAAGGAAAAGTATGAATTTTATTGGAAAATTAATTGGTATCATTGTTGGTTTTAAATTTGGTGGATTTTTTGGGGCAATTTTTGGTTGCATTTTAGGACATCTTGCCGATAAAAAATTATATGAATTAGGTAATGTCGGTTCTTCATTATTTGGTCATCGGGTATCACGCCAATCATTATTTATGCAAACTACTTTTGCCGTCATGGGGCATTTAAGTAAAGCAAAAGGGCGTGTTACGGCAGAGGATATTGATCTTGCTAATTCAATTATGGATCGTATGCAGCTTAGTGTTGATCAACGTAAACAAGCACAAGCCGCATTCACACGAGGAAAATCACCTGATTTTCCTATTCGCCAAGCAATTAAAGAGTTCCGTATTGGCTGTGGTGGACGAAATGATTTATTAAGAGTATTTCTTGAAATACAGATTCAAGTGGCATTGAGCGATCAAGAATTACACCTAAATGAAAAAGAGATTTTATTTATTGTCGCGGAAGAGTTGGGCTATTCTTCATTCCAATTTGAGCAAATGTTGGCGATGATTTATGCTGCACGTCAATTCTCACAAGGTGGCGGCTTTCACTATCAGTACCAACAATATCAACAACAAGGGTATCAACAACATTCAGGTGGTTATCAAGGAGCAAGACAAAGCGCATCTGGTCCAACATTAGAAACTGCATATCAGGTTTTAGGGGTATCGGCGGACGATGATCGTGATGTGGTAAAACGTGCTTATCGTAAATTAATGAATGAACATCACCCTGATAAATTGGTGGCGAAAGGGTTGCCTGAAGAGATGATGGAAATGGCGAAAGAAAAAGCACAACAAATTCAAGCCGCATATGATTTGATCTGTAAAGTGAAAGGTTGGAAGAAATAATGATGTCAAAGTCTGTTTTGCCGATGACATTAGCGCTGTTTATTGCAGGACTGATGATATGGTCTTATCTCCAGCCTTATTCCCAAGATGTTTGGCTTGCTGAAATGATACCAGTTATTGCGGTATTTTTACTGTTAATTATTACTTATCCAAAGTTTCAATTTAGTTTATTTGCCTATGTATTAATGAGTGGCTGGTTAGTGTTACATACCATTGGCGCACATTATACGTTCGAACTTGTCCCTTTTAGTTGGGGCAGTCAATTACTTTCTGGTTGGTTAGGTGAGGGGCGTAATCATTTTGATCGGGTTGCACATTATATTATTGGCTTTTATAGCTTTCCTATTGCTGAATTACTGGTGCGAAAAGGGTGGGCTAATGCTATAACAGCTGGGCTATTTGGATTATTTTCAATTATGAGTATTGCCGCAGCCTATGAAATTATCGAATGGCAATATGCTGTTAGAGAAGGTGGGGAGGCTGGTATCGCTTTCTTGGGATCTCAAGGTGATGTTTGGGACGCTCAAAAAGATATGCTAGCAGATACATTGGGCGCTTTAACGGCATTAATTTTATTTTATTGGCAACGACCTGATAAAAAATGCGTATAATTCTTGCTCCAATGCAGGGCGTACTCGATCCTTTTATGCGCCAATTATTAACTGCTTTTAATTCTTATGATCTGTGTGTGTCGGAATTTGTTCGTGTAGTAAACCAATGCTTACCGAAAAAAGTCTATTACCGCCTTTGCCCTGAATTGTATCAACAAGGCTATACCGATAGTGGCACGCCAGTTCGTGTTCAGTTATTAGGACAATCACCAGAATGGTTAGCTGAAAATGCGCAATTAGCCATTGAGTTAGGTTCACATGGTATTGATTTTAATTGTGGGTGTCCATCAAAAACAGTGAATGGTAGCTGTGGTGGAGCTAGTTTGTTAAAACAACCAGAGTTAATTTACCGAGCAACCAAAGCAATCCGTGATGCGATTGGTGCAGATGAAACCTTAAGCGTAAAAATTCGCCTTGGTTGGAGTGAGAAAACGTTTGCGATAGACATAGCTGATGCTGTCCAACAAGGTGGTGCAGATGAAATTGCGGTACATGGTCGCACGAAAATAGATGGCTACCGTGCAGATCGGATTGATTGGGAAAAAATTGGCGAAATTCGTCAGGCGTTGTCGATTCCAGTGATTGCGAATGGAGAAATTTTTAGTTGGCAAGATGCACAAACCTGTTTGGCTGTTACTGGTTGTGATGATTTGATGGTTGCTCGAGGAGCGTTACAGATCCCAAATTTGAGTGAGGTGATCAAACATCAAGTTGAACCGCTAGCTTGGTCTAAAATTGTGATGTTATTAGCGGCGTATAGTCATGTTGATAATCAATGGGATAGCGGTTTTTATCATTTGGCAAGAATCAAACAATGGTTAAGATTTTTACTCAAATATTATACTGAGGCTGAAATATTATTTGAAAAAATAAAAGGTTGTACGACAACTGAAGCATTACAAATGATGTTGGATAGAGAGAAAAATGAAATATAACTGGATTTTATTTGATGCTGATGAAACATTATTCTCCTTTGATTCTTTTGCTGGATTAAAGCAATTATTTGCCAATTATCATGTTGATTTTACCCAAGAGGATTTTGTTCAATATCAACAAATTAATAAGCCATTATGGGTCGCATACCAAGATGGTAAGATTGATGCGAAAACATTGCAGGAAAGCCGTTTTTCTGCATGGGGTAAAAAGTTATCTGTTAAACCAGCAGAGTTAAATCATGGTTTTTTATTATCAATGGCAGAAGTATGTCGTCCATTAGATGGAGTGGTGGAGTTATTACAACAGCTCAAAGATAAAGCTAAATTGGCGATTATTACTAACGGATTTACCGCAATGCAACAACTTCGTCTGCAGAAAACAGGGTTAAAGGATTATTTTGAGTTTGTGGTGGTATCTGAAGAAATTGGTGTATCGAAACCGAATCCACACTTTTTTCAACACGCTTTAGCTTTAGCGCGCCCCCAATCATATGAGCAGGTTTTGGTGGTAGGTGATACACTAGAATCGGATATTTTAGGTGGTAATAATGTTGGATTGGATACTTGTTGGTTAGATCATGGACGAGAAAATCTCACCGAAATTAAACCTACTTATCAAATTTCTCAGATTGCTGAGTTAGTCAATGTTGTGAACAAATAATCGTAAATATTTCTTTACACTGCCTTTATTTCTATACGGGTAATCGGTATGATAATGCCATGTCAGAAATGAGATTAAATCTATTGTCGTAAAGATGAGGTTTGACTTACATTTAAGGAGGCGTAGATCATGCGTTTTGCCATAGCTTGTGTGGATAGAATTGGTGTTGCTAAAGAAGTATTGGATTTATTTGCAAAAGAAAAGATCAATCTTGAGGGAATTGAATTAAAAAAACTTGAAAATAATGGGGTGATTTATCTAAAAGTTGAGGATATTGCAAATTTTCAAGTAACCTACCTCATGGAGAAATTGCGTAATATTGATGGAGTGAGTTCGGTTTCGCCATTAGATTTTTTGCCTTATGAACGCAAGAACGTAGAATTGAATGCGTTATTTGAGGCGTTACCTCACCCAATTCTATCGGTGGATTTGGCGGGAAAAATAGAATTTGCTAATCAGCCTGCGTGTAAATTATTATTGCCATACTTACAAGAAAATAGACCCAAAGCGAAGAGTTTACAGGGATATTTATTAGTAGAGGTTTTGCCTGCTTTACAACAAGCTACATGGTATCAAACTTTCTTGCAGCAATCACAACAACATCATATTACGACAACCTTTTCTCATAATATTGATTTAGATGATCAACCATGGCAACTGGATTTATTTCCGTTGACCTTTCAAGATGTTAATCAAACCTTGCTTGGTTGCGTGGTTACCCTACAATCTTTTGCGGCATTACGTGTTGATCCACAAAAATTTAATGCGTATTTAAGTAATACATTTAATGATGTGGTCGCGAAAAGTAAAAAAATGGCAGATGTGGTAGAGCTGGCGAAAAAATTTGCATTCTCTGATGCTCCATTGTTAATCCAAGGTGAAACGGGGACAGGAAAAGAGTTTATTGCTAAGGCTTGCCATCATTTGAGCCAGCGCCGAGATCAAAAGTTTATTGCGGTTAATTGTGCTGGGCTACCGCCCGAAGATACTGAAGCTGAAATGTTTGGTTATCATACGAATGAACGTAAAAGTATTGGCTTTTTCGAATATGCAAATCAAGGTACGGTGCTATTAGATAATATCGCAGAATTATCGTTGCCAATGCAGGCGAAGTTATTGCGTTTTTTAAATGATGGGACGTTCCGCCGTGTTGGTGAAGAACAGGAACATTATGTGAATGTGCGGGTGATTTGTACTACACAAGAACCGTTGTCCACCTATGTCGAGCAAGGCAAAGTACGTGAGGATTTGTATCATCGTTTAAATGTTTTAAGTTTAACAATTCCCCCTTTACGAGATCGGCAAGAAGATATTCCAGATTTAGTTGCTCAATTTGTTAAACAAATTGCAACCCAAATGATGATTCCTCAACCATATTATGATGAAGAGTTTATTGCTTTTTTACAGAAATATGCTTGGACAGGGAATGTTCGTGAATTGTATAACGCACTATATCGAGCTTGTTCTTTAGTAGAAAATGGGCAGCTCTCTATTGCTGCACTGCACTTGCAAGATCGTTTCATTAATCATTTCAGTCTAGAACAATTTGAAGGGGCAACCTTAGATGAAATGCTAAAACATTTTGAAGCAGCAATTTTGCAGAAATTTTATGTTGAGTATCCAAGTACACGAAAACTTGCTCAACATTTAGGTGTTTCTCATACTGCCATTGCCAATAAATTGCGTCAGTATGGAATGGCTAAGTAGGCTAAATTAGCTATAACAGTATGATGACGAAATATGCTAGAATAGACGGTCAAATTTTTGTATTTTTTATGGGCGATAAGCTTTTAGCCTAATTAGTGGAGGAATAAATGACGGTAGCAGCGAATAGACGTTCAATCATGACCCTTTTTTCAGATAAAAATGATATTTACAGCCATCAAGTTAAAATTGTCTTAGCCGAAAAAGGCGTAGCTTATGAAACTGAAAATATTGAGTCAGGTGAAATTTCAGAAGATTTGCTAGAACTCAACCCAACTGGAAGCTTGCCAACGCTTGTTGATCGAGAGTTAGTACTATTTAATTCACGTATTATTATGGAATATCTTGATGAACGTTTCCCTCACCCTCCTTTAATGCCAGTTTATCCAGTGGCAAGAGCACAATGTCGTTTATTAATGCAACGCATTGAAAATGACTGGTATCCGTTGTTTGCTAAAGCGAAAGATGAAAATCACCCTGAAGTAGCGACAGCACGTAAACAATTAAAAGAAGAATTGTTAGCTGTTGCGCCAGTGTTTTCTCAATTTGAATATTTTATGAGTGATGAGTTTAGTTTAGTGGACTGCTACTTAGCCCCATTATTCTGGCAACTTCAATTATTAAGTATTGAGTTTACTGGTGCAGGAAGTAAAGCGATTAAAGGTTATATGAATAAAGTCTTTTCACGTGATAGCTTTGCAAAATCACTCGGTAATAGTGCAGCATTGAATATTATGGACGATAAGTAAGGATCGGTTATGTCAATGGAAACACCAACACCAAAACGTCCATATCTTTTGCGTGCTTATTTTGATTGGTTAGTGGATAATGACTTAACACCTTATTTGGTTGTTGATGCGGATTATCCTCACGTTGAGGTACCAGTTGAATATGTTCGTGATGGTCAAATTGTATTGAATTTGTCGCCAAATGCGGTAGGGAATCTCTCATTAGGAAACGATGAAATTCGATTTAGTGCGAGATTTCAAGGCATAATTTGGCATATTGTAATACCTCTTGGTGCAGCACTTGCTATTTATGCTCGAGAGAATGGTGATGGTGTGATGTTTGAACCCGAAGAGGCTTATGATATTGAAGGGCTTAACACAGAACAGCCATTTGGTTTCCAAGAAATAGTGGATATTCCAACTGACTCAAGTAATAAAAAAACAACAAAAAAAGAAACTGTAGAAAAGAAAACTTCTCATCTACGTATTCTTGACTAATCCTCCCTTATGCCGTAAGAAATTACGGCATTTTTTGTTTTCTCGATCCTGTTCACAATTCTAAGATTATTATTTCTCAAATTGACATTATCCAGCATACTCTTATCCCTCAAATACGAGGGAGAGGTCATGCAAAAATATTATGCTGGTATTACGTTAATTGAAGTATTAACTATATTATTGATTATGACGCTATCCATTCTAGTGATTACACCAACATGGCAGCAATTTAATCATCAAATTCGGCTTTATATTGAACAATGGCGCTTACAGCAATATTTATTACAGGTTCAGCAACGAGCCAATTATGCGATGACGAATTGGCAATTAAGAGTAAGTATTTCTGCTGACCGTCAACGCTGGTGTTTAATTGCCCAAGCAGATAACTCACCTTGTGATTGTTTAGCTTTAACTCATTGTAATCGAGCAGAGCGGTTACTTTATTATCCTTATTCTTCCACGGTTAGCTTTATTACTAAAGCAAATTATCCGCAAATTATCACTTCTTTTGATAATGTACGGCATACAATGCGTAATAGTTGCTTTTTATTACAATCAGGATCACATCGTTTCTTGTTTAAATATAGTGGGTTTGGTGGGGTAAAAATAGATAAGAATGATTCAACCAGTGCGTGTTTAAATTATGATGTGTCATAGATCGCCACGTTTTTTTATTGGGGCAACCTTGCCAGAATTATTGATGGCTATTGCTTTAACGAGTTTATTAGTCCTTATTTTATCGAATTGGCTATTGTCTCTTTATCATTATCAATCACAACGACAACAACAATTACAGTTACAACAAGATGTACATCAAGCATTGCAGATGATCCGTAAAGATTTACGGCGAAGTGGCTATCATTATCCTAATAAAAATAATAACTTGGCATTATTTCGTTATCAAAATAAGAGTATTAATTTAGTCTTGCCAAAACAAGATTATTATCAATGTGTACTATTTTTTTATGATCTTAATAAAGATGGGTGTATTGGTAATAAACAGGGCAGTGAATCTTGTATGCTCGGTACCCGTAATAATACAACAGAAATACAAAAGGAATTATTTGGTTATCGTTTGGCAGCAGGTAATTTAGAGGTTTTATTTATGTTTGATAAGACGATTGATCATGCTTGTTCAGCGGTGAGTTGTCAGCAGCATTTAAATAATCCAACTTGCCAAAGTAAGGGGTGGTCGAAATATTTTGATTCACGTTATCGAGTAGAATCTCTAGCCTTTCGCTGGTTACCTGAAAATCGTGGAATGAGTGTTGATTTAACCGTTGTATTACGTAATCAAGAAAACTATCGTTATCAAGCTACTGTATTGATTCCATTATTGAATGAGGTACAAGAGTGAAGTATTATCAACTAGGTGCCACGCATTTATTCGTTATTCTTGTTTTGAGTAGTATAAGTTTGTTATTACTATGGTTAATGCAAGATAATCAATTATTTTACCAACGTAGCCTTTTAGTCAAAAATCACTATCTCAACGCACAAGGAGAGCTATTTCAACAATATCGCCGCCAACCAATCACTTCTTTTTGTCATACTACATCAAATCAAAATAAATTAACTGAAACATTTACCGCAACGGAAACCCGAGTAGCACTGCAACATTATCTGGATTGTGAGACAGTTTCTCTGTTTCGGCAATCGATAAAAAATGCACAAAATTCCCCACGCCGTGAATACCTCAATCCTAATTACCCCTTGTTATCTCATCAGATCTATACTGAACCAGTATTAAATAATGCTAGAGATCCTTTGCTATGGATAATTGATGAAGATACAGAATGGCAATTAGAACATGATATTTATGGCATTGTAATTAGTAATGCTAAATTGAGGATTCAAGGTAATGGGCGAGTTATTGGGGCAATTATTAGTGATGAACCTATTACTACTGCAAAATCTGTTTTTAACAGCTCGGTAGTTCAGCGTATTGAGCAACAATTTTCTCGTTGGCAAGTAGCGGAAGGAGGGTGGCGTGATTTCTAAATTTATGCAGGGGCATAGTGTGATGAGTGTATTGGTTGGCGTGAGCTTGCTTAGTATGATTCTGTTATTAGGGCAAGTATGGCTAAATCAGCAACAACAGCAAACAGCAAAATTATGGCAATATGCACAAGCTTTACAGATTGCCGAGAATCAACAAAGTTTGCGCTTATTAGATTTGCCCTGTCAACGCCAAGTTGAACAGAATCAACTACAATTTCGTATTTACTGTAATAGTGAACACATTATTGTGGAATATCCATTAGGTAAAGTGAATATTAGGGGTTAATACAATGTAATAATGTTACTGGTAGTCCTGCCTTAAAGCGGTATAATAACCAGCCAAATAGATAAAGAGGACTCAATACTATGGCAGATACCTTTAAAGAAATTGATGTCATCACGGCATGGCAGTTACTTCAACAAGAACAAGCGGTATTAGTTGATATTAGAGATAGCCAGCGTTTTGCATATAGTCATTGCCAAGGTGCATTTCACTTGACTAATCAAAGTTATGGTCTGTTTTGCGATCGTTATGACTTTGCTGTTCCAGTACTAGTCATTTGTTATCACGGTAATAGTAGTCGAAATGTTGCACAATTCTTAGTCGAACAAGGTTTTGATGAGGTTTATAGTGTTAGAGGTGGGTTTGATGCTTGGGTGAAAGCTGAATTACCTGTTGAATCAGGATTGATAGAGTAAGAGATAATGTACTATATACATTATCTCTAATCTTTTAACGATATATTAAATTAATCCCTAAGGAAGTTAAAAACTTCTGTTCTTGTTGTAATTCATTTTGTAGTAATGGATTACGAACCAAATAACCTTTTGGAAAAATTAATTGCCATTGATGTATAGCGTTTGTTTTTAATTGAATATCGGCTGGCTCAGTGGCTTGACGAGTTTTGTTACAAATTACCGCAAAGCGTAATAATAGAATTGCAGAAAGGACATCTTCGCTGACATAGCGATAGCAGTCAGGAATATCTGCCATGCGAAATGTTGCGGTGTGGAAACGTGTGAGAATGGCGAGTAACTGTTGCTGTTCACTATCAAATCCAGGTAGTTCACTATTTTGTAAAATATATGCAGAATGTTTCTGTACATTGCGATGGTTAATTACAATGCCGACCTCATGGGTGAGAGCAGCATAAAATAGGACTTGACCTAACTCATAGGCAAATTTCTCTTCTTTCCAAGCGATAAATTGTTTTGTAAACATTTGTACGACTTGAGAGACACGTGTGGCTTGCTCACGGTCGAGGTCAAATTGTTGGGTGAGACTATTTACTGTACGCTCACGAATATTGCTTACACGGAATTGATCTTCAAAGTTATACATTACACCTTCACGCACTGCGCCATCAGAATAACGCATCGTTTTGATTTGGAATGTTTCAAATAAAGCCACTAAAATAGCTAGCCCAGGCACAAAAACATCAATTCTATTGTGATGTAAGCCTGGTAACTGAATTTTTGTAAAGTGTTCTGCTTTGAGGGTTCGTTCAACGAGTTTATGCAAACGAGGAAGCGTAATTAATCCATCTTTAAAATGGAGTGCAAGTAGGATTTCACTAACAGTTTTAATCGTACCAGAAGACCCTAATGCGTAATCCCAACCTAGTTGTCGGTATTCCCAGGCTAAATCTTCAATTTTTTCTAATGCACACTGTTTTGCTTGTTGGAAACGTTCTATGCTAAGTTTTCCATCGGTAAAAAAACGTTTGGCAAAGCTCACGCAACCCATATGTCGGCTTTCTGCAATCAGGGGAATAAAATCATCACCAATAATCATTTCTGTTGACCCGCCACCAATATCAATGACGAGTTTTCTGCCTTTTTCTGGTTGGGTGTGAGAAACGCCTGCATAAATTAATTTTGCTTCTTGTTGACCAGAAATAATATTGATTTTATATGGGAAAACACGTGCTGCTTGGCGAAGAAATTCATCACTATTTACGGCACGGCGCAGAGTATAAGTGCCGATAACTTGAACATTTTCCGCAGGAAATCCTTGTAATCGTTCAGAGAATAAGGCAAGACATGCTACGCCACGATCAATCGCTGTTTGGCTCAAGATTTGCTCTTTATCTAATCCTTCGGCTAATTGAACTTTTTGTTTAAGTCTAGAAAGAATTTGAATTGAACCATTGATAATACGCGCAACAATCATATGAAAACTGTTTGAGCCGAGATCTACAATAGCGATTTCTTTCATAATAATTTCCCTGTGTGCTTAATGTTCAAATTGATATAGAAGATCAACAGCTTGTGATGTTCCAGATACTGATTGTAAATATAATTTAGGTAATAAGCGATAACGTAATGTTAATTCAGCTAATGGTTCAAATAGACCCACGCCATATTTTACTTGTAAACGTGGCGTGATATAACCACTGACGACAACTTGTGATTGATCACCTAAGCCTTGTGTTTCGAGATTTAAGCTTTTAATTCCAAATGTTTCACCTAGTTGTCCTACGGCTTTTCCTGTTTTTGACAAGCTTAGGCTAATCAAGGCAGCACCTAAAGAAGCGCCTGACCCTGAGTTCTCGGAAGATAATGCCCGTCCAGTTAATAGGTAAGATAAGGCGTTATCTTGGGACATTGATGGCTCAGAGAAAACTTGAATTGTTGGTGATTCTGCTAAGCCAGAAACCCGAATCCCAGCAGTAACTGTATTGGTTTCCATTGCATTTGGATTACGAATTGCTTCAATATTGAGGGTGGGCTGTGAGGGTAAACCAGAAAAAATAATTTCGCCTTTACGGATCAGCAAATCTTGCCCAAATGAAGCATAACGTCCATTTAATAGATGAATTTGCCCAAATAAGCCGAGTTGATTGTCTTGTTGGCGAACATTTAAATTTCCTTCTAATTGACTTTTCAAACCATACGCACTCACGCGAACACGTTGCCCAAGAGTAATCATAATATCAGTTGATAAGACAGTGCCTGTTTTTTCACTGAATTTATCTAGTTTCTGTTGAGTAGACAGTTTTGGTTTTTTCTCTAAAATAACTTCATCTGCACTAACTCCAAGCGCACTCTCTGGTAATTGCTCAATTTCAATATTGGCAAAAGGCACATCAATTTTTCCTTCGATATTGAAATGGTTAGGTTGAGCGTATAAATGAATATTTGGAACGATCGTAAGTTTTGCCAAATCAGGAATCGTTAATGAAAATTTTTCTGATGTTGCAGAAAGGTTAGCAGACCAACGGTTTAAAACTTGCCAATTACTATTTCCTTTTAATTGTAACCGTCCTTCTTTGGTTACAATTTCACCATTTAAAGTGGAGTGATTACCGTTAAATACTAAATTGGCAAAACCATCTGTGATATTAAATGGTAATGCAGGCATTGAACTTGTTAGATGTGTTAATGATACTTTGCCATGTAGTTGAGGTGCAGAAACATTACCTGAAAATGTAAGGTTGGTATTCAGATTGCCATCTATATTATCACCTGGGTTAAGTAGTTGTTTTATAAAAGCTAATTTTAAATGTTCTGCTACTAGCGTTCCGCTTAATGTTGGTGTACCGAGTAAATCATTTAGCGTTAAATGCGTCTTTAATATGCCATTATTGTGGATTTTTATGTCGCCCTTAGTAGTTAAATTATTGTCTTTGATATGACTTTCTAAAGAGAGTTTATCTAATTCCAGTTTAAATTGTCGATAATCTATTTTTTGTATGAGGGAGAAAGAAGAACTCTCTAAATTTACTGTAAAATCGAAAGGTTTATCTTGATACCAGTTAACTTCACCCGCTAAATTAAATTGCGAATGGAGTTTTGTGTTATCGGTTAAAATGTGTTTGAGAAAATCAAGATTTGCTTTTTCTAATTTAAATGGAATATGCCCATTGATACCCGTTGTAAATTGTTGTGGGAAACAGAGGGGTAAGCTGTCATGTTGCCAACAATGAGAAGAAATAGTTGCTTGTTGCTCATTATGTTTATAATTTACGTTAATGACTTTATTTGTATTAAATTTACCGATCAAGGTATTGAATTGAGTATTATTGAATTCCCCTTGCCATACCTGTGTAGGACGATCAAAATGTCCTTGCAGATCAGTATTAAAGGCAACTGGTTTTCCTTGTGAATACAATGATAAGGTATGTTGTTTTTCATCACCTTTCGCTTTGAGAGAAATTTGCTTAAGTTGTACATTTTCTCCATATTTAAATTGAGCTATATCAAGATCTAAATTACCACGGATATTTTGTTGATCACTTTGTATTTTGCTTTTTACGTTTAATTTTTGTAGCAATACATTAGCCACTTTCAAATGCGGCACGGTGAGATCTACATCAATTTCAGGGTGTTGAATATCTCCTGTAATTTGTGCTGTTCCTTTTCCTGATGCTTCTAACCCTTTATAAAACCCTGCAAGGTTAGGCGCATCTATTGTTAAATTAAATAATGATTCTTTGCCAAGTTTGCCATAAAACGCAAGATGATTATCACCATAGTGAAAATCAAATAATTGACTCATCAGTAATGTTTCGTTATTTAAGGTAATATCACCTTTGAGTGAAATTGGTTTATTATCTGCATGACCATTCAGTTCAATAAGCGGAATATTTACTTGCCAACCCTCTGCATTGATCTGTCCTGAAGATACAAGTTGACCAGATAATGTGGCTAACCAATCAACAAAATGAAAATAGCGCGACATATTTACGTGTTGTAAATCAAGTTGACTATCCCAAGCAATGCCATTACGCCAAGAAACTGTACCTTGTAAACCAATATTGCCGTTTACATTAGCTAAGGTAGCTTGTTGTAGTGTGAAAGAATCGATTGATCCATTTCCTTTTAGGTTAAGATCAACTGTTGGTGTAATCATTCCTGAAAGATTACCTTGTAAGCTTGCTTGATAATCTAATACATTTCCTGTGATAGCTAAGTTAGTTTTCACTAAACGGATTTGATCTGTTGATGGATTGGCTTCTTTGGCTAAATAGAGTGGGTATTTCGCTTGCTGGATCGCTAAATTTATCATTAGTGGTAATTTTGGTTCAGCAAGCGCAACTTGAGCAGTTAGTTTAGCATCAGCAAGACCTGTAATGGTGATGTCGGTTGTTAATTGTTGATATAAATTACCTTGTACTTGTAAACTAAATTGGCTTTCTGGTAGCGTGATCGTCGCCGATTTTTGTTGTGTGTTTTCGCGTTGTTGATGTAGTTTGCCATTAAGGGTGAGTTGTAGAGGATAATGATCAGCTTGCTGTAATTCACCTTGAGCGGATAAATCTAATACACTACTGACTAACGTTAGTTTATTAAGGGTAATGCTGTTTTGGTCTGCACTTGCTTGTAAAGTCAAAGTTGGCATTTTAATTTCAGAAAGAATTTTGCCTTTGGCAGAACGTTTTTGATATAGCCAATTTTTAGCTGTTAAATCATCAATATGTACCGTTAATGGCAGTTTAAATGCTGAATTTGCATGTAATAATGGCTGTTGTAATTGTTGTTTTAATGAATCCCAATCAGTTGGCGAGGCTTTACTTTGTGGTTTTACTTTTGCTTTGGTGGTTAAAGGTAATTGGTTAGGCGTATGTATCGTTTCTATTACCTGTAAACCATTAATAAGGGTTGGTAATAAATTAAATTGCAGATCCCTTGTTGCCAGTAAGCCTGTTGAAAAATGATCAAGCAGAATCTGTTGATTATCTAATTGAAGATCTAATTGATTGATATTTAACTGTTTTAAATCAATATTTACTGGCATCACCAAACCTGAGCTGCGGTCATCTTGTTGCTGGTTTGCTGAGAATTGGCTGGTATCAATGGCAATTTTGGGTTCAGTAATATTGAGTTGATTAATACAAATCTTAGCTTGCCATAGGCAATTTGTATCCAGCTGTAATAAAAGATGAGCAACCTTAACATCAACACCAGTAGTCCGATAACTGACATTATCAAGTTGTAAGCCTTGTTGTAAATTCCCGCTAATTTGTCCAATAGTTAAATCATTTAATTGTTGATCTACAAAGGTTAATAATTTTTGTTGGGCATTTTGATTATTTAATAGGGTAATAAGAGCAATAACAATAAATAAACATAAAACCAAAAGGCTAATGGTTGACCATTTGAAGATTTGACGAGCTTTGCTTCTTTTCGGTGTTGGTACAGTGCTTGAGGTGTCAGGCGTTGTCGTTGATTGTTGTTTCACAGTTCTGATCCTATCCCAATATAAAATTCAATATTCTTACTGCTATCTTTATCGTTAATTGGTGTGGCTATATCAAATTTTACTGCACCAATAGGAGAATTCCAACGTACACCAATTCCAGCTCCTTTACGTAATTCACTGAATGAAAAACGATTAGCAGCAAAGCCTGTATCGTAAAAAATGGCGCCCCACCATTTTGGTTTTACTTGATACTGATATTCGATACTAGAAGCAAACAAGCGATTTCCGCCAACTAATTTATTATCCGTATCACGAGGCGATATTTTGTGATAACCATACCCACGAACACTACGATCACCTCCAGCGAAGAAGCGTAATGCAGGTGGAATTTTGCTGAAATCTTTGGTTGAAAGATAGCCAATTTCAGCACGAACTAAAAAACGATGATTGTCGTGATAAGTTCTAATCCAAGAAGTTGAGGCAATCGCAGAATAGAAATCCACATCTGAGGCAAACAATTTATTTCCCCAGTTGATAGTAATTTTTTGTGCATCACCCCAGTAAGGAAATAACCCTCCACGCATACGAGTACGGTTAAAACCTGCAGTTGGATAAATTAATAAGGTACGGTTAGAAATGCCAGCTTGGGTAAAATTATCGTACCTCGCTCTTACCCCGAATGAATTTTGCCAACCAGTTTCACGATTCCAATAACGAAGTACCGCTAAGGTTAAACCAGACGTTTCGGTATCGTTCTTGTTTTCCTCTTCATACCCAGTAGAAATTTCATAATAGTAATTCAGAGGATTTTTTAATAATGGCATTTTATATGTGGCTTCAATCGTTTTTTTCGGTGCAGAAATGTAGAAGTTAGATGAAAAACTGTGTCCTCGACTGTTAATCCAAGGTTTATTCCAACCAAACTGTAAACGAGGACCAATATCCGTACCATAGCCAATCCCGATTTCATAGCTGTTTTTTAGTCTAGGTTGAACTAAAACCTCTAAATCCACTTGTT
This sequence comes from Gallibacterium trehalosifermentans, assembly GCF_042433055.1. Classification (NCBI taxonomy): domain Bacteria; kingdom Pseudomonadati; phylum Pseudomonadota; class Gammaproteobacteria; order Pasteurellales; family Pasteurellaceae; genus Gallibacterium; species Gallibacterium trehalosifermentans. The sequence goes on from NZ_JBHLWB010000008.1 coordinate 114,903, forward strand.
TGGTTTGTTTATTCACATTAGGTTGCACTAATACCGATTTAAACCAATTACTCGCAGAAAGATCGGTACTCAATTCGGAAAGATCATTAATAAAATAAGGATTATCTTTGTGGATACTTAAAATATTGCGTAAATAAGCATCTTGAATTTGCGAGCCTTTGAAACTGATATCGCCATAGTGATAGCGTTTACCGCTATCGAAAGTGAGTTGCCAATAAGCTTCATAAGCGGAAGGAATGATAGCTAGCCGATGGGTTAAAAATTCGGAATCAAAATAACCTTTTGCAAGAGCAGTTTTTTCTAATTGCGCTTTATAATCATCATAAACACTATGATCCAAGATGCTGCCTGCTTTCGGTAATTGTTTTTTCAGTGCTAAAAAGTTTTCATCTTGTGCGGCATCACCAAGAATTTGCACTTGTGCTTCTGCAATTTTGACTGGTTTATCTAAGGTAACGTTAGCAATTAAAAGATCTTTAGCTTTGTTAGGTTGCGGCACAAACTGGTAATCAATTTGACTATTATAATAACCAACTGCCCGCAAGGCTTCGTCAATCGCTTTGCTAGCTAAATAATGGTAACGATCGGAATCTTCTACTGGCGTATCTTTAAGTGTTGAAAGGTGAACGGTTACGTTATTATAGGCTTTCTTATTATCAATACCTTTCACTTGTAATTCAATAGTTCTATCAGCCATTGCATTGGTGAAAATGCACAGCCCAACAAGGGGAAGATAAAAGGATTTATTCCACTGCATTTTACGAATCCTTTGTAATGTCTAAATGATATATTTACGTTAATGCTTGCCAACGTTAACAATATCAAGTTGATTTTTCAAGGATCTAGATGAAATTTACTGTGGAATTCCACGTAAATTTTCTTGAAATTGAAATGGTGGTTTGGAGGTTGGTGCAGGGAGATCGCTAAACCATAAAATAAATGGTTGAATAAGTTCTGGAGAATGCTGCCAAAGTTGACTAATTCTTGTTAATTGAATATCAGGTGGTAATTGTGCAAGTTGTTGTTTTAACACAGCAACAGTATTTTTTCGAGGGTGTCCAATCGCGATTGCAGTACCATGTTTGCGGGCATATCGAATCGCACTTTGAAATTGCGCTAATACACTACTGTATTCATTGTTATCATCAAGGAAGATATTTCGTTCTAAAATATTGACCCCATACAGTTTGCCTACTTTACTGACTACACTGCTACCAATCGTTTTACTATCTAAGAAAGATAATCCTCGTTGAGCAAGTTGTTGCATTAATGCAGACATTAAAGCGGTATCAGAGGTTGCTGCACTACCCATATGATTATTCATACCAATAGCATTCGGGACAACTTGCTGAGCCAGTTCAACTCGATGGGCTACTTGAGAAGCCGATAAACCTAATACCAACCCATTTTCCTCTAACTTAATATTACCTTTTGGCTGCATTGGCATATGAATTAGTGTATCACGTCCCTGTTGTTGTGCTTGTTTGGCTCTGACTTTAGCGTGGGGAGCAGACGGAATAATGGCAACATTGACAGCTAATGGTAAAGCGTAAATTTCATTGTCTTCATGGGTACGATAACCAATATCGTCAATCACAATCACTAATTTAGCGGCATTAGCTATTGAGAGCAAAGATAATAACAAGAGTGTCATTAGGTAACGTATCCAATATTTCATAAATTTCCTAATTTTATTTTAGCCAGCTGGTTGGGTTGATGGGCGTGCCTTGACGGCGAATTTCAAAGTAAAGTGCAGCATGGCGTGAATCTTCGCTTTGCCCTACTTGTGCAATGATTTCACCAGCACGGACAACATCACCATTTTTAACATTGAGCGTACTATTATAACCGTAAATACTCATATCGCCTTTGCCATGATCAATGACAATAACTAAACCGTAACCTTGTAGGCGGTTGGCTAAAATGACTTTCCCTGCAGCAATAGCACGCACGTTCGCACCGCGATTAGCTTGAATCACAATACCTTTCCAACGAATTTCACCCATCTGAATTGAACCAAAACGGTTGCTAATTTTTCCAACTACTGGCATGGCATATTGACGTTTAGCCGCGCCTAATCCATTGCCTCGACCGACAAGTTGTTGTTCTTTTTCAGTTGGTTGATAGTCTTGATGTTTTTCTTCCGCTTGTTTTTGTTTCTGTTTTAAATTGGCTAACTCTTGTTGTTCTCTTGCTTTGGCAGCTCGTTCTGCAGCAAGAATTTCTTGACGAAGTCTATTTTCATTCTCTTTTAAGCGAGCGAGCTTGTCCTGATTAACGGCAATACTTTGATTCAGTTTACTTAATGTAGATTGATGTTCATTTTTTACTTGTTGTAATGAACGTTGTTGTTTTTGTTGTTCAGAAATTTGTTGCTGTTGTTGCTGTTGTTGTTCTTTAACTAACTGCTGTTGCTGCTTTAACTGTTGTTGTGTTTGTTTAAGTTCTTGAATAAGTTTAATTTTTTGCTGGTTAAAATGCTTATAATAAGTATTCATTCGATCACTATTACGAGCATCTGCCGAAAATATTTTTTCTAAATCATGTAACTGTAAATTTTTACGATAAGCAGAATCTAGCAACTGTTCTAATTGTTTTTTCTGTTCTTTTTCTTGTTGTTGTAAGCGAGAGATCTGCTTTTGTGTTGATTGAATATGTTTATTGAGGTTTTTTAGCGCATCTTGTTGCTGTTTTAACTGATGGCTAATTAATTCAATTTTTTGTTCTTGCTGTTTTAATTGTGTTTGTAATTGGCTTTTTTCTTGTTGTTGTTGGGAAATTTTTTGTTCTTGTTGTTTGATTTGTTGTTGAATATTTTGTAGATCATTAGCGGCATAGGCGGTCGTTACAACCCCTACGAAGAAAAATACATTTCGTAGAAAAACAGTAAGATAACACCATAAAACTACAAACTTAGTCATAACAAATCAACAATCTCATAACAAACAGAGGACAAATGACTATTATTTTAGAGTTTTTTTTGCTAAAGATCAGCAATTCCAACAAAAGCAGAAGCGCTCTATTTTAAAAAGCATCATTTTTTGTTATAAATGGCGCAGTTTTTTGATCTAATTTTTAGGAGAGTAATTATGCAATTAGTATTTATTCGTCATGGATTAAGTGAATGGAACGCATTAAACCTATTCACTGGCTGGCGTGATGTGAACCTCAGCGAAAAAGGGGTAGAAGAAGCCAAAGCAGCTGGTCGCAAATTAAAAGAAGCAGGCTTTGAATTTGATATCGCGTTCACCTCTGTTTTAACTCGCGCAATCAAAACCTGTAACCTCGTATTAGAAGAATCAAACCAATTATGGGTACCTCAAATTAAAACTTGGCGTTTAAATGAGCGTCATTATGGTGGTTTGCAAGGTTTAAATAAAAAAGAAGCAGCCGAACAACACGGTGATGAACAAGTGCATATTTGGCGCCGTTCATATGATGTATTACCACCAGCATTAGCAAAAGATGATCCAAACTCAGCACACAACGATCGCCGTTACCAACACTTACCAGCAGACGTTGTACCTGATTGTGAAAACTTAAAAGTAACCCTAGATCGCGTATTACCATTCTGGGAAGACCAAATTGCCCCAGCACTATTAGCTGGCAAACGCGTTCTTGTCGCCGCACACGGCAACTCATTACGTGCGTTAGCAAAACATATTGAAGGCATCTCAGACGAAGGCATTATGGATCTTGAAATCCCAACAGGTCAGCCTTTAGTTTATGAACTAAGTGATGACCTTAAAGTAGTGAAAAAATACTACCTTTAATGCTTAATTGAAAAAGTAAGGCACTTTTCTGTTACTCCAGAAAGGTGCTTTCTTTTTGTTGTCATTTTATTTCTCAAGCGACTTTTATGAGTGTAATCCTAATAATGAATAAAATGGGCTGAACTATATTAAGAAAAATAAAGGTTTCGATTGTTTAGTTCTAGTGAGAAAGGTTATACTTATCCGACTTTTGACTAGCATTTAAGAAGAGATTAACTAAATGGAAGAATTTATGCCAAAAGCTATCGCATTTGCCTCACAGCATACTGTGATGGTCGTTGCGTGGGTAGTTGTATTTTTTGGAACAATTTATGTATTTATAAAAAGTATGCTTCCTGGTCCGAAAGAAGTTGACCAAGCAACTTTAACTCAGCTCATTAATAAACAAAATGGCATTATTATTGATTTACGCAGTACAGAAGAGTTTACTCGTGGTCATATTGCAGGCAGTCAAAATATTTTGCCAAATGATATTAAACAAAAAAATATTGGCAAAATTGCCAAACATACAGAATCGCCAGTAGTGGTAGTGTGTCGTTCAGGTTTAACAGCGCGTACCTCAGCTGCACAACTATATAAACAAGGATTTAAGCAAGTATTTACCTTGAAAGATGGCGTTGAAGGCTGGAAAGCAGCAAATCTCCCACTTGTTAAAGATCACTAATACATTAAAAAAGGAAACTAACTATGGCAGACGAAAACAAACCACTGGACGAACAACAACCAGCGACAGAAGAGCAACAAGCTCAGCCAGTACTTCAAATCCAACGCATTTATGTAAAAGATATTTCGTTTGAAGCACCGAATTTACCACATCTTTTCCAACAAGAATGGAAACCAGTGTTAAACTTCGATCTTAATACAGAAACAACGGCTTTAGCAGACGGACTTTATGAAGTGGTATTACATGTTTCAGTAGAAACAAAACTAGAAGAGAGTGATACGGTTGCATTTATTTGTGAAGTAAAACAAGCAGGTATTTTTGCAATTAGTGGTTTAGAAGAAATGCAATTAGCGCACGCCTTAACTTCACAATGCCCTAATATGTTATTCCCATATGTGCGTGAATTAGTGGCTAACTTAGTTAACCGCGGTACATTCCCAGCATTAAATCTTGCACCAGTAAACTTTGATGCGCTGTTTATTGAATATTTACAACGTCAACAAGCAGAACAAGCTGCACAAGAAGACGCACCTGCGACAGTAAATTAGTTTACTCTTACAAGGTATCTTTCCATAAGATACCTTGTAATTTCTTACTTTTCACAAAATTCTCTTGCAATCCTCTTTCATTCGTCTATTTTTTCCTTTGATTAAGAAAAGATAAACTTTTTAAGGTGATGATGATGACACAATTTCCACCAATAACCGTTATTGGTGCAGGTTCGTATGGGACAGCACTAGCGATTGCTTTATCAAGAAATGGTTTCCCAACCATCTTATGGGGGCGTAATCAGACTGAAATGATAGAGATGGCAAGGCAACGTGAAAATCGTCGTTTCCTTTCTGGCGTAAAATTCCCAGAGGCATTACAACTAGAGAGTGATCTAGTTCGTGCAATTCAAGCTGCTCGTGATATTTTATTAGTTGTGCCGAGCCATGTTTTTGCCGAGGTATTACAGCAGATTAAACCATTTTTGCATCCAACGCATCGCATTATCTGGGCAAGTAAAGGTTTAGAGCATGACAGTGGTCGTTTGCTTCATCAAGTGGCAGAAGACATTATTGGTACCTCTTATCCATTAGCGGTATTGTCTGGCCCAACCTTTGCGAAAGAGTTAGCAGCAGGTTTACCAACAGCGATTGTACTTTCTGCGAAAAATCAAGAATTTTCACAAGAATTACAAGAGCGTATTCATTGTAGTAAGCATTTTCGCGTTTATTTGAATAGCGATATGATTGGTGTGCAGTTAGGCGGTGCAATTAAAAATGTCATTGCGATAGGCGCAGGCGTATCAGACGGTATTGGTTATGGGGCTAATGCGAGAACTGCTTTGATTACACGAGGCTTAGCAGAAATCTCTCGTTTAGGTGCATCATTGGGTGCAGAGCCACAAACTTTTATGGGAATGGCAGGATTAGGTGATTTAGTGTTGACGTGTACCGATGATCAATCTCGTAATCGCCGTTTTGGCATGATGATTGGTAAAGGTTATAGTGTTGAACAAGCGATGCAAGAGATTGGGCAAGTGGTTGAAGGGTATTATAATACGCAAGAAGCATACCGTTTAGCACAACGACAACAAGTTGAAATGCCGATTGTAGAACAGATTTATCAAATGCTATTTTGTGGGTTAACTGCAACGGAAGCGGCAAGAAACTTACTTGCCAGAGAGAAAAAAAGTGAGTAGGAGAGGATTATGTCAACATTATTACAACGAATTTGGCAAGGTATTCGTGAAGAGGCGGCATTATTAGTCGAGCAAGAACCTTCTTTAGCCAGTTTTTTCCATTCCACGATTTTAGCTCATCAACATTTAGGGACTGCACTAAGTTATATTTTGGCAAATAAGTTATCCAGTACCACCATGCCTGCTATTTCGTTGCGTGAAATTATTGATGACGTCTATCATGATAATCCAAAAATTATTGAGAGTGCAGCTTATGATATTGAAGCGGTTCGCTTGCGAGATCCTGCGGTAGGATTATATTCAACACCACTGTTGTATTTGAAAGGATTTCACGCTTTGCAAAGTTATCGGATTACTCACTGTTTATGGCAACAACAACGTAAAGCATTAGCGATCTATTTACAAAATCAGATTTCAGTTGCGTTTGATGTTGATATTCACCCAGCAGCGCAAATCGGGCGTGGTATTATGCTGGATCACGCCACTGGAATTGTGATCGGCGAAACCTCCGTTGTAGAAAATGATGTATCAATTTTACAAGATGTAACGTTAGGTGGAACGGGGAAAGAAGTGGGTGATCGCCACCCAAAAGTGCGTAAAGGTGTGATGATTGGGGCTGGCGCGAAAATTTTAGGCAATATTGAAGTTGGAACATATGCCAAAATTGGGGCGTGTTCGGTTGTGTTGCAGCCTGTACCTGAATACTCAACAGTGGCTGGTGTACCAGCGAAATTAATTAGTCAAGATAAACAAGCTAAACCAGCGTTAGAAATGAATCAATATTTTACTTGTGAGCAGTAAAAATGATATTTCGCTAAACGAGTTGTTTAGAATCAAGGAGTTATTTATGCAGTATCAAGATCCTCACTATGCAGAAGAAGTAGAAAAATATGGAAATCCAATTCCAAGTCGTGAGTTGATCCTCACTGTTATCCGTGATCATCATGCTCCAATGAGCAAAGAAGAGCTTTTGCATACGTTAGCGATTTATGATCCTGAATTACAAGAAGCAATGCGTCGTCGTTTACGTGCGATGGAGAATGATGGACAGTTAGTTTTTACCAAACGGAAGCGTTATGCGTTACCAGAGCGTTTAGATTTATTAAAAGGGACTGTGATCGGGCATAAAGATGGCTATGGTTTTTTACAAGTAGATGGCTCAAAAGATGATTGGTTTATTCCGAATGGTCAAATGCAAAAGGTATTGCATGATGATTATGTATTGGCACAGCCTAATGGTTTTGATCGCCGTGGGCGGAAAGAAGTACGGATTGTACGTGTTTTAGAACGACGTAAGAAACAAATTGTTGGGCGTTTTTTCTTAGAAGATGGAATCGGTTATGTGGTACCAGATGATAGTCGGATTAATCATGATATTGTGATCCCGAATGAATATCGTGCTGGGGCAAGAATGGGGCAAGTTGTTGTTGTTGAGTTAAAGAGTAAAGAAAATAGTTTTTCTCCTTTAACTGGGCGTATCACTGAAGTATTAGGCGAGAATATGGCAAAAGGCATGGAAGTGGAAATAGCCATTCGTAATTATGATATTCCGCATACTTGGTCTGCTGCGGTGCAAACACAAATTGCAGAATTAAATGAAGTTGTTGCTGAAAAAGATAAACAAGGGCGAGTTGATTTACGTGATTTGCCTCTCGTTACGATTGATGGTGAAGATGCACGAGATTTTGATGATGCCGTATTTTGTCAGAAAAATCCGCAAGGCGGTTGGACGTTATGGGTAGCGATTGCAGATGTGAGTTATTATGTTCGCCCACATACTGCCTTAGACCAAGAAGCTCGCCAACGTGGTAATTCGGTTTATTTTCCAAGTCGTGTGGTACCAATGTTGCCAGAAGTGTTGTCGAATGGCTTATGTTCTTTAAATCCACAAGTTGATCGCTTATGTATGGTCTGCGAAATGCAGATTTCCACAAGAGGGAAAGTACAACAATATCAATTTTATGAAGCGGTAATGAATTCGCACGCACGTTTAACCTATAGTAAAGTGTGGAGGATCTTACAGGGCGATGAAGAACTTAGTGAACGTTATCAGACACTGGTACCACATTTACAAGAACTTTATGCGATGTTTAAAGTCTTATTGACCGCACGTCATAAACGTGGGGCGATTGATTTTGAAACGATCGAAACAAAGTTTATTTTCAATGATTTAGGAAAAATAGAACGTATTGAACCTGTTGAGCGAAATGATGCACATAAATTAATTGAAGAGTGTATGATAGCGGCAAATATCTGTGCTGCCCATTTTATGGAACAACATCAAGAACCAGCACTTTATCGTATTCATGCGGTACCAGGTGAAGAAAAATTAACCTCATTTAGAACATTTTTGCGTGAGTGTGGATTGACGTTAGAGGGTGGGTTAAAACCGACACCAGCCGATTATGCTAAGTTAATGGAGCAAGTAAGAGAACGTTCTGATAAAGAGTTAATCCAAACAATGTTGCTGCGTTCGTTAAGCCAAGCGGTTTATAACGGAGATAATATTGGACACTTTGGTTTAGCCTTGACAGAATATGCCCATTTTACCTCGCCGATTCGCCGTTATCCTGATTTATCTTTACATCGTGGCATTAAGTATTTGTTGGCGAAAGCGCAAGGTTCGAGTAAACGTACTACTAAAGGTGGTGGTTATCATTATACGTTAGATGAAATTGATCTCTTAGGTGATCACTGCTCAATGACGGAACGCCGTGCAGACGAAGCAACACGAGATGTTGCTGATTGGCTAAAATGTGAATTTATGCAAGATCACGTTGGTGAGGTGTTTGACGGGACGATCTCCAGCGTAACAGGATTTGGTTTCTTTGTCCGTTTAGATACATTATTTATTGATGGTTTAGTCCATATCTCTACGTTAGAAAATGATTATTATCGTTTTGATCCAAGTGGACAACGATTAATCGGTGAAAATAGTGGTATGTTGTATCGCATTGGCGATAAAGTTACTGTTCGTGTGGAAGCAGTAAGTCTAGAGGAAAAAACAGTAGATTTCTCTTTAGTCGCCACTTCTCGCCAACCACGTCGTTTAGGAAAAACGGAAAAAGATCGTGTGCTAAAAAGTATGCGTTATGCGGAAAGCTTACAAAAAAGATTACGCAAGCAAGTTGATGGAGAAGAAACAAAGCGGAAAGCGAAGAAGAAAAAAGCAACGCGAAAAGCAAGAACAACGAAAAGTAAAAAACGGAAATAGTTTGAGATAATAAAATGAGTGAACAAATTTATGGTATTCATGCGGTGTCGGCGGTATTAGCAACGGCGCCAGAGCGATTAATCGAAGTAATGGTGTTGAAAGGACGTGAGGATAAACGTTTACTCCCTTTATTGGAAGAGTTAACTCAACTCGGTATTTCAATACAATATCTTACTCGTCAAGCCTTAGATAAGAAAGCTGATGGGGAAGTGCATCAAGGCATTATTGCACGAGTACAAGCACCAAAAGAATATAACGAAAATGATCTTTATAGCTTATTGAATAAGAAAGATAAGCCTTTCTTGCTTGTTCTTGATGGGGTTACGGATCCGCATAATCTTGGGGCGTGCTTACGAACTGCTGATGCGGCAGGCGTCGATGCAGTGATTGTGCCAAAAGATAAATCGGCTCAATTAACTGCAGTAGCACGCAAAGTTGCCTGTGGTGCAGCGGAAGTGATGCCATTAGTGCGAGTAACTAATTTAGCGCGGACATTAAAAACCTTACAAGAGGAATATAATATTTGGGTGGTGGGTACCGCTGGAGAAGCTGAACATTCTATCTATCAAACAACCTTAACAGGAGCGATTGCCTTGGTCATGGGGGCAGAGGGTGATGGAATGCGCCGTTTAACTAGAGAATCTTGCGATCAGTTAGTTAGTATTCCAATGCAAGGTTCAGTCTCATCATTGAATGTTTCTGTTGCAACAGGTGTATGCTTGTTTGAAATTGTAAGACAACAATCATTAGTTTAAGTGGATTTGTGTATGTTAAAAAAATTGTTTCTTTCAACATCAATTCTATTATTAGCGGCTTGTTCTGCACAGAATGATGATCTTTATCCGGCAGAATATGCAAATGCAGATTATGAGTTAAGTAATGAAGATGCACAACGTTGGGTAATTGCAAGCCATCAGGCAGAGCAATGTATCTATCCAAATTTAACGCGTATTCAACAAGAACATTTTTCTAAGGAAGATGCTTATATCTATTCACAATATGTCTTTTTCTATCCATTAGAAAGTGTGATTGGTGCAGAATATGTGAAGATGATTCAGGCAGACGAAAAATCAATGGGTTTTGCGCAATACCAATTCAAAAAGTATAAGCAAACTGCATTTGCACCAATGCCAGCTGGAGATTGTGCTACATTAAGAGTGAAGGCACGAGATGACCTTAAAGTGGTTAAAGGGCAGTATCAAAGTGGTATGGCGATTGATGAGGTAAAACCAGCCGTAGCAGAAAGTAAGAAGAATCCAGATGGTATTGCAACGAATGAGAATAAATTCTTTTTTGATATTATCAAATGGGGTGCAGCTTTGTTTATTTTATAGCCAGATGAAGTGTCGGATCTTTTGGATCCGATACTTAACCTAAAATAGCTAAATTGAATTTTTTCAATAATTCAGCTGTTTCAAATAATGGTAACCCCATTACACCACTATAACTGCCATTTAAATGCTTAATAAATCCAGCTGCTAATCCCTGAATTGCATAAGCTCCCGCTTTATCTAACGGTTCACCTGTTGCGACATAAGCCATAATTTCGGCAGTAGATAAGGTTTTAAAGGTTACCTGACTAATTTGTAAGTGGTGATAAAGCTGTTGCTGATATGAAACGGCAATAGCAGTCAAAACCTGATGCGTTTTTCCTGATAACTGTTGTAGCATTTCGTGGGCTTGCTCTATGGAAGCAGGTTTACATAAAATTTGGCGATTTAATGTAATACAAGTATCTGCAGTTAATAATGGATAGTAGTGCTTATCAGGAAATAACTGACAAATTTGTTGGTTTTTATTTATTGCCATTCTAATGACATATTCTTCTGCGCTTTCTTCTTTTTGCGGTGTTTCATCAATTTCTGCTTTTAGTACTTCAACCGTTAGTCCGAGTTGTTGTAATAACTGTAAACGGCGAGGGCTATTTGAACCTAAGTAAATTTTTTGCATAGACTTTTCTCGTTTAAAAATAAGGCGTTATTGTAATCGCTAGACGATTTTTCGCTAGCTTTTGTTATACTTAATTATATTTATCAGAGTAAGGAGAAGTAGATTGTGGTGTTAGGATTATATCTTGGTATGGCAGGGTTAGGTGTAATTTGTATAGTGTTGTTAGTGATGAATATGCAACGAAAAAAAATGGCTGATTTTTTTCAACTGCAATATCAACAAACAACAACGGACTATAATGCATTGTTAAAAAAAGCGGAATTATTAAATGAACAATATCAGTCAGTATTACAAGATAAGGTTCGTATTCAGGCAGAAAAACAAGGTATTGAAATATTATTGCAAGAGAAAAAACAGCAAAAAAGTGTTGTAGATAATGAGTTAATTGCGTTACAGCAGAAATATCAACAACAATTAAATGAAATGGTTAGTTTACGAGAATCTTTTGGGCAAGTTTCAGCAAAGGCAGAAAAACTTGCACAAGATTTACACTATACGCAAGTACAAATCAGTAAAAAAGAAGAAAATATTGTTGAATACCAATCACAAGTTACTCAATTATCGCAACAATTAGCAACATTACGTACCAGTTTAGCCGAAAAAGAACAACACTTTATTGAGCAACAACAGCTATTAGAAAATAACAAAAAACAACTTACTTTAGAATTTCAACAGTTGGCTAATCAGATCTTAGAAGAGAAAAGTCGGAGTTTTTCCCAATCTAACCAAACGGCTTTAGATAGCTTATTAAAGCCTTTTAAAGAACAGATCGAAAGTTTTCAGAAACGAGTAAATGAAGTGCATTCTGAAACATTACGAGGCAATGCGTCATTGGAAGCAGAGTTAAAGAAAGTGTTAGATGTTGGCTTAAATATGTCGAAAGAGGCGAATAATCTGACAAATGCACTAAAAGGACAGAAAAAAGTATTAGGAAACTGGGGTGAAATGCAGCTTGAAAATGCTTTACAATCTGCTGGATTAGTGGCGAATGAACATTATTTGGCGCAAGCACATTTTAAAGATAAAGAAGGGAATCATCGTTATCCAGATTTCTTGATCAAGTTGCCAGATAATAAACATTTAGTGATCGATTGTAAGGTATCATTGGTAGCGTATGAAAAAGCTGTTTCGGCTACTGATGAACAAGTGATTTCGACTTATTTACAAGAACATATTCAAGCAATTAAACAACATATCAAATCGTTATCTGAAAAGGGATATAACAATTTACCTGAGATTGAGAGTCCTGATTTCGTACTAATGTTTATCCCGATTGAGCCAGCGTATATTGAAGCATTAAAACAAGAGCCAACATTATTTAATAGTGCTTATGAGAAAAATATTATTTTGGTTTCTTATACGACATTAATGCCGATTTTACGCACTGTTGCGAATTTATGGCGAATTGAAAAGGGAAATAGAGAAGCAAGAGAAATTAGCGATAAGGCGGGCGATCTCTATAACCAAGTATGCCTTGTCGCAGAACGGTTGCAAAAATTGGGCAATAGTTTAGGTGGTGTGATGAAACAATATAATGATACAGTAACCTCATTCTCAGGGCAGCGGGGGTTATTTGGTAAAGTTGAGCGTTTCCAAGCCTTATCTAATAAAGTGAATAAAAACCTACCGCCATTAGAGATATTAACCGCAGATATTGAAGTTGAGAAGTTGCCAGAAGCAAATTGAGATTTAGATTTCGTCCCAAAGGACGACCTACCCCAAATAAAAATGCCACCAGTAGGTGGCATTTTCATCATTGATTAACGCTTTAATGTTTAAAAGACCATTTTAAACGATACGCTTGGGGTTTGTTCTACTGAACCCTTACGGCTAGAAACATCATAACCGACAGACAAGCTCGCAAGTGGTGAAAGTTTATAATCCACGCTCACGCCTGCACCAGTCGATAAACGGTTTTCTTGCGCACCTTCAGTAACAAATGATTTATCTTTAGCACCTTGGAATGACGCTCTCACCGAAGCTGGCTCTGCCATCAGATTGTAGCCAACATTGGCATTTGCACCGACTAAAAGATTTGGTGCAACTTGCACTTTCACTTTGACGCCCACTTCGCTAGTCATCGTCTCAAAACTTCCTGCGTCTGCATGTAAGTTTAAGATACCTGCGCCTTTTTCTGCATATGCGTTATTTCTCACTAAGTGGTAATCCAAACGTGCATAGCTTTCGAGTCTCACGGTGTCAGAAAGCGTGCTTGGTAAAGTTAACCCCAACCCTGCATAAGCAATTTTATTGCCATAGCTTGCGCTAGCAGTATTACCCACAAAGCTAAACTTACGTTCCGTATCCACTTTGCTGTAACCCACGCCAGCCTTATAATCTAACGCTAAATCGCCAGCTAATGGCGTGTTACCATAGATGCCTGCTTGTACAGTTTTGCTATTCACGCTTTGCGCTGATGGTGATTCACGACTGACTGCGCTATCTTCCACATAACCTAGCATAACGCCAAAACGATTGCCGTTATAGCAACGTTCCATACCGATACCAAAACCATAGCTTTCATCATAATAACCTGAAGCACCTTTATATTGATGCTGCTGGCGTTGGCTATGGAATGGTTTCACCCAGACTGGGTTGCCATCAAGATTTTCATGTGCATCACATTGTTGATAATTATCTGCCAATGTTGCTAACTGCTTGCTGCTATCTGCCACAATTTGGCTAGTAGAAAGCGTTGGTAGTACAGAAAGTAATGCAGCGACACTTTCATTATCATCTTTAATACCATAGAAGAGTTTAGCTAATGGGTCAGATGAGTTATTTTTAAAGAGCCTGTCTAATACTTTCGCCGCTCCTAACGCACGGGTTAAGCCTCTCTCACTAGCAATATCAACTAAAGAGTCTTTCTCGTAGGTTGGTGTAAATGTAAGCCCATTTGGTGTATAGTTAGGTGTGAAATTAAATAAGTTACTGGTATCTTTGATGTCATCAAATGTTCCTGTTAAATTACCTCCAGCAGTAATTGCACCTAATATATTCGATGTATCTAGATCTTCAACTCGATTGATGTTCTTCGTATTTAACGTCAAGGTACCACCATTCAAGTTAACGTCGTTTTTCACGTCAAGCGTACCCACTTTATCTGGGGTAACCCCAATTTCAACGTTACCATTTTTCTCAACAGTTAAACTACCGAGTTTAGTACCATTTTCATCAACAGATAAGGTGGCATTTGGATTTACCGTAACTTGGCTACCCGCTAAGTCTCCGCCATTAGTAATAGCCAATTTTCCGTCATTCACATTGGTTTTCCCTGTGAAATTAGGATTTTTGTTGCTAATCTCTAATGTCCCTTCACCTTTCTTGCTTAACGTACCCGTACCACTAAAACCAGCATTTTCATCTTGCTGAATAGTAGTATTATCAGCGACATTAACCTCTAACTCACCATTGAGTTTAATGCTATCTTTACCCGCAGTACCATTATTCTCTTCTGCTGATTTGGTATTTAAGCCTGCAAAGAGTTTCTCATTTGGATCCGTTGGACTAAGGCTCACTTTTGCACCATTTTCAATATTAATTGTGCTTGCTAACGCATCATCTGCGTCTTGTTCACCTGCAACAATATTCTTCGCACTTAACGCCCCTTGTTTTACATCTAGGGTACCGCCGTCCATGGTTACTTTGCCTTCGGTACTGAGGTTAGCTTGATCGCCCTCTACGGTAATCGTACCACCTTGGTTGTTGATGCCATCTGAGGCTTTTGCAGTACCTGCAATGGTCAAGCTTGGTTCAGGAATATGCATATTTGCGTTTTCTTCGTCATCTTCGTCCACCTCTGGGGTAACTTTTTCAACATTGATTGTTGCTGCGTCTAATGTTGAACCTGCTTCGACCGCAACATCACCATCGTATACGTTTAAGGTATCGACAGCATTATTTTCTGCGGTTAAGGCTAAATCCCCCTCACCAAGTTTATTGATAACGGATTTTGCGTCATCATCTTTGGTAATGCTCGCAGCTTGGTTTTGTGTGAGTTTCTTATCTTCTTTCACATTTAAATTCAATGTACCATTGACCTTAATGCTGTCGCCACCTGCTTCACTAGTGTCTAATCCCTCAAATAAGGTTGCGTTATCACTTGGTGAAATATTTAAGGTTCCTTTATCGCCAACAGTAATCGTTGCATTATCTGACGTATCATTTTGTTGTGCAGGATCAGAGGTAATATTCCCCACATTTAATTCACCGTTAACGGTTAACGCCCCTTTGTTGACTTGTAGTGGTTTGTAATCATTAACGCTGCCTACTGTGAAGCTACCACCAACGCTATCTTCATCGTCTTCATTTGCGGCATCAATCGTTAAGTTACCACCATTGAGTGCAGCGCTATTGGTCGCCGTTACATCACCGCCATCTTTTACGGTAACAGTGCCTCCTTTGAGGTCAATATCTTTTGCGCTGACTTCGGCACTAATATCAACAGTATCGCCCTCTACGGTCATTTTTTCGTTAACAGTTAAGTCATTAGAGACATTTAACTTACCATCTTTCACATTGACATTATCAAAGGTATTTTCTGCTTTTAGATCTAGGGTACCATTACCATTCTTGTTAAAAGTACCGTTACCTGTGATGCCAGCTGTATCATTTTGTTCAACTGTTGCACCGTCTACTACGCTAACATTTAGTGTACCATCTACTTGGATTGAGTCGCCCATCTCATCGCTAGTATCAAAGCCGTCAAATAATTTTTCACCATTTGCTGGGCTTAAGTTTAGGCTGCTGCCTGTACCGACACTAATGCTGGCATTGTCGCTTGTATCACTGAGGGCTTTATCTGATTTAATATTTTTCGCATCTAATGCGCCACTACCACTTAACGCAAGGCTACCTTTGTTTAAAGTAATATCTTTTCCTGTGGCGTCGAGTTTACCGCCAGAAATTGCCACGTTACCGCCATTCACTGTTGCACCTTGTTTTGCAGCGAGTGTACCTGCGGTAACATTTATATTCCCGCCCTCAACAGTAAGTGTGCTGTTTGCCGTGGTGGTGCCTGAGTTGTCAAATTTACCGTCTGCTTTTACGGTAATCGCACCATCAATCGTTGCTGTGCCAGCTACCTCAAATTGAGCGGTATTTGTCATCTCGTCAGTGTTTGGTTTTGCTTTGCCATCACCAATCGCCAATGTTCCAGCATTATTTAACGTACCACTGACTTTTAATTTACCGTTATTAATGCTTGCTGTTTGGCTGTTTAGTGTGTTGCCAGTGCTAATATCAAGTTCACCGTCATTCACGATCAGATCTTTAACCGTGTTTGTACCTTGATAAGTTAAAGTTAATTTTCCTGTACCATTTTGGCTTAACGATCCGCCTTGCTGACCTTCTTTAGCGTTAATTTGTTTATCAAGGTTATACTCAGTTAAACGTTTAACCGCTAAGGTTGCGCCGTCTGCTATAGTAATGCTGCCATTACCTGCTGCGCCAAAAGTACCGTCTTCGCCATCTGTGCCTGAGCCTGCTTGTAAGGTGCCGCTCTCGACGACAATATCACCTGTTTGTTGGTTATTGGCAGTTAAAATGAGATTCCCTGCGCCTGTTTTGGTAAATGTCCCTGCTTGGCTATTCTCCGTTTTTGGCATCACTAAACGTGAAGTAACGGCAAACAGATCGCCATAACAGTTATCTTGAATACAACCATGAAGTGTTAATGGGCTAGTGTTCGCCAAACTAGAATCTTGGTTGAGATTAGCGACATTCATATTAAGAAAAGCCGCTGTTGACGCTTGTTTTACTGTTTTACCTGCGGCAATTTCAAATTTAGTATTGCCAGCACCAAGTAATACGCCAGTATTTTTTCCGCTAGTGTCAGTGCTACTATTGATACCTGCAAACAATTCTTTTTTATCATCGCTGATTTTGAGGGTACCGCCATTTAACGCAATAAGAATTTCTTGTTCATTACCACCAGTAGATTCTCGTGTAATTGATGAGGTTTCAAGGATACCTTCACCGCTTAAATAGATGCGCGCCGCTTTCAGGCTACTTGATGTACTAATAGTAATCCCTGTATTATTTTCTGCGCTGTCGCTTGCTGAGCCAACACGCAATGTTCCTGCGCTGACATTGATGATGGCATTACCATAATTAAAATTATTAAAATTATGTTGTTTTCCTAAATAAAGATTATTGTTAACATTAACATTTCCAGAAGAAACATTTAATACCCCTTTAGCCCCAGCATAAGAGAGAATGGTATCATTCCCTAAAGTAACATTGCCGCCTTTCGCATTAAAAACAGTGGCGCCATATGTATAGGTACCTATATAAGTGGTTCTATTTTCGTCTACATTATTCAGATTAACTGTCGATCCTTCTTCGGCATTAATCGTAATATACTCTAGGTGTTTAGGTGGCTCAATTAATGTACCTGTACCATTAACTTTTTGCTTGTTTGTATGAGCAAACCCTACATTGGCATTACTGGATAAAGTTCCCCCATTTTTAATATTTAAGTTAATAACATGACTTGCATAATTTGAAAAACCGGAAGGTCCTGCGGAACTTACAAAGTCATAATCTTTATCCTGCCTCTCCGTATTTACTAACATATTGAATGTCCCATTAACATCCATATCTAAATAAACACGTCCATCTTTAGCTTGTATTCCCCCACGTAAAGTAGAAACTTGATAATTTTTGTATCCATTAGTATGGTCTGTTCCAACTACCTTCACAGTATTTTTATCACTAATTACCACATTAGGAGCAATAATAATTTTGCTTGGATTACTGCTATTAGTGCTATGAAAATAAATAAAACGATTAGTATCACTGTTATTAGATTCAGAAACGGTATTATTGTAAAAAGTTCCATCTTGGTTAAATGTCAAACTATCACCATTTCGAAGAACGTGGGCACTAATTGTTTCACCATTAGAAGCGTGAAGCGTTGAGGGTGAAGAGCTAAAAAACTCAGTAGAGCTACTATACTCTGTTGCAACTGATTGATTAGATAAGCCAAGTAACACTATTAAAGTTAAAGGCTTTAAAATAAAAACAGACTGTTTTTTTATATTATTAATATGCTGAAGGGGGGTAATTTTACTTACTGACGACTTTCCTTTCGCACGAGAAAGTTCAGATACACATTGCCATACGCCTAAACTAGCGTTCCAAATCACACGATAAAATTTATTCATAAGTATTTCCAATGTAATTTAATGTATAAAAGTTAATTTTTTCTGTATAAAACAGTATGACTATAATAATAGGCGCAGGATTTTAGCACATTTTTTGATAAGTGCTAGGGGGGGGGAAATTGTTTTGTAAAGTTTGAGATTTGCTGTTGTGAAAAAGTAAATAAAAAAAGAGGGAAGAATAGCTATTTTTAACGAAAAATAAATCTCTGGATAGTTATGCTGCATGGAGAGGTGGATTTTGGTAAAAAATACTAAATTTGCTTATTGTCAGGTGTATTTATCTAAAAATAATAATTTTTGCAGTATTATCTTTGTTTGAAAATTATTCTGTTTTGTTGTTTTTTGTTTTTATTTCAAATAAATAGCGTTGACTAATATCGTGGTTGGATTATAGTAACCTACCTTATACGATAATAATAAAATTTAATCCTATTAGGAGCGTTTAAATGAGTGAAAATACAACAAGAGAAACTTTTTCGGGGCGAAGAGCCTTTATTATTGCAGCTATTGGTTCAGCTGTTGGGCTAGGGAATATTTGGCGATTTCCTTATACTGCTTATGAGAATGGTGGTGGAGCCTTTGTTATTCCATATATCATTGCTTTATTAACTGCTGGTATCCCATTGCTCTTTTTAGATTATGCAATCGGGCATCGTCATCGTGGTTCTGCCCCTTTGGCTTTCCGTCGTTTACATAAAAATTTTGAAATTTTTGGTTGGTGGCAAGTCTTAGTAAATGTCATTATTGGGATCTATTATGCTGTTGTTTTAGGTTGGGCAGCTTCTTATACTCTGTTTTCTTTCAATAGTGCATGGGGTGAAAAACCAATAGATTTCTTTATCGGTGAGTTTTTGCAAATGGGAGATATTGCGCAGGGCGTGAGTTTTGAGTTTGTTGGTATGGTGGTTGGACCCCTCATCGCTGTTTGGTTAATTGCTCTAGGAGTATTAGCGTTAGGAGTGCAAAAAGGGATTGCGAAAACATCAAGTATTTTAATGCCGCTGTTGGTTGTGATGTTTATGATTTTGGTCGTTTCAGCATTATCGCTACCAGGAGCAAGTAAAGGGCTAGATGCGTTATTTACGCCAAACTGGGAAAAGTTGTCTGATCCGAGCGTGTGGATTGCGGCATATGGACAAATTTTCTTTTCATTATCTATTTGCTTTGGAATTATGATTACCTATGCGTCTTACTTAAAGAAAGAATCGGATTTAACTGGATCTGGCTTAGTGGTGGGGTTTGCGAATAGTAGTTTTGAGTTGTTAGCGGGGATCGGCGTTTTTGCGGCATTAGGTTTTATGGCAGCAGCAAGCGGTCAAGAGGTTCATGAGGTGGCAAAAGGTGGGATTGGGCTAGCATTTTTTGCTTTTCCAACCATTATTAATAATGCACCTTTTGGTTCGGTACTGGGCGTATTATTCTTTGGATCGCTAACCTTTGCGGCATTAACCTCTTTTATTTCTGTGATTGAAGTGATCATTGCTTCGGTACAAGATAAATTGAAGTTAGGGCGAGTAATCTCAACGTTTGTAGTGGGGATTCCAATGATGGTTGTGTCTGTTTCATTATTTGGCACAACAACTGGTTTACCAATGCTTGATGTAATGGATAAATTTGTTAACTACTTTGGCATTGTTGCTGTAGCATTCTGTTCATTAGTGATTATCGTATCTAACGAGAAACTTGGCTTATTAGGTAATCATTTGAATAAAACTTCATCATTTCAAATTGGATTTATTTGGCGTCTATGTATTGTCATTACGACTGGTATTTTAGCGTTTATGTTATTCAGTGAGGGGGCAAAGGTCTTTAGAGAAGGATATGAGGGTTATCCAAATTGGTTCTTCAATACTTTTGGTTGGGGAATGGCATTTGGTTTAGTGATTGTAGCTTTCCTATTAACGCACTTACCTTGGAAAAATGAAGAAAAATTTGTGGAGGAAGAAGAATGAGTTCAATCGCAATTACTATGATGATTATCGCCTTGATCATTATTTGGGGCGGATTATGCGTTGCAATTAAGCGTTTACCAAAAGAGTGATTGATTCACGATGTGCCATACTAGATAGTTTTTTTGTTTAGTATGGCATTTATTTTTTATACTTTATCGGCGATTTGTTGTAAAAAACAGCAAATAATAAAAAAATTAAAAAAAGCACTTGCAAGATATAATTAAATCACTATAATGCAGCACCGCAACGACGCTGAAGTGTGAAGTTAAGAAGAGGCGTCGTTTTTTGTTCTTTAAAAACCAATATAGACAATCTGTGTGGGCACTTGTTGATTGATTTTAAAATGAATATTAATTTTGAAGTCTTAATAGGTGCTTAAACTAGAAATTCATTAGTGATTAGAGCTAAGAAATTGAGAGCTAAGTAGTTATTGAGCGATGAAACTTAAATTGAAGAGTTTGATCATGGCTCAGATTGAACGCTGGCGG